>UREM01000014.1 GCA_900546775.1 uncultured Collinsella sp. | reverse complement strand
GACGACGCGCTGCTGAGCCGTAAGGTGGCGACCATCCGCACCGATGCACCCGTTGAGCTCGATTTTGAGGCGACGTCCTTCCCGGCGTTTTCCGCCGATGAGGTTTCCGCGGCGCTGGGCACGCTTGGTATCACCGCCATGCAGAACCGTTTCTTGGCGCTGATCGGCGGCGAGGGCGGGGCAGCTGCCAGCACGTTTGAGATTCCCGCCGTTTTGCGCGCAGCCGCCGGCGATGCTGGCGCGCTTGGTGCCGTTGCGGCTGAGGTCTCCCGCGTGATTGATGCCGGCGAGTGGGTCGCCGCCGTGGTGGACGATGACAAGGAAGAGGGCGCGCTCTTTGGGCTGACGCGCACGCTGTGGTTGGCGACGTCCAAGGGCCTGTTTGCGCTCGAGGAGGGCGACAGTGGTGCGGCGGCTGAGGTTGAGGGCTTCAACTTCGCCCACGGCGTGATTGCCGGCGTGCTCGCGCGTCTGTTTATGGAAGGCCGTGTGGCGAGCCCGGATATGAAGGCGCTGCTGCACGAGCTTTCGCCCATCGATTCTTCCGAGCCCGAGCTCATGGATCCGCTCGCTGCCGATTCCACGCGTATCTTCGATACCGTGGTCGCTGCCTATCTGCTGGATTCCGATCGCTCCGAGTTTGACGAGGTGTATCTGGCCGATACGTATCTGCAGATGGCGCTGCCTGCGGCGCGCGGCGCAGAGGGTGCTGGCGAGGACGCTCCTGCGCCCGCCGCTCGCACGGCGGCCTTGACGCTGGCGCTGGTTGCACCGCTGCGTGACCGCATGGCCCGCGAGAACGCCGCCAACGTGTTCGATGGGATCGAGATGCCGCTCGTGCCGGTGCTTGCCAAGATGGAGCGCGCGGGCATGCTCGTGGACCCCGACCGCCTGCACAGTCTGTCCGAGGGCCTGGCGACCCAGATTGCCGATGTCGAGCGCAGCATTCGCGACCTGGCCGGCGACGAGACCTTTAACATCGGCAGCCCCATGCAACTCTCGCACGTGCTGTTTGATGTTATGGGACTTCCGACCAAGGGCCTCAAAAAGACCAAGCGCGGCTACTATTCGACCAACGCCAAGGTGCTGAGCGACCTTGCCCGCGACCACGAGATCGTGCGCCTGATTTTGGACTGGCGTGAGAAGTCCAAGATTAAGTCGACCTATCTGGACACGCTGGGCCCGCTGCGCCGTGGTGACGGGCGTGTGCACACCACGTACAACCAGACCATCACCGCGACGGGGCGTTTGTCTTCGAGCGACCCGAACCTTCAGAACATCCCGACGCGCTCGGAGCTGGGCCGTACTGTCAAGACGGCGTTTTCGGCAGGCGAGGGAAGCGTCTTTTTGGCGGTGGACTACTCGCAGATCGAGCTGCGTCTGCTGGCGCATCTCTCTGGTGACGAGCATCTGGTGCGCGCCTTTAACGAGGGCGAGGACTTCCATGCCGAGACGGCCGCGCGCGTGTTTGGCGTGCCGGTGTCCGAGGTGACGCCCGACCTGCGCAGCCGCGCCAAGGCCGTGAACTTTGGCATCGTGTATGGTCAGCAGGCTTACGGCCTATCGCAGTCGCTGCATATCTCGATGGCCGAGGCACGCGACATGATCGACCGCTACTACGAGGCCTACCCGGGTGTGCGTACGTTCCTCGACAACGTGGTGGCACGTGCCAAGCAGACGGGCTACGCTGAGACCATGTACGGCCGCCGTCGCCACATTCCGGAGCTTAAGGCCAAAAATCCGCAGCTTCGCGGCTTTGGCGAGCGTACGGCCATGAATCATCCCATGCAGGGCACCGCAGCAGACATCATCAAAATTGCGATGGCTCGTGTGAGTCGCCGTCTGGAAGAAGAAGGCTTTGCCGCCCACATGATCTTGCAGGTGCACGACGAACTGGACTTTGAGTGCCCAGTGGATGAGGTCGAGGCGCTCACCGCGATGGTCCGCGACGTCATGGAGCACGTAGTAGACCTCCGCGTACCGTTAATCGCCGAAGCCAGTACCGGCATAACCTGGGCCGACGCCAAATAGGAAAGCGCTCCGTAAGGCAAGCTCGCCCAAGACGTAAGCCCCCACATACTTAAGATTTGGGACAAACACTACTGATTAATTTGTCCCACAGTAACCAAAACAGAGGGGAGCCCCTTCCAACAAGGGGCTCCCCTCTGCTCAAATCATTTCAGCTAAGTATCTAGACACTCAAGACGCCATCTTGGCGGCAGGAAAGTAAACCTAGGGCCTGGCCGGGCGGCACGGGTTAACTTTTCGTAGATTCCGCACGCAAAGAAAGCCACTTAATGTGGCTTTCGTCTTGCGCAGGACCTGACCGAGCGAAAAGTTATCCCGTGCCGCCCGGCCAGGCCCGATGGGACGGCTACCGAGCCGCCAGGATGGCGTCGATGAGCGTCAGTACGCCCCCGTCGTTGTTGCTCGGAATGCGCCACTTGGCATGCGCGTTCATGTGCTCCTCGGCATTGTCCACGATAAAGCTATGCCCGACGCGCTCGAGCATGGGAATATCGTTGTAGGTGTCGCCCACGGCGGCGGCGTCGGCGATATCGATGCCCAGGTGGTCGCACAGGTGCGCGACGCCCGACCCCTTGTCGACGCCCAGGTTCATGAAGTCGATCCACTCGCGCCCGGCGTTGGTGACGTAGAGCTTGTCCGAGAACTCGGGGCTGTAGTCCTCGCGAAACGCTGGCTCGGCATCGTAGGCGGGGAAGAAGATCGAAATCTTGTTGGACTCGATATCAAGGCCCTCAAAGCTATCGACGTAGTTGATCGTGTTGTAGTACACGCTGATCTCGTCGTGGTACTGATGGTCGCGGGCGAGCACATAGAACTCGTCGTAGCAGCACAAGACGGGAACGGCACGCGGGTCCTCCGAGGCACGGGCGAGCACCTGCTGATACAGCGCCACATCGATGTTGCTCTTATAGATATAGCTGCCGCGATAGATGACGCAGGCTCCGTTGTCGGGACAAAAAGCAAGGCGGTTCTTAATGCTCTCGAACATTTCCTCGAGTTTGGGGGCGGGGCGTCCGCTGGCGGGGCAGAATACAATGCCTGCGTCGGCGAGCTTGTCCAGGCGCTCATCAAGACCCTGCGGCAACACGCGCTTGTCGGTGAGCAGCGTCTTGTCCATGTCGACGGCGAGAATCTTAATGCTTCCGATATTGGTGTCCGATTCGTAAGTTTGCATAAAAGCGCGCCTTTCGTTTCGAAATTGTTTCAGACGTTATAACCATCAACCAGTAACTGAGCGTATTGTCGCAGGAACGGAGCGTATTTGCACCACGCTTCACAAAGTAATGAAAAAACTTTTCAGAAATTTGAATTTGTCGCTTGTGCTGCGGGCACTTTAGCGTAATATAGCGACCATCGAAAACGGAGACGGAAATACAACCGCTTACCGAAGAAAAGGTACCGTTTACGATATTAGAATTGCGCCCGGCGATAGGTGAAAGGAGAGGCAGATGCAGTTCGTAAAGATCATCACCACTGCAGATAATGCCATCCGACGCCAGCGCGCAATTTCCCGACGACGATAACAATCGTCTCTGTTCGTATGGGGTGAAATGCCCCAACAGAGTCATTTTGAGGTCGTTGGGTTTTAGCACGATATAAACGCACGTTTCTAGAGCATGCTGTGCTGCTTTTTGCTATTTAACCTGATATTGCACGGTTTTTTGACCTCGAAATGACTTGCAACTGACCGATGTTCTAACTAGCTACCAAGGGCGAAAGGAAACAGCCATGAGCAAGGAAAAAGTCGTTCTCGCATATTCCGGTGGTCTTGATACATCCGTATGTGTCAAGTGGCTCCAGGACGAGAAGAATCTCGATGTCGTTTGCGTCTGCGGCAACGTGGGCCAGGAGGAGACCGGCTTGGATGCCAAGAAGCAGAAGGCGCTTGACCTGGGCGTTCTCGATTGCCAGGTGCTCGACCTGCGCGACGAGTTCTCCGATGAGTTCCTGACTAAGGCCATCGCCGCAAACTCCATGTACGAGAACAAGTACCCGCTGCTCTCCGCGCTGTCTCGCCCGCTGCTCGCCAAGAAGCTTGTCGAGGTCGCTCACGAGTTTGGCGCGACCTACGTCGCCCACGGCTGCACCGGCAAGGGTAACGACCAGGTTCGTTTTGAGGCTGCCGTCAAGGCCCTCGACCCCGAGCTTAAGGTTATCGCCCCGGTTCGCGAGTGGGATCTGAAGTGCCGTCCCGATGAGGTTGCCTATGCTCACGCCCACAACGTGCCGGTTCCCGAGGGCGCCAACGACAACCCCTATTCCATCGACGACAACCTGTGGGGTCGCGCCATCGAGTGCGGTCACCTGGAGGATCCCTGGAACGAGCCGCTCGACGACGCCTGGGTTATGACCAAGAACCCCGAGGACACGCCGGACACCCCGACCTGCACCGAGATTGAGTTTGAGGCGGGCAAGCCCGTCGCCGTCGATGGCAAGAAGATGAAACTCTCCGAGATCGTCATCGCCCTCAACAAGATTTCGGGTGACAACGGCTTTGGCCGTCTCGACCTGGTCGAGGATCGTCTGGTGGGCCTCAAGAGTCGCGAGTGCTACGAGGTTCCTGGCGCCCTGACGCTCATCACCGCCCACAAGGCGCTCGAGGACATCTGCGTCGAGGGCGACCTGCTCAAGACCAAGATTAAGCTCGAGCAGGATTGGGCCACCGCCGTGTACAACGGCCAGTGGTACAGCCCGCTCAAAAACGCGCTCGATGCCTTTATGGCCGACACCCAGAAGTTCGTGACCGGCACCGTCCGTCTGAAGTTCTTTAAGGGCAACTGCCATGTCGTCGGCCGCAAGAGCCCGTTTAGCCTGTATGACTACGGTCTGGCTACCTACGACCGCGACACTACGTTTGACGAGAAGGCCAGCGCCGGCTTTATCGAGATCGATACGCTGTCGCTCAAGACGTGGGCTAAGGTCCAGGGCCCCAGCTCTGCTGCCGCCCAGGCCTAGCGCCTCCTTCCTTTGGTATCCGCGCGGCCCATCCGCGTGATACATAACGGGCGCATGGGGTCCCTACCTTTCGTTATGCTTGCTGACACTTCTTAACATCGGTGGCCCCTACGTTCCGCCCGCATATATGATGCCGCGTCTGCGGCTGAGTCCGAGCCCCGCCGGGGTTGTCCGGCGGGGCTCCTCCTATCAATTTGACGGCCCTGCGCCTATATATATGGGGAGTATCCATTATGTTCAATGCTATCGCGCATGCTTTACTTGCCCTCGCGCCCGAGTTCGATGCGGCAAAGGTCGAGGACGTTCCTATGAGCCTAAAGGCCTGGATCGATGGTTCGCAGGGCAACATTCGGAGGGAGACGTTGGGCGCCAAGTGCATGGCGCGTCACTTCTTTGCAAATTAGCTATATGGCCTCGCACATGGTGGGGAATATACAAAACTAGCGGTTGAGAAATCGCTTTAGCGACAGGGCGCATTGCTTTGGGCGCTTGTTTTGGGATTTGATGAAAGGGGACGGTTCCATGGCTCTTTGGGGCGGTCGTTTTGAGGCAGGCGTGGCCGAGGTCACGCAGGAGTTTGGCGCGTCGTTGCCGGTTGACAAACATCTCTATAAGCAGGATATCGCCGGATCTAAGGCACATGCCAAGATGCTGGCGGCCCAGGGCATTATCAGCGCCGAGGACGAGCAGGCGATTGCCGAGGGCCTGACCGGAATCGAACAGGATATCGATGCCGGCAACTTCACCTTTGATATCAACGACGAGGACATTCATATGTCCATCGAAAGCGAGCTGACGCGTCGTATCGGCGAGGCTGGCAAACGCTTGCATACTGGGCGTTCGCGCAACGACCAGGTGGCGACCGATACGCGCCTGGGCGTCAAGGCGCTGGCCAAGGAGCTCATGGAGGCCAATCTTGAGCTGCGCCATGTGCTGGTGGATGCGGCCAAGAAGTACGACAAGGTGATTCTTCCGGGCTACACGCATATGCAGCACGCTCAGCCCGTGCTGCTCTCGCATCATCTGCTGGCGTATTCCTGGATGTTCGCGCGCGACTTTACGCGCCTGAAGGCCGCCTTTGATGCCGCCGACAACTGCCCGCTGGGTGCTGCCGCGCTTGCCGGTACGAGCTATCCGCTCGATCGCCAGATGACGGCTGCCGAACTTGGCTTTGCGGGCGTGATTCCCAACTCGCTCGATGCGGTTTCCGACCGTGATTTCCTGCTCGATCTGCATTACGCCGGATCCGTCATGGCGATGCACCTGTCGCGTCTTTCCGAGGAGATCGTGCTGTGGTCGAGCTCCGAATTTGGCTTTATCACGCTTTCAGACTCCTACTCCACCGGCTCGTCCATCATGCCGCAGAAGAAGAATCCCGACTTTGCCGAGCTTATCCGCGGTAAGAGCGGTCGCGTGTACGGCAACCTGGTGCAGCTGCTGGTGACCATGAAGGGCCTGCCGCTCGCTTATAACAAGGACTTGCAGGAGGACAAGGAGGGCGCGCTCGATACCGCTCACACGCTCATGCAGTGCCTGTCCGTTATGGCCGGAATGATTTCGACCTGGACCGTCAACGAGGATGCCATGGCGCGCGAGTGTGGTGTGGGCCACTTGGCAGCCACTGATGTTGCCGATTACCTGGCAAAGCGCGGCCTGCCGTTCCGCGAGGCACATGCCGTGGTGGGTCATCTTGTCCTGATGTGTGAGAAGCGCGGCTGCAATCTTGAGGACCTGCCGTTTGAGGTGTTTCAGGAGGCAAGTCCGCTCTTTGAGCGCGACATTACCGAGGCACTCGACATCCCGTCGATTGTCGCCGCGCGCACGACCGAGGGTGGTACCGCCCCTGCTGCCGTTGCCGTGCAGTTGGGAAGCGCCGAGGCGCAGCTCGCGGCCGATGAGGGTGTGTTTGGCTCGTTATCCAAGGTCGTCGAGATGGGCCACGGAGCTAATTAGCTTATTGGATGCGTCTGTCTGGTGTGTTCATCATATTTTGCCTTTACGGGTGCCCGCTATGGTGGGCACCCGTTTTGTTATAGAGAAGGAAGGAGCTTGTCGAGAACTTCTGTAGGACATTTGCGCAGGTTGTGAAGGGGGTGCGTTCACGGGCGACAATCGACCGCCCGTTCTGTTCGTTGCAGTTGAAAGTGGGACGGATGGTACTCTAGTCGGGCTTCGAAACAGAAGTGACACATATGGAGCGCTTTAATAAATAATAACGCTTCAATAAACGGCTTTTTGTTTAACTGCAGCTAGAACTCTGTTACGATGCAGTCCAGGCGGGTGCCGGAATGGGACTTGGGCACGCGCGAACCTACTTGAAAGGCTACCTTATGGCTATCGAGAAGACCTTCATCATGATTAAGCCCGACGCCGTGCGCGATCGCAAGATCGGCGAGATCGTTGCTCGCATTGAGCGCAGCGGCCTTGTTATCGAGCGCATGGAGATGACCACGCTCGAGCGCGCTACCGTCGAGGAGCACTACGCCCATCTGGCCGACAAGCCCTTCTTTGGCGGTCTCTGCGACTTTATGACGAGCGGTCCGGTCGTCAAGATGGTCGTTTCCGGCCTCTCCGCTGTCTCCAAGATGCGCACCCTTATGGGCGCCACCAACCCGCTTGATGCTGCCCCCGGCACCATTCGCGGCGACTTTGCTGTCGATGTCAACGCCAACGTGATCCACGGCTCCGACTGCCTGGAGAACGCCGAGATCGAGATCAAGCGCTTTTTTGGCTAAACCAGCTTTGACTCCTTAAAGCTGTTAGCGTGTGGCTTGGGCGCCGCGGAACTTCATCCGCGGCGCCCTTTTTATTCCAGTAGACTTTTGGTAAACCCCCACAAATCTACTAAAGAGCCCCCGTCCGGATGTTTCTTCCGGGCGGGGGCTGGCGTTAGCGTCGTATGGCTTTGTGAATCTTTAGGCCTCGTCGACGATCTTAAGGCCGCGCGTGTGGTCGATCTCGTTGAGGAGGTTAACGCGACGCTCGTGACGGCCGCCCTCAAACTCGGCGTCGAGCCACTCGTCGACGATCATCTTGGCGAGCTCGGAGCCAACGACGCGGGCGCCAAAGGCGAGCACGTTGGTGTTGTTGTGCATGCGCGAGAGCTTGGCGCTGAAGGGCTCGGAGCACACGACGGCGCGTACGCCCTCGACCTTGTTGGCAGCCAGGCTGATCCCGACGCCGGTGCCGCAGATCAGGATACCCAGGTCAACGTCGCCGTTGGCAACGGCCTTGCCCACTTTGTAACCGGCGATGGGGTAGTCGAAGCTCTCGGAGGTGTCGGTGCCAAAGTTCACGACCTCGCAGCCGCGCTCCTTCAGGTGCTCGGAAATGATGTTCTTGAGCTCGACGGCGGCGTGGTCGTTACCGATACCGATCTTCATGGATGGTTCCTCTCTGGTCTGTGCGGCGCAAATGCTAAAGGTGTTTACCGCGTTCGACTGCATGATAGCGCGACTTTTGCGTAAACGCTCGGGCGTTTTTTGGTCAAACGCTTTAGCAGGCAACAAGACCGGCCTCTCATGAATAATGCCGCCAATTTGTGCTTGAGCGCCGTCCGCCGGAACCGTGGTTGCGGTTTTTGATGCATTGTTATCAAATAAAGGAGCCAACTTTTTTGAAAGTCCAGCCCGTTATGCAAGCAGGAGATACCTATGCCTACCGATTCCATCCGTGATGCCGCGTTTTGCGATGTTTTGAACCGCGAGCTTGTCTGTGCACTCGGCTGCACCGAGCCCATTGCCGTTGCCTATGCAGCGGCGCTGGCGAGCCAGACGCTCGGTTGCGAACCCGATCATATGGATGTTGCCTGCTCGGGCAACATTATCAAGAACGTTAAGAGCGTGACCGTGCCCAACTCGGGCGGTATGCACGGTATTGAAGCCGCGGCCGTGCTGGGTGCCGTGGGCGGCGACGCTAAGAGCGCGCTCGAGGTGCTCGAGAGCGTTAACGATGAAGACCGCGCTCGCGTGGCCGAGCTCCTCGCCGACGCCGGCTACTGCGATGTGTCGCTTGTCGAGGGTGTGCCCAACCTCTACATCAAGGTGACTGCGACGGCCGGGGGCCATACCGCGGTCGTCGAGATTACCGATCACCACACTAATGTCACGTGCCATACGCTCGATGGTATTCCGGTATGCGGCAAGTCGGCGGGGGAGTGCGCCGCCTGCGCCGAGCGCGTGGTGGCCGAGCGTGCGGCAGATAACGCCGATACGCCCATGTCCATTGATTCCATCATCGACTTTATCGAGGACGGTGACATTGAGGGCGCCCGCGCTGCCGTTGAGCGTCAGATTGAGCTGAATGGCGCAATCAGTGCCGAGGGCCTTGCGCACGCTTGGGGCGCCGAGGTGGGTCGTACGCTGCTGGGTGCTCGTGCCGATGACGTCGCCTGCCGTGCCCGTGCCCGTGCGGCCGCCGGGTCCGACGCCCGCATGAACGGTTGCGCGCTGCCGGTCGCCATTGTGTGCGGCTCGGGCAATCAGGGCATTACCTGCGCACTGCCCGTCATGGAGTATGCCGAGTACCTGCGCTGCGACCACGAGCGCCTGGTGCGCGCCGTGATGCTGTCCGATCTTATCGCCGTGCATATCAAGAGCTATATTGGTGCGCTCTCGGCGTTTTGCGGTGCTATTTGCGCTGCGTGCGGTGCCGGTGCTGCGATTACCTGGCTGTGCGGTGGCACGCGCGAGCAGATTGGCGCGACGGTTTCGAACACGCTCGGTAACGTTGGCGGCATCGTGTGCGATGGCGCCAAGGCGAGCTGTGCCGCCAAGATCTCGGCTGCCGTCGATGCAGCGATCCTGGGCCATGATATGGCCATGCAGGGTCGCGGCTTCCGCGCCGGCGAGGGCCTGATCCAAGATACCGTTGAGCAGACAATCGCCAGTATGGGCTACGTAGGCCGCGTGGGCATGAAGGACACCGACGTCGAGATCCTCAACATCATGATCGGCAAGACTCGAGTCTGTTAGGACAACTCTTCCGCTACTTGGTGTTCGTAGAAGGCTTCTACTACGGCGTTAAAGTCGCGGGCGAAGCCTTCCATGGTTCCGCGCCAGGTAGCTCGGCCGGGTTTTCCCTGGCCTACATAGGCAGTCTGAATGCCGCAGGCGGGGCTAGGGAAGTCGCGTTTGGGATCGTTGCCCACCATAAGGACCTCGTGCGGTTCGAGCCCCATCACCTGAAGCTGCTCTAGATAGTAGGTGGCATCAGGCTTGCAGCGGGTGGCGTTTCCCATGTGCGTGACGAGCTCAAAGGGGGCGTCGGCCAGGTCGCCCCAACCCATGCGGCACTCGATGGCCCCCTGCGGAAAGCTGGGGTTGGTAAAGAGCGCGCAGCGCAGCCCTGCGTCCTGTACGGCCTGGAGCGCGGCGTGTGCGCCCGGCATGGCATGGGCGTTGATGAGTTCGTCATTCTTGTACGGAAGAACTTCGCGGTCGTAGTAGGTAAACGCCTCGTAGATGAGGGGATCGGAGAGGCAAATCCCGCATCGGCGCTTGACCTCTTCTTGGTAAAACTCAAGATTGGTGCGGTTGTCCGTGCCGCTGCGGCGATTGGCGTTGAGGTCGACCAGGATGGTGCCGAGGCGTGCCATCGTGCCACCGCGGCTGCGGCGCCCGATATCCGCGAGCATCGAAGAGACATCCTTAAAATATCGAAGGATGAACGCGTTGAGGTTGATGCTAAGAAGCGTTTCGTCCATATCGAAAACGACTGCTTTGAGCACGCGGGCACCTTTCTCGAAAAATCGTTCCAGAATCGTTGGCTTGGGATACTTTACTCCAAAGCCGTATGCCCAACTGCTTATCGTCAGCTTGTGGAGACAGTCGTTCACAAGATTGCGAAAAAGTCTCCATACGAGTAAAAAATGGCAGTTCACGCTTGAAATCGAACTCATTTCCCCGTAACCTATACGAACGTGATTGCATAAGCGTCACATTAGTATCTGTCGGCTCCCGAGTGTTCCTAAACGTTGTGTGCTTGTCGCACCCTTCTGTAGGTCCTAGCAATCGGGGCCCCGTAGTTCGAAAGGGGTCCACCTTTGAGTGAGATTCAGAACTCGTCCATTTTCTCTCTTGACGATGTCAACGAGGAGGAGATGAACAACCTCATCGACGGTACGATTACCGACTTTGATGAGGGCGATCTCGTTAACGGCACTGTCGTTAAGATCGAGCATGACGAGGTGCTCGTTGACATCGGATTCAAGTCCGAGGGCGTTATCCCGGTCCGCGAGCTGTCCATCCGCAAGGACGCTAACCCTGCAGACATCGTTGCACTCGGTGATCCCATCGAGGCTCTGGTTCTCCAGAAGGAGGACAAGGACGGTCGTCTGGTCCTGTCCAAGAAGCGTGCCGAGTACGAGCGTGCTTGGAACCGCATCGAGGAGAAGTTCAACTCCGGCGAGAACGTCGAGGGCGAGGTTATCGAGGTTGTCAAGGGCGGCCTGATCCTCGACATCGGCCTGCGTGGCTTCCTGCCCGCTTCCCTCGTCGACCTCCGTCGCGTCAAGGACCTCACCTCCTACATGGGCACCCGCATCGAGGCCCGCGTCATCGAGATGGACCGCAACCGCAACAACGTTGTCCTCTCCCGTCGCGTCGTGCTCGAGGAGTCCCGTAAGGCCGAGCGCTCCGAGATCCTGTCCAAGCTCAAGTCTGGCATGCGTCTCCAGGGCACCGTTTCCTCCATCGTCGACTTCGGCGCCTTCGTCGACCTCGGCGGTATCGACGGCCTCATCCACATCTCCGAGCTCTCCTGGAACCACGTCAACCATCCTTCCGAGGTTGTCAAGGTCGGCCAGGAGGTCGAGGTCGAGGTTCTCGACGTCGATCTCAACCGCGAGCGCATCTCCCTGGGTCTCAAGCAGACCACCGAGGATCCGTGGCGCGCACTGGTCAAGAAGTATCCCGTCGGCGCTATCGTCGAGGGCACTGTGACCAAGCTTGTCCCGTTCGGCGCTTTCGTCGATCTGGGCGAGGGCATCGAGGGCCTGGTGCACATCTCCGAGATGGCCAACAAGCACGTCGATCAGCCTTCTCAGGTCACCCACGTGGGCGACAAGGTTCAGGTCAAGGTCATGGAAATCGACCTCGACCGTCGTCGTATCTCCCTGTCCATGAAGTCTGCTGCTGAGACTCTGGGCGTCGAGATCGAGGTTACCCCGCTGCCTTCCGAGAAGAAGGACGAGGAGACCGACGCCGAGTAAATCGGTTTGACGATCACTTGTTTTAAGGGATCCGTCCGTAATGGACGGGTCCCTTTTTGCATTTGGCACCGAGATGCGCAATGCTGCCGGGCTGTCCACAGGCTATTGGATTGTCGGTGCATGAAAAAAGCCGACATCCCGCCTCGGGGAGGAGGCGGGAACACACCGAGTAGACGGAGGGGTGCGGAGCGCGGTCGCGTCTCGACTGACGACGTTGCCCATCGACAGGACCATTGTAGCGCATGGCGGTTCTTGGTTTATCGTGTCGAGCGTTTGCGTTGTGCCATTGCCTGCGGCAACGGTGTGTTACACTCTTGCACTGCTGAGTGGGCCAGACGGTCGCGCGATGTGCTGCTTGCAGTACGCGTGAGGAAAGTCCGGGCTCCAGAGGGCGGGATGCCGGCTAACGGCCGGGCGGAGTGATCCGACGGAAAGCGCCGCAGAAAAGAAGACTCCCACCTGCGCCGCAAGGCGTAAAGGGAAAAGCTGAAACGGTGGTGTAAGAGACCACCAGCGTCGTGGCAACATGGCGGCTTGGCAAGCCCCATCCGGAGCAAGCGCGAATAGGAACGCTATGGGCCGGCCCGGTCCGCGTTCGGGTAGCGTGCGTGGAGCTGCACGGTAACGTGCAGACAAGATAAATGACCGTTCACGACAGAACCCGGCTTACAGGCCCACTTGGCATTTTTGTTACCCTGACAATCGGTACGGCCTTTGCCGTATTATTGAGGCTGTTTGTTGCTGCGCTTTATTTTGTTGAGGGGCTTTGTTGGACAGCTATTTTACTCTGCAATCGAATATTGAGGCTTCGGGCGAGTTTGTGGACCGCAAGAGTCGGTTTATTGCCCAGCTGGTCCATATTGAGTCCGAGGACGAGGCGAATGCCTTTATCGAGATGGTTCGCAAACGTCATTACGACGCTCGGCATAATGTTCCCGCGTGGATTTTGGTCGATGGACGCGAGCGCCAGAGCGATGATGGTGAGCCGAGCCGCACGAGCGGTATGCCGACGCTCGAGGTGCTGCGCGGCGCGGGGCTCAAAAATGTTTGCTGCGTAGTGACGCGCTATTTTGGTGGTACGCTGTTGGGGCCTGGTGGTTTGGTGCGCGCCTATACCGCGGCGACGCAGGCGGCGGCGGTCGCGGCTCAGGAGGCCGGGCAGATCGTCGAGATGACAAGCGTCGTGCCGGTTGACGTGCATGTGGCCTATCCACAGTATGAGCAGGTGCTTCGCTTGGCGCAGGATTCGGGTGCCAAGGTTTCTGATACCGATTATGCGGATGCCGTGACGATTCATTTAGTGTTTAAAGCGGGGGAGCAGGAGCCGTTTTGCGCTAAGATGCGCGAGCTTATGGCGGGGCGTGAGGAGATTGAGGTCGGCGCTCCCGAATTTGCCGAGTTCTAACGGCGACGGCCGGCGTGCTTTTGGATGGATCTCAAGCGTGCCGGCCGTCGTTTTCTGTTGCTACCGTTTACTCGGCGAGCTGCTTTAGCATATCGCAGGCGATCTCGACGGCATCGTCGATGCAGCCGGGGCAGCTGCGGAGCGGACCCTTATCCGATCCGATGCCCTTGAGCGTGCCGCAGACGGTCGTCGTGTTCTTCTCGCCAAAACGCTTGGCGATTTCGCGCGACAGCTTGTAGGTCTGGCCCTTGGTCTTGGGGTTTTCCATGCCGTCGCTCATTACAAAGCCCATGATGGCCACGGCGCCCGAGATGGCGCCGCAGGTTTCGGTCATGCCGCCCATGCCGGCGCCAAAGCCCTCGGTGAGGGTAAAGGCGACTTGGGGGTCAAGCCCGACGGCGGGCGCGAGCGTGCAGGCGACGGCCTGGGCGCAGTTAAAGCCACGGGCGTGGTATTCGGCAGTTTGAGCCTGACAGGCGGTGATGTCGAGCTGGGCCGTATCGATTTGCTTCATCGTTGTCTCCTTGGTCACGGTGTACCCGCCTATGGTACCCTTGCCGGCGCATTCGCTTATCGAGACCGCAGTGCATATCTCATTGTTTTTCGCCATCGAACACTTTCTTAAGATTTGGGACAAATAAACCTGATTAATTTGTCCCATAACCTATCGGCGGGATGGGTTGAGAGGGGTGCGGGGTAGCGGTATCGTGAACCGAATAAAACAAAACCCAAGTAAGGGAGTTGGATATGAGCGAGCAGACCATCGGTACTACATGTGTTCAGGGCGGCTATCACCCGGGAGATGCGGAGCCGCGCCAGGTGCCCATCTACCAGTCCACCACGTGGAAATACGACACGTCCGAGCACATGGGCAAGCTGTTTGACCTGGAGGAGTCGGGCTACTTCTACAGCCGTCTGCAGAATCCCACGTGCGATCTGGTTGCCGCCAAGATCTGCGAGATGGAGGGCGGCACTGCTGCGATGCTCACGAGCTCGGGCATGGCTGCGAACTTCCTCGCGATCTTTAACGTGGCCGGTGCCGGCGATCACGTGGTCGCGAGCTCTGCCATCTACGGCGGTACCTACAACCTGCTTGCCCATACCATGGGCCGCATGGGCGTTACCTGCACGTTCGTTGCTCCCGACTGCACCGATGAGGAGCTGGAAGCAGCCTTCCGGCCCAACACCAAGCTCGTCTTTGGCGAGACCATCGCCAATCCCGCCCTCGCCGTGCTCGATATTGAGCGCTTTGCCAAGGCCGCGCATGACCACGGCGTGCCGCTGATGGTCGACAACACCTTCCCGACGCCCGTGATGTGTCGTCCTTTTGAGTGGGGTGCCGACATCGTTACGCACTCCACGACCAAGTACATGGACGGTCACGCGGCCTACCTGGGCGGTGTGATTGTCGATCACGGTCAGTTTGACTGGATGGCCCATGCTGACAAGTTCCCGGGTCTCACCACGCCCGATGAGAGCTACCATGGCGTGACCTATGCCGAGAAGTTCGGCCGCGAGGGCGCCTTCATCACCAAGGCCACCGCGCAGCTCATGCGCGATCTTGGTCCCATGCAGAACCCGCAGGCGGCGTTTTTCCTGAACAGCTCGCTCGAGAGCCTGCATGTGCGCATGCCGCGTCATTGTGAGAACGGCCTGGCCGTTGCCAAGTTCCTGCAGAGCCATCCCAAGGTACGCTTTGTGAGCTATCCGGGCCTGGAGGGCGATAAGTACTATGACCTGGCTCAGAAGTACATGCCCAACGGTACCTGCGGCGTTGTGAGCTTTGGCTTTAACGGCGGTCGCGCGGCAGCCGAGACCTTTATGAAGAGCCTCAAGCTCGCCCAGATCGCCACGCATGTGGCCGACGCCCGCACTTGCTGTCTGCATCCCGCTAACGCTACACACCGTCAGATGAACGATGAGGAGCTCATCGCCTGTGGCATCTCTGCCGACATGGTGCGTCTGTCGTGCGGCCTCGAGGACACGGCCGATCTGATTGCCGACCTTGAGCAGGCGCTTGAGCAGTGCTAGGCTAGCGTTCGCACAAGGCGCCGATGCTGGCAGAAAGCTTCGGCGACCTTTCGTTCCGATTCCGTAGGCGGGACCCCAATCGCGGCTGTTCGCAGGCGATTGGGGCCCCGTTTTTGCGTTGAGCCACTCGAAAGGATGGATATGGAGAAAACCGCAGAGCAGCTGCGCCGCGAGCACATTGCCCTTGAGGGCGAAACCCATGGCAAGAACAAATGGGCGATTCTGTTTACCGTGCTCATCATGACGTTTATGTCGTGTCTGGATTCGACCGTCGTGACCGTGGCGCTGCCCGTGATGCAGAAGGAGCTGGGCGTGGGCCTCGATCGCATTCAGCTGGTAAGCTCGGTGTATCTGCTTGCGACTTGCGTGGCTATGTTGCCGTTTGGCCGTCTGGGCGACGTGCGCGGCAAGGTGAATGTGTTTCAGGTGGGCGTCATCGTCTTTTCGGTCGGTTCGCTGCTGTGCGGCCTTTCGGCCTCGCTCGAAGTTCTTATTCTGGCACGCATTGTGCAGGGCGTCGGCTGCGCGGCGGCCATGGCCAACAACATGGGTATCATCACCGAGTCGTTTCCGGCGCGCGAGCGCGGTCGTGCCATGGGTATTCTCGCGACCTTCGTGGCCCTCGGCATGATGTGTGGCCCCGTGCTGGGTGGCATGCTGGTGGCTAGTTTTCCCTGGGAGAGCATTTTCCTCATCAACCTGCCCATTGGCGTCATCTCGTTTATCGTGGGGCTCTATACGCTGCCGCATGTTAAGCCGGAGGCTGGCGAGCGCCCCATGTCCCTGATCGAGGCCGCTCGTCGCTGCTTTGCAAATTCGGCCTTCACCATCAACCTTGCCTGCATGCTCATCGTGTTTGTTGGCATTGGCGCATCCGAGTTTATCCTGCCGTTCTATTTTCAGGACGCCCACGGCTTTGGTTCCGACATTTCCGGATTGCTCTTTTTGGCGCTGCCGATGGTGAATGCCTTTATCGGCCCGCTTTCGGGTACGGTTTCGGACCGTGTTGGCTGCGAGGGCCCCACGGCGGTCGGCCTAGGCGTGTACGTATGCGGTCTTTTTGCGGTAAGCACGCTCGACGAGCACTCTTCCATCCCTGTGATCGTGTGTTGCGTCGCGTTTATGTCGTGCGGTACGTCGATTTTCCAGAGCCCCAATAACTCGCTGTATATGGGCTCGGCTCCGCGCGAAGCGCTCGGCTTTGCGGGCAGCCTGGGTAGCCTTGCGCGCTATGCGGGTATGGCAGTGGGCATTACGGCGGCATCGCATATCCTCTATGGGCAGATGAGCGTGGCGATGGGCGAGGCCGTGACCAGTTTTGTTGCAGGCCGTCCGGATGTATTCCTATTTGGCTTTCGCTCGGTGTTCTACGTGCTTATGGCTGTGGCCGCTGTGGGCTTTGCGCTCGCCATGGTGCGTTTGGTGAGGATGCGCGCCCGCCATTAGCGTGTTGGGAGGCTGTCTGCCACGATTCGCGCCGTCCCAAAAAGACTGGTTTGTGGTGCGATGCGGCTTGTGGGGCGGGCGGGGGTCGGTCCGTGGTAGACTATCGAACAACGTTTATTAATCGCGCGGTATCGTTGCCGTGAGAAGGGGTTGCGCCATGCAGGAGCTTGAGGATCGTATTCGCCATGACGGCATCGTAAAGGCCGGTAACGTCCTTAAGGTTGATGCCTTCCTCAACCACCAGTGCGACGTTGAGCTGTTTGACCACATGGGCGCCGAGTGGGCCCGTCTGTTCGAGGGCGTCGAGATCAACAAGATCCTGACGATTGAGGCTTCGGGCATTGGCATGGCCTGCATCGCGGCTCAGCATTTTGGCGGTGTGCCGGTGGTCTTTGCCAAGAAGGCGCAGTCCATCAACCTCGACGGCGAGCAGTATGCCACGACCATTTACTCCTTTACCAAGCAAAAGGAGTACCCGGTCATCGTCGGCAAGCGCTTCCTGTCCGAGGGCGACAAGGTCCTGATCATCGACGACTTCTTGGCCAACGGCTGCGCGCTCGAGGGTCTTATCAAGATCTGCGAGGCTGCAGGTGCCGAGGTATCCGGCATTGGCATCGCCGTTGAGAAGGGCTTCCAGGGCGGTGGCGATAAGCTCCGCGAGCGCGGCTTCCGCGTTGAGAGCCTGGCCCGTATCGCCGATATGGACTGCGATACCGGCGAGATCACCTTCGCCTAAGCGCGCAACACAAGCGATTGGTATGCGATGTGACAAAGGGACTGTCCCTTTGTCACATTTTTTGTATGAGGGGAGGTGTTGATATGGATGAGAACAAGATGGGATGGCGCGAGTACGCGCGCTATGCCGAGATGTCGGTCGAGGAGTTGGCACGCGACTGCGAGGTTCAGGTGTTTCGTGCGACGGGCCCGGGTGGCCAGGGTGTGAACACGACAGACTCTGCGGTGCGCATGAAACATGGGCCCACGGGAATTGTCGTGACGGCGCGCGAGAGCCGTAGTCAGTTTCAGAATCGTGCGAGCTGTCTGCGTAAGCTGAGGGCAGAGCTTGAGCGTCGTGGCCGTCCACCGCGCCGTCGCGTCAAGACCAAAG
Source organism: uncultured Collinsella sp. (assembly GCA_900546775.1). Taxonomy (GTDB): domain Bacteria; phylum Actinomycetota; class Coriobacteriia; order Coriobacteriales; family Coriobacteriaceae; genus Collinsella. Next base: position 28,447 of record UREM01000014.1, on the reverse strand, counting down.
TGCCACAGCGATCGCGCCAGCGCAGGCTCAACGACAAACACTTCAACGCCATTAAAAAGGCTAACCGTCGCAACCCGGGCGGGGAGGAATGATCTTCTCAATAAGTTGCGGTGAAATAGGGACTGTTTCGCGGCTTTAACTGCATAAACAGTCCCTATTTCACCGCAACTTAGGTGGGGTTAGCGGGTTGGGTGCCAGACGAGGAGGGCGCCGCTGAGGATGTCGACCTCGATGCGCGAGGCGACAACGGGCTCGCCGTCGGCCTGGATGGGGTAGTCGGGCTCCTCAAAGGTGAGCTCAACATGGCGGCAGCGGCGCATGCGAATCGGTGGCAACTTGGTATGGTGGCCGTCCTTGGCCGAAAGAAACATGGGCAGGGCAACCGCGCGAGGGACAGGGCCGCATGCGTAGCAGACGTCGAGCATGCCGTCGCAGGGGTCGGCATCGGGGCAGATACGATAACCCGAGCCATACGTGGGCCCCAGCTGAATCGCCATGATGATTGCCCTCACGCGCTCGGCGGGCGCGCCGTCAAAGCTGACTGTCATGGGGTAGTTGCGATAGCGCAGACCAAACTGCTCAAGTCCCGAGAGGGTGTAGAGCGGCGCGCCCGTCAAGCCGGTCTTTTTGCGCAGCTCGGTGGTGCTAAGGCCGATGGCAGCATCGATGCCGACCGAGAGCGTCTGGTCGTAGTACTCAACGGTAGCCTCGCCGCTGCCGCTCGCAGGGCTCCACGAGCGAATGCGCCCGATATCCTGGCGCTGCAGCTCGCAGGTGAGCAGCGCGCCAAAATCCTTGCCGGAGAAATCGTCGATACCGAGCGTCTGGGCAAAATCGTTTCCGGAGCCCACGGGCAGGACGGCAAGAGCGGGGCGGGCGTCCTCCTTTTGCGTCATAAGCCCGTTGACGACCTCGTGAATCACGCCGTCGCCGCCAAGGGCGATAACGGTGCGATAGCCCTGAGCCTGCGCGGCCAGCTCCTTGGCGTGTCCCATACGCTCGGTCAACACCAGGTCAAACTGGGATGCGCGTGCAGTCATGTCCAAAAAGCGTTGCAGGCGCTCGGCAACTTCGCGTGCCGCACCCGACTGGGCGGCTGGGTTGGCGATGATGAGCGTGCGACCAAAATCAGTTGCGTGCATGGGGCGACTCCCGGCGTGTGACATGACAGTGCGGTCGCGCTCAGGTCGAATTACCCCCGATTGTGGCTGCACGGCGATTATTACATCTACTCTATCAGGTCGTTGTGGCGCTCGATAGCATCCGCTACCGTACCTCCCTCATCCACAATAAGCGAGCGGCGCTTGGGTGAGATGATGCGCTGGGCGGGGTACACGCCGCGGTGTCCGCCGGTTAGGTAGCTGATAAAGGCCACGATGACAAAGAACCCGGCGGCCGTGCCGTGGAACAGGTCGATGGCCATCATGCAGGTGGTGATGGGCACGTTGAGGCCGGCGCAGAACACGCCGAGCATGCCGAGAGCCGCCAGAAAACTGGGGTCAAGCCCGGTAAGGCAACCGATCCAGCCACCGAGTGCCGCACCGATGCCAAACAGGGGCGTGACCTCGCCGCCTTGGAAGCCCGCGCCCAGGGTAAGCGCTGTGACGACCAACTTGATGGCTGCGTCCGCCAGGGTGGTGTTGCCTGCAAATCCGGCGCCGGAAAGCCACGTGGAAAGGCCGGCGTAGTTCCAGGCGTCGAGGAGGGCATAGGCGGCCAAAACCACGAGTGCGCCTATGAGTGCGCGGACGAGGTAATTGGTGATAAAGCGACTGTACAGGCTTTTGACGGTTCGAACCGACCAGGCAAAGAGGCGTGCCGTCAGGCCGAAGATAATGGCGCTGATAACAACGATGACAACCGTCCGTGGTGTCATGTTGGGAACGCTGGCGATGACATTCGCCTCGTACTCGGTTCCCAAGGCAAGCGACGTAAAGTAGCCGGTAAACGAGGCGACCAGGCAGTAGATGCCCGCGGTGTAGTCGATCTTGCCGATAAAGCACATCTCCATGCCAAAGAAAGCTCCAGCAAGGGGCGAACCGAATACGGCGCCAAAGGCCGACGAGATGCCGGCGAGCATGAGGTCGTGGTGGTCATGCTTTTTGAGGTGGGCGAGGCTCGAGATGTTGCTGGCGATGGTGCCGCCAATCTGCACCGCGGCTCCCTCGCGACCGGCCGATCCACCCGTTAGGTGCGTGAGCGTGGAGCAGACGAAGGTGAGGACGGCCATGCGCATATGGATGAGGCGTGTGCCCAGAGCGGAGTCGATGACCAGGTTGTTGCCTCGTTTGGCAGCAAGGCCGTGGTTTTTGTACACCCATGCGGTGGCAATGCCCACAACGGGAAGCAATGCGTAGACCCACGCGTGGTGCTCGCGATAGTCGGTCGCGATATTCAGCGAGGCCAAAAACGCCCAAGCGGCAACGCCCATGGCGAGCGAGACGATGACGACGAGCGCGAGCAACTTGGCGCTCGCGAGTAGGTTGCGGGCGTTGCGGCGCGTGTCGGCAGCCAAGAGATGCTCGGAGCGGGTGAGCTGTTGCCTGCCTGCCATGATGACGTCATTAAGGGAGAAAAAGCCGCCGTCGTCGAGCGACTGGGAATGATCCTGCGCCTCGTTTGCGCTTTCGGGTTTGTCGGTAAAAGCCATACGTTCCTCTTTTGGGTTGCAACACGAGCATTATAGAACGTGCCAAACGTGACAAACCGGCTGGTTGGTTTTGGTTCTGTTTCGCCGTCCGTTACCGACAGGTGTATTCGTGGGCACGGGCCGTGTCGCCGTCGTGCGGCGCGGGATTATACTGAGATAAACATAAAGAATCGGCGCCCGTGATGTGCGCCGTTGCATGCTAGAGGTGTATATGGCAGAGAAACTCATTCCGTTGGAGGACGCACAGGCGATCGTCTTGTCGCACGTGAATCGCACCGGAGTTGTCGAGATTCCCGTGTGGCAGGCCGCCGGTCTTCCCTTGGCAGAGGACGCGGTGGCCGATATCGACATCTCGCCGTTTGCCAACAGCGCTATGGACGGATATGCCGTGCGCTCGGCGGATTTGGCGCAGGCATCTGGTGAGGCGCCGGTGACGCTCGACGTTATCGGACACGAGGCCGCGGGCCATGTGTTTGAGGGCACAATTGGCGCGGGCGAGACGGTCCGCATCATGACGGGCGCGCCGGTGCCCGAAGGTGCCGATGCCGTTGTGAAATACGAGATCGTTGATGTGCTCGACGGCGATGGCAACGAGGGCTCGCGTGCGAGGTTCTCGGCGCCGACAAAGGTGGGGGAGAACGTTCGCTCTGCCGCCGAGGAGGCCCATGCTGGCGATGTTGTGATGCACGCCGGCGAGGTCGTGGCTCCGGCGGGCGCTGGCTTGCTGGCGAGCGCCGGTTACGCGAGCGTGAAGGTCCATGCCGCTCCGCGCGTGGGCATCATCTCGCTGGGCACGGAGCTGGTCGCGCCGAGTGACGTGCCGGCGCGCGGGCAGATTCGCGACTCCAACTCGTCGGCGTTGATGGCCGAGGCGCTCGATGCCGGCGCCGAGCCCGTGTTCTACGGCATTGCGCCCGATGATGAGCAGGCGATTGCCGAGCTGGTGCATCGCGCCGTGCAGGAGTGCGATTTTGTCATTACGAGCGGCGGCGCCTCTGCGGGCGATTACGACTACGTGACGGCGCTGGTCAAGCGCGAGGGCGAGGTGCTCTTCGACCGCATCTCGATGCGTCCTGGCAAAGCCATCACGTTTGGCCTGCTTGGGGGCAAGCCGTATTTGGGGCTTTCGGGCAATCCCGCGGCGGCGTATGTGGGCTTTGAGATGCTCGCCCGCCCCGCGATCCGCAAGATGCGCGGCTTTGCCGAGGGTACGCGTCCCGTGCAGCAGGCGATATTGACGCACGGCGTGAAGAAGCGCCAGGACCGACGCTTCTTCGATCGCGCCACGGTTTTGCGCGACCCCGAGACCGGTGAGCTGTTGGTGACCGAGGCCAAGACGCAGAATTCGGCGCTGCTCGGCACGATGCAGCGGGCCAACTGTCTGCTGCGTATTGACGAAGGGCCGTGTGAGCTCAAGCCGGGTGACGTCGTGGGCGTCGTGCGTGTCGATCTGCCTGAGGATGCCGTGTTGTAGGAGGAGTGCTATGGAGCTGAAGATATCGATCGTGACGTGCTCGGACACGCGCGATCTTGCCCAGGATGAGGCCGGAGCCGCACTCGAGGAACTTATCGAGGCGCAGGGCTGGACGGTCGCCTCACATGTGGTTGTGCGCGACGACGTCAGCGAGATCGGTGATGCCATTGTGGAAGCCGCCGATGAGTGCCACGCCAATGTCGTGCTCACCTGCGGCGGCACGGGGCTTTCGATGCGCGATGTGACGCCCGAGGCGACGTGTGCCGTCTGCGACCGCGATGTGCCGGGTATTGCCGAGGCGATCCGTGCGTACTCCATGACCAAGACGCGCCGCGCCATGCTCTCGCGCGCCGTGTGCATGCAGCGTGGGTATACGCTTGTCATCAACTTTCCGGGATCCACGAAGGCCGCCTGCGAAAGCTGGGAGGCCGTGAGCGATCAGCTGGAGCATGCGGCTCAGATGACAGCAGGAGGCGGGCACGCCAAATAAGCGCACTACCTGCGGCGGAGTAACCTTACGGGCTGCTCCGCCTTTTATTTGCGCCCAAGGGGACGGCATTCTGTAGGCATGCCTGAAACTATATTCTCAGACGAGAATAATTTCTCAGAATCATTATTCGCACCGAAGTATAATCTAATTACAGAATAAAGCCTGCGGCGAGGTGCCCGGGTGTATCGTTCGAAAGGGTTGAACATGTTCGATATGGTTTCTCGCCGCGGATTCGTCTCGCTCTCTGCTGTCGCCGCTGCCGGCCTTGGCCTTGCCGGCTGCTCCGGCAACAAGACGTCTGAGCCGACTGGCTCCGATGCCGGTTCTGCTAAGGCATCTTCCAAGAAAGCTGTCGAGCTTCAGGTCTTCGCTGCCAACTCTCTCGAGAAGGCCCTGCCCGAGGTCCAGGAGCTCTACACCGATCAGACCGGCACCACCTTTGCTGACACGCAGTTTAAGGCCTCCGGCGACCTCGTCGAGCAGATGCGTGCCGGCGCCACGGTCGACGTGCTCATCACGGCCTCCAAGGGCACCATGGACGACGCCGAGGCCGCCGAGCTCGTCGACGCCGACACGCGTGAGGATATGTTCGTCAACGATCTTGTGGTCATTCGCGCCGAGGGCTCCGACACCAAGGTCGAGGCCATCGCCGACGTCGCGAACCTGGACGGCAAGATCGCCATCGGCGACGACAAGACCGTTCCTGCCGGCAAGTACGCCAACCAGGCCCTGGCTTCTGTGGGCCTCTACACCGGTACCGAGGGTGACGATGGCGAGTACGCACCCGAGATCGCCGACAAGGTAGCGCTGGCCGACAAAGTTGGTACCGCTGCCGCCTATGTGTCCACAGGCGACTGCGTGGCCGGTTTTGTCTACAGCTCCGATATCTTCCGCTACGACGGCATCGAGGAGGCGTTCGTGTGTCCTGAGGACTCGCATAAGCCCATCGTGTATCCGGGCGCTGTCGCCGATGGCTCCGAGCATGCCGACGAAGCAAAGGCGTTCATCGACTTTTGCCTGTCCAACAAGAAGGCTCAGAAGATTTGGGCTAAGTACGGCTTTGAGCTTTCCGCGTAGTGCGGCTTGGCGCGATAATTCCATCGTTTTGTGTTTAACTCCGTCCTTGTATTCTCTTGGAGCTTTTCGTGCTTAATAGATTCCGCATGCTTGTCGCCTGTGCTTTGACCTTCGCGCTTTGCTGGGTGCCGGGATTTGCGTTTGCTGGGGTCGCTGAGGACGGGGCCCAGGTTGCTGCGACCGCTCATGGGCTTTCCTATGGGATCGAGGGTTTTGAGCGGTTGGCCAAGGGGACCGCTCGTGCTATGGAGGGCCAGCCTGAGGGCTACCGGTTTCCCGTTGACGAGGACGTGGACCTTGTAGTGGCGCCTGCTGCCGATCGCGTTGTGGTGTGGATATCGCCCAAGGCGGCCGAGAAGTATGGATTGGATCCGCAGGACAACGAGTGTGTATCGGGTCTCAAGGCCCTCGTCTGTGAGCTCGACAGCGCAAACTCCATGGGAGGTGCGCAGCTAGGGAACGTTGATCTTCCTTGGTATGTTACGGCGGAAACAACGTTTAATGCCGGCGGGTATACCTATGGCTTTGATGTGCGTGGTGCGGATGGGGACCGCTATGTGGTGATTGCATCGGCCTCGGGTGATGCCAAGGGCGGCGCGCGTTGGCTTGATAGCGCTCAAATGGTAGAAGCATCGTCTGTCGTATTGCGGGATGAGCAGGGCCCCTTGACCTCTCTGGCTTCCTTTTTGGGCGACATCGACTATCGCCCGTTTTGGGTGTCCATTAAAACGAGTGGCCTTGCCCTGGTGATTGCCTTTGCGCTGGGCCTGTTTGCCGCGTGGAAGACTATGGGTACCTCGAGTCGCATCAAGGGCCTGCTCGATTCAGTCTTTACGATTCCTATGGTGCTGCCGCCCACGGTCTGCGGCTTTCTGCTCCTCATGCTATTTGGCCGCTCGACCGGGGTGGGCCAGTGGCTCATCGCGCACGGCATCTCGATCGTCTTTACCTGGCCCGCGGCGGTGATATCTGCCGTGGTAGTGTCGTTTCCGCTGGTCTACCGCACGACGCTCGGAGCCTTCGAGAGCCTCGACACGCAGATGCTCGACGCCGCGCGAACCCTGGGATGGTCCGAGCGTCGCATCTTTACCAAGCTTATGATGCCGCTTGGCTGGCCCTCGATTGCCGCCGGCACGGTGCTCGCCTTTGCCCGCGCGATGGGCGAGCTCGGTTGCACCCTGTTCTTTGCGGGCAACTACGCTGGCATTACCCAGACCATCCCCATCGCCATCTACTTTGAGTGGATGGGCGGCAACACGTCGGTGGCGCTCTTTTGGGTCATCGTCGTAATCGTGTTCAGCTTCCTGGTCATTCTGTTCATCAATATGTACACGGCGCATTCGCAAAAGTACCGTGAGCGCGGCCTGTCCCGCGCAGAGCGCAAGCAGGCCAAGCAGCTGGGCGGCCAGACCGATTCGCTCGACCCAGTCGGCGGCGATGCACTGCGTATCGATCGCGAGGCGCTGGCCGAGCTTATGCGCGATGACACGGTCGCAAAGGGAGGTCGATAAGCCATGTCGCTTGTTCTGGCTATCAAAAAGCGCTATCCGGGGTTCACTCTCGACATGCAGCTTGAGGCCGGCGAAGAGCGCGTGGCGCTGCTGGGCGCCTCGGGTTGTGGCAAGAGCTGCACCTTGCGTTGCATTGCCGGCGTGGAGACGCCCGACGAGGGCGAGATCGTCGTCAACGGCGTGACCTTCTTTGACTCGGCGGCGGGTATCAACCTGTCGCCCCAGGAGCGCAAGTGTGCCCTGCTGTTCCAAAACTATCAGCTGTTTCCCAACATGACGGTGGCCGATAACGTATGCGCCGGTGTAAAGGACGCGGGTGACGCCGCCGCGCGCAAAACGCTCGCCGAGCGCTATCTGGGCATTTTCGGTCTGGCCGATTTTGCCGATCGCTATCCCGCGCGCCTCTCGGGCGGCCAGCAGCAGCGCGTGGCGCTCGCGCGCATGGTGGCGGCGCACCCGGGCATCTTTATGTTCGACGAGCCCATGAGCGCGCTCGATGCTTACCTTAAGAGCGCGCTCGAGCAGAACATGCTCGACCTGTTCGACGTGTGCAACCGCACCGTGCTCTACGTGAGCCACGACATCGACGAAGCGTGCCGCCTGTGCCAACGCATCTGCGTGATGCATAGCGGGCACATTGAGGAGATTGGTTCTGTCGAGGACGTAGTTCGCCGCCCGCAGACACTGGCGGCGCTGCGCCTGACGGGCTGCAAGAACACGAGCCGTGCGCGCAAGATCGGCTACGAAGAAGTTGAGGCCCTCGATTGGGGCATGACCTTTAACGTGGGCCGCGAGGTCCCCGATGATGTGGCGTACCTGGGGATTCGTGCAAGTTACTTCCATGTTGACAACCGTGCCGAACGGGGCCGCAACAGCTACGATTTGCACGTGGCCCGTGTGAGCGATTCGCGTTTTGAGCGCTTGGTGCTGTTGGATGTGCCACGTACCGATGCGCCGACTCGCCTGCAGTGGAAGGTCAACAAGGTGGGCGTACCTGTAGAGGAGTTGCCACAGGCGGGGGAGACCTTGCGCATGCATTTTGATGCGAGCAGGATTCATTTGGTTTGTCGATAGCGCCGGGTAATGCCGTCGGGGGATATAAGCCTCGGCGGCTTTGTTTTTGCCGTTCACCGAATGAGGGATGACAAACTCTTATCAATCAAGATAATAATTTATTGAATGACGGAACACGACGCTGTCGTACGAATGTCAACGGTGTTCGCATGGTAGATGACCGTTGATATAGTTGACCTCAACTTGTAAAGGAGGGTGCGCACATGCCGCAGACGACATACATTCGCCGCGTTGCCGCGCGCGCCCTGTATATGGCTCGGAGTCGCATATGAGCAGGTATGTTCACGGCTCCGGGAGAGACGACACACAGCTAAATAACCGAACGCAAGGCAGGTTCCCCAAAATTCCGGGTTTAGGCGCGGCTGGGTTTTCGCCACCCACCGTGCAGCAATACCGTAGCTATTCATATTTGGTTCGAGAGGGGAACCGTCATGGCTGAAGAATTTGATTTCCATCCGATGTGGGAGAGCCTCGGCATGAATCTTGCCGACCACGACATGCTGCTGGGCGCCGTGGGCCAGATGTACGGCGATATGTTCTTGACGCAGAACAATCGCCCCAAGTCCACGTCCTACCTGGACTTTGTGGCCAGCAACATCCACAGCGGCCGTATTAAGGAGATGCTCGACAAGAAGGAGGCCGGCGAGGCCACCAAGATCGTCGGTTCGTTCTGCGTGTACGTGCCCGAGGAGATCGTGCTTGCCTGTGACGGCATTCCCGTTGGCCTGTGCTCGGGCGCCGATTGGGCAACGGACAAGGTCGAGGAGCACCTGCCGCGCAACACCTGTCCGCTTATCAAGAGCTTTGCCGGCTTTAAGCTGGGCGAGGTCTGCCCCTACATCGAGTCGAGTGACCTGGTGGTGGGCGAGAACACCTGCGATGGCAAGAAGAAAGCCTACGAGTTCTTTGCCACGCAAAAGAACATGTACGTCATGGATATTCCCAACGTGCACGACGAGTCGACGCTCGTGACCTGGAAGGCCGGGGTCAAGAAGCTCGCCGCCAAGATCGAGGAAGAGTGTGGCGTCAAGATTACGCCCGAGCGTCTGAAGGCCGCCATCCACGCCGTCAATGAGAAGCGCCGCGCCCTGCAGCGCCTCGCTGCCACGCGCGCTGCCGACCCAGCGCCCATCAGCGGTCTCGACAGCCTGCTGACCGTTCAGGCCGCCTTTATGGACGACACGCCGCGTCTGACCGGAGCCATCAACGATATGGCGGCTGAGTGCGAGCAACGTGTCGAGGCCGGCGAGGGCGTGGCGCCCAAGGGGACCAAGCGCATCCTGTACACCGGTACGCCCATGGCTGTGCCCAACTGGAAGCTGTTCAACCTCATCGAGAAGGCCGGCGGCGTTGTGGTGGGCGAGGAGTCCTGCACGGGTTCGCGCTATTACAAGGACCTGGTCGATGAGTCCGGTGAGACGGTTGACGAGATGCTCGATGCTATCGCCGAGCGCTACTTTAAGATCAACTGCGCCGTCTTTACGCCCAACGACCAGCGTATGAAGGACATTGTCCAGATGGCCAAGGACCTGCATGCCGACGGCATTGTCGACGTGGCTCTGCAGTTCTGCACGCTCTACGAGATGGAGTCGTTTGCCGTGGAGAAGGCTGCCGAGGAGGCAGGCATTCCGTTTATGCACATCACGACCGACTACGCCGGTGAGGATGCAGGCCAACTGCAAACCAGGATCGAGGCCTTCTTGGAAACCATTTAGGGCTATCCGTCCCGGCGGCTTTTCCAGGCACCCGATCTTGCCGTTCAAACCGTCGCTTGCGTGCGAAAGTACACGGCGGGCCTCTTTCACGGCAACCTCGGGCACCTGGGAAAGCCGCTTCCTTGGTTGGTTAAAAGGTTTAGGAGTTATATGTCGGAAAATATTGAGCAGCCGTTGCCCAGCACGTTTGAGGAGTTCAACGAGCAGCGCAAGGCGGCGTTTATTCGCGTCAAGGATTACAAGCAGGCCGGTAATCGCCTGATCGGTTTTCTGTGCAGCTACACGCCGCTCGAGATTATCGATGCCGCGGGCGCTGCAAGTGTGGCCTTGTGCGGTACGTCCGATGAGGTGATCCCCGAGGCCGAGAAGGTGCTGCCGGCAAACCTCTGCCCGCTCATCAAGTCGACCTACGGCTTTGCCTACTCGCAAAAGTGCCCGTTTACGTACTTTAGCGACATGATCATCGGCGAGACCACCTGCGACGGCAAGAAGAAGATGTACGAGCTGCTCAACGAGCTCAAGCGCACGCACATTCTGCACCTGCCGCAGGGTCGCGACCGCGCTTACGAGCGCGAGGGCTGGTACGAGGAGTGCCGTCTGCTCAAGGAAGAGCTCGAGGGTTTCTACGGTATCACGATTACTGATGACGACCTGCGCGCCGCCGTCCGTCGTCGCAATCGCCTGCGTGCTGCCCAGCTCGAGATGTTTGCGCTGCAGGCCAACCAGCCGGCGGCCATGAGCGGTGTTGACCTAATGAGCACCATGTTTGCCGGTACGTTCAGCTTTGATATCGGGGCTTATACGCAGCAGTTGGAGCAAAAGGTCGCTAAGCTGCGCGAGGCCTACGAGTCCGGCGAGCGCCCGGTTGCGGCGGATGCCAAGCGCATCTTGATTACTGGTTGCCCGGTGGGCGGCGTGATCAACAAAATCGGCCGCACCATCGAGTCCAACGGCGGCGTGGTCGTGTGCATGGACGACTGCTCGGGCGAGCGTACGGCGGCCATGATGATCGACCCGGACGCGCCCGACATCCTGCGCGCCATCGCCGACCGCTATCTGGATATCAACTGCTCGGTTATGACGCCCAACGAAGGCCGTATGGAGAACACGCTGGCCATGTGCGAGAAGTATCACGTCGACGGCGTGGTGGAAAGCGTGCTTCAGGCGTGCCACACCTTTAACGTGGAGAGTGCGCGCATGCAGGAGGCTGTCGAGGATTCGGGTATTCCGTATATGAAGATCGAGACCGACTACAGCAACGGCGACATGGGCCAGATTGAGACCCGTATCGCCGCCTTTATCGAGACCCTCTGACGTCTGAGGCACCCGACCTTCCGGCTCCAACCCTCCTCGCGTACCTTGAGTACGCTTCGTCGGGCTTGTCGCTCGGAATCTCGGGCACCTCAGACGCCAGAGGGCCGTTGTTGCAGTGGTGTCTGATCGTTTGATTAGTTTGCCGATTAGGAGAGAGCCATGATAGGGATCGGGATCGATATCGGGTCTACGGCGGCTAAGGCTGCTGTGGTCGACGGGGAGGGTTCGGTGGCGTGGACGTGCGTGCAGCCAACCGGGTTCTCCTCGGTCGATGCTTCCGAGCGGCTGCGCGAGGTACTGGCAGCGGCCGGCTATGACGTGACAGCCGACGACGTGCGCGTGATCGCGACTGGCTACGGCCGTGTCGCCGTGCCCTATGCGCACAAGGTCGTGACCGAGATCACCTGCCACGGCACCGGTGCCGTGCGCCTGTTTGGCGATCACGGCACGGTGATCGACGTGGGCGGCCAGGACACCAAGGTCATTCAGCTTAAAAGTGGCCGCGTGGCCAAGTTTGCCATGAACGACAAGTGCGCCGCCGGCACGGGGCGCTTTTTGGAGATCATGGCCGACCGCCTAGGCATTTCCCAGCAGCAGATGGCCGACCTGGCGCGTTCCGGCGAGCCCACCAAGATCAGCAGCATGTGCACCGTGTTTGCCGAAAGCGAGGTTATCAGCCTGATCGGTCGCGGTGAGCCGCGCGAGAACATTGCGCGTGGCGTGATCGACAGCGTGGTCTCGCGCGTGGCGACCATGGCCGGGCAGGCCGCGGGCGCCCCGTACTACCTGACCGGTGGCCTGTGCGAGAACGCCTTCGTGGTGGAGCGGTTGGGCGAGCTACTGGGGTCGCCGGTGACCACCTCGCCCCAGGCTCGCTTTGCCGGTGCCATCGGCGCGGCGATTCGCGCACAGGCGCTCGATTAATGCATCGGCCGTGGGCCTGCATTCATGCGTATACTGGGAGGAAATGATTGACCGATGAGAGGGGGTATCGATGCCTGACGATCAGATTAAGCTCACGTCTATGACGGCCGCGAGCGGTTGAGCCGCTAAGTTGGCTCCCGGAGCCCTCGCCCAGGTCCTGGGCGACTTACCCAATGTGCATAACGACAACCTGCTCGTGGGGTTCGATACCTCCGACGATGCGAGCGTCTTCCGCGTAGGGGAGAACCTGGGGCTCGTGCAGTCCATCGACTTCTTCCCGCCGATGGTCGACGACCCGTTCCTGTTTGGCCAGATCGCCGCGGCCAACTCGCTGTCGGACATCTACGCCATGGGCGGGCGGCCGAGCCATGCCATGAACTTGCTGTGCATCCCGAGCTGCCTGGGAGTCGAGGTCGCCGGCCAGATTTTGGCGGGTGGCGCTGACAAGTGCGTCGAGGCCGGCTGCGCCATCGCGGGAGGCCACACCATCAACGACGACGAGCCCAAGTACGGCCTGTCCGTGAGCGGCTTTGTCGCGCTCGATCGCATTCTCGCCAACAGCGGCGCGCACGTGGGCGATGTCCTGCTGCTGACCAAGGCGGTCGGCTCGGGCATCATCACCACGGCCATTAAGGGCGAGCTCATTGAGCAGGACGAGGCTAGCCCGATGTTTGACTCGATGCGCACCCTCAACGAGGCACCGATTCGTCTGGCCGAGGGGCTTGAGCTTCACGGTTGCACGGATGTCACAGGCTTTGGCCTGATTGGGCATGCGTGTGAGATGGCCGAGGGCTCGGGTGTGCAGATTGAGCTTGCGTCAGGGGCCGTACCGCTCTTTGACCAGGTGCTCGATATGGCGCGTCTGGGCATTATCCCTGCCGGCGCCTACCGCAACCAGGACTTCTTTGGCCCGCGCGTGGCGGCCGACGATGACCTGGAGCCGGGCATGCTGGATGCGCTGTACGATCCGCAGACCTCGGGCGGCCTGCTCATCGCAGCGCCTGCTGCCGATGTGGATGAGCTCGCCCGCCGCCTGCATGCCGAAGGTCGCGTTGCCGCCACAATCGGCCGCGTGTGCGAGGCGGTGCCGGGTGGTCCTGCCGTTCACGTTGTGCATTAAGGAAAACCGTTTATGCGACCGTCTACTGTTCTGGGCGGTCCCTTTTGAAAGGATTTGCTATGTCTACCAAAATTGAAGTCAATGCCATGGGCGATGCCTGCCCGCTGCCCGTCGTCAAGACGCTCAAAGCTCTGAAGCAGCTTGATGGCGAGGGTGCTGTGGTGACCTCGGTCGACAACGAGACCGCCGTCAAGAACATCTCCAAGATGGCGCAGGAGAAAGGCTGCACGGCCTCGGTCGAGAAGGTTTCTGACGCCGAGTGGCACGTGACCGTGGCGACCTCTGGCGCCGTTGCCGTGGCCGATCCCGAGCAGGATGGCGCTGCCTTCTGTGATGCCAGCGCCGGCAAGGGCAAGCTCGTCATTTCCGTCTACACCGACTGCATGGGCCGTGGCGACGACGTGCTGGGCCACAAGCTCATGAAGGCGTTTATCTTTGCCGTGACGCAGCAGGAGGAGCTGCCCGCGACCATGCTGTTCTACAACGGCGGCGCCAAGCTCACCGTCGAGGGCTCGCCGGTGCTCGACGACCTGAAGGGCCTGGCCGAGCAGGGTGTCGAGATTCTCACCTGCGGTACCTGCCTCGACCACTTTGGCATTAAGGACCAGCTCGCGGTGGGCGAGGTCACGAACATGTACGTGATCGTGGAGAAGATGGAGCAGGCCGTGCGCGTCGTGCGCCCGTAGCGTATTGGTTGGAGTTGCCATGAGGGAGAAGCGCCCGGCGCTTGTCATCACGTTTCCCACCACGGCGTCCGCCATGGGCTGCGAGTCCCTGTGCATTGAGCGCGGCCTTCCCGGGCGAACGATTCCCGTGCCCGGGGAGGTCGCTGCCGGCTGCGGTCTGGCGTGGAAGGCGTTGCCTGCCGATGAGGAACTGCTGCGCGGCGAACTCGCCGAGGCGGGTGTTCCCACCGAGGGCTATACCGTGATTGATATGTGGGAGGTCGTGCGATGATCTACCTGGATAACGCGGCGACGACCATGCATAAGCCGCAGACGGTCATCGATGCCGTGACGCAGGCGATGTGCTCGCTTGGCAATGCCGGGCGCGGCGCCACGTCGGGTGCCCTCGATGCCGCTCGTACGATTCATGGCTGCCGTGCCAAGCTCGCGCGCCTTTTGGGTTGCCCGAGGGCGGACCATGTGTGCTTTACGCCCAACTCCACGGCGGCGCTCAACACCGCCATCAATGGCGTAGTGCGCCCCGGCGACCGCGTGGTCACGACGGTACTCGAGCACAACTCCGTGCTGCGTCCGCTCAACCGCCTGTCGGCTGAGCAGGGCGTGACGGTTGAGCATGCGGGTTGCGACGCGAACGGCGCGCTCGACTACGACGAGCTCGAGCGGCTGGTCACGCCGGGCACGCGTGCCGTGGTGGTGACGCACGCCTCCAATGTGACCGGCAACGCGGTCGACATCGCGCGCGTGGCGGCCATGGCCCATGCTGCCGGTGCGCTTGTGATCGTCGATGCCTCGCAATCTGCCGGCACGGCGCATATCGATATGCAGACCATGGGGCTCGACATGGTGTGCTTTACCGGCCACAAGGGGCTCATGGGTCCGCAGGGGACCGGCGGCCTGGCCGTGGCAGAGGGCATTGACGTGGCGCCGTGGGCCATGGGCGGTACGGGCGTGCACAGTTTCGATGCGCTGCAGCCGCTTGATTGGCCCACGCGCCTGGAGGCCGGTACGCTCAACGGCCATGGCGTCGCGGGCCTTTCCGCTGGTCTCGACTTTATCAAGGCCCAAGGTGGGGTCGAGGCGATTGCTTCCCACGAGCGTGCGCTCGCTGATCGCTTCCTTGTCGGTGTGCGCGAGATTCCGGGGATTAAGCTCTACGGTGCGTTTGACCAACCCGCGCGCTCGGCGATCGTGTCGCTCAACGTGGGCGATATCGACTCTGCCGAGATTTCGGATGCGCTCATGCAGGGGTGGGGGATTGCGACGCGCTCCGGCGCCCACTGCGCTCCGCTCATGCACCGCGCGTTGGGGACCGAGCACCAGGGCGTCGTTCGCTTCTCGTTTGGGTATTTCAACACGGACGAGGAAGTTGACGCCGCGATTGAAGCTTTGCGCGATTTAGCCTGCTAAAGCGTATATACTTGCGGGACGGGCCTTTTGCCCGTCCCGTTTTTGTTTCGACCCGAAAGGTGTGCCTATGGCCTCATCCGCCCCGCGTGGTTTGCGCTCCGACCATGTCGTTACCGTCGGCATTGCGTTGTTCTCGATGCTCTTTGGCGCCGGTAACCTCATTATTCCGCCGCTGCTGGCGCTGCAGGCAGGTTCTGCCACGCCGGTTGCCATGATCGGCTTTCTCATTGCCGCCATCGGCCTGCCCGTCATGGGCTTTATCGCCGTGGCACTTGCCGGAACGGCGCGCGAGCTTGCCGGCCGCGTGCATCCCAAGTTTGGCGAGTTCTTTGTCGCGGCGGTGTATCTGGCTATCGGCCCGTGCCTAGCCATTCCGCGCACGAGCTCCACAGCCTTCGAGATGCTGGTGCCGCTGCTGCCCGAGGGCGTCTCGCTCGGCACGGCGCGCCTGGTGTTTGCCGTCGGCTTCTTTGTCGTCGCGTTTGCGCTCACGCTGCGCCCGGGCGTCATCACACGCGTGCTCGGCCGCATTACGGGTCCCGCGCTCATTGCGCTCATCGTGCTGGTCGTTGGTGCTGCCGTGATCTCGCCGCTGGGACCGGCTGCCGCGCCGCAGGCCCCCTACAATGCCGGTGCTGCCGTGCAAGGCTTTCTGACTGGCTATCAGACCATGGACCTGCTCGCGTCGCTCGCCTTTGGCATCATCATCGCCGAGACCATCCACGAGTTGGGTGTTACCGATGACAAGCGCGTGGCCTTTGAGATTTCGCGTTCCGGTGTGATCGCCGGCGTGCTCATGGCTATCATCTACTGCGGCTTGGGCCTTGCCGGTATGCAGCTCGGCACCGTGATGCCCGACGCTACCAACGGCGCCGCCATCCTTGCGCGCTCGGCCTCTATGCATTTTGGGCTTGCCGGCACGGTCGTGGTCTTCGCCATCTTCTTCCTTGCCTGCATGAACGTGTGCATCGGCCTCATCAGCTGCTGCTCGCGTTACTTCTGCGAGACGTATGTGGTTAAAGGGGGAGCGGAGGCCTCCGAGGAGGCCATGCGCCGTCCCTTTGCGGTTCTCGCCTTTGTGTTCGCAGCGTTTTCGTGCGTGCTCTCCAACGTGGGCCTCGACGTGATTCTTATGTTCTCGGTGCCTATGCTCAACGCCTTGTATCCCGTTGCCATCGTGCTGGTACTGATGGGCCTGGTGCACGGCTTTTGCGACGCTCATCCGCAGGTGTGGGTCTGGGTCGGCGGCGTTGTCGCAGTGCAGAGTGTGATCACTTCGGTCCGCGATGCGTTCTTTGCGGACGCGTGGCTACCGTTCGATGCTCTGCCGCTGGCGGATATCGGTGCCGCGTGGGCACCGGTTGCCGTGGTGGCATTTGTGATCGGTCTGTTCCATAGCCAGTTTGTCGCACATTCGAGGAGCTAGGGTATCGTCGCTTGCACAGGCGGGGAGTCTCCCCTATAATTTCCTTCGCTTTGGGACACGCAAGGTTTAGACCTTAGCTGCTCAACACCTTCGGGACGTGGCGCAGTTTGGTAGCGCGCCTGCTTTGGGAGCAGGATGTCGCAGGTTCAAATCCTGTCGTCCCGACCATATCTTGCGGGCGTAGTTCAATGGTAGAACCCCAGCCTTCCAAGCTGATGACGCGGGTTCGATTCCCGTCGCCCGCTCCATGTAAAGTAACGCCGTTCTGACGAACGGCGTTTTTTCTTGACGCTGCGCGTGGCCACAATGGGCAATCTGCAGCTCAATTTCAGAGGCATGACCATTAAAGGGCTCTGCCACTTCATTCCGCGGCACCTTGCCTTATTTGGACTGCGCTCGCTGTTGGGGGCTCGACCTGTGAGTCGGGAAAATTTTTCCGAAATAAGAAAACCGCCTGTTGGAGATGTTCCAGTAGGCGGTTTTGCGATGGCTGTGAGACGAGCCTGTCCCCAGGGGGGGAGGGGGCGTTGCGGGGCTATTTGCGGCCGGCTTGTCTTAGGCTGTCGATGGTTGAATCGGTTTTGCGCTCGCGGCGCTCCTCGGGGGAGAGGTTGCGGGCCTCGCGCTGGTTGCGGTAGTCGATCATGCCCTGGATTACGGGCTTGCCAAAGCTCATCACGTCGTCGTTGTAGATGGCGGTGCGCGCGGCGAGCAGGCAGTCGGTAAAGTCCATGTGGGTCTTGCCAAAGAGCTTTACGGCAAGCGTCATCACCGTGGGCTCGTCGACCATCACGTCCTCGAGGAGCGTGCGCATGGCGCAGGCGATGTCCCTGCGCGGCACGTTGTACACATCGCGCAGGGTGACGATGGTGCGCGTGATGATCTCGGGGTAGACGCGCGCGGTGCGCGTTCCGATCACCTTGGCCGCACGCGGGGAGAGGACCGGGTCGTCATCGAGCAGGTAGCGCAAGAGAACGGTCTCGTCGATAATGGTGCTCACTGCTCCGCGCCCCAATCATAGCTCTCGATAACTGCCTCCTCGAAACCGTGCACCGCGGATGTGCGCTCCTTGGAGAGGTATTCGATCCAGGCGTTGCGCTCCTCGGCGCGGCGGTTGGGATTTCCGTATTTGCGCAGCACCCCATAGGCGGCCTCGCCTTCTTTGGACTGCGTAGCCATCGGCTGAAAGGGGAGCTTGCGCATAAGGATGCTCTGTGCCACAAAGAGGCGCACCGCCTCGGCAAGCGAGGTCCCCATGGCGTCGTAGAGCCGCTCGGCCTGCGCCTTGTCTTCCTCGCGGATGCGCACCTGCAAGATGGCTCGCTTATGCTGCATCTCTTCCCCTCCCCGTATTTAGCTTGTTCTGCATCAATGAGATAACAGGCAGTTAACCATCGATTAAACAATCGTAATACAAACTGGCGGGGTGGGTTGCCCTGGTTGGCGTGATAGACAAGCGTAGTACAGCCCTGTGCTGGCGTTTTGATTCTTGTCTGGTCTCAAATGTAGCTTTCTTCAATATTTTTATCGGATATGTTGCATTCGAACTCTGGAAAGTATTGGCTTTCGTGTTTTCAGAGTCGCTGTAATACATCTGTAAGCGGTTGGGGGCAGGGCAACGTCCGTACGACATTCCTCATTATTCTAACTAAACAATAATTCCTACCAGCGAGAGCGCTAAGCAGCGATTGAACGCGTTCGTAAGTTAACCAAGGCTATCCATCTTGTTCCGTATGATGCAGGTATCGAGATGGGCAAATCTGGGCCGTTTCGCTTCGCCACGAAACGTCCCGGGGGATATCTCGCGCTGTCGCCGCGCGGCCCCCGTTGGGTCCAACCCGACGAGTTATTTGGAGGGAGAAATCTTATGAGCAACAACCGTGTTATCGCGGACTCTTCTCGCTGCATCGGGTGCCAAACCTGCATGGCCGCGTGCCTTGAGGCCCATAACATTCCGGGAGACATCGCGCAGCCCCGTCTGCGCGTCACGCGCACCTACGACATCTCCGCACCGGTGGCCTGCCACCACTGCGAGGACGCCCCGTGCGCCAAGGCGTGCCCCACAGGCGCCGTCTTCTTCGATCCCGAGAACCACCGTATTGGTGTTGACGAGAGCAAGTGCATCGGCTGCAAGAGTTGTGTCATGGCCTGCCCGTTTGGCGCCGTGAAGGTTGCCACCAAGCAGGTCCCCGTTCTTATGGGCGACGTGCAGGTGGGCACCAAGACCAAGTCCTTTGTCCTCAAGTGCGACCTGTGCGTCGACCGCCCCGGCGGCCCCGCCTGCGTTGCTGCCTGCCCCACCAAGGGCCTGGTGCTCCTGGACGAGGAGGCGCTCGAGGACATGAGCGCCGAGCGCGCTGCCGCGACCTTGGACGAGGGCTTCAAGATCCAGTAGGGGACGACCCCAATACCGCGCCGGCCCCGGGCGACCTGTTGATAGGGGCGCGGCGTCTTAGCTAATCGGCGATTTCCAAACGTTGTTATTGGGCCCTAGGGCCTTTGAGATGGAGGATGCAATGGAGAAGCATCAGGTTATCTGCCCGTACTGCGGTGCGGGTTGCAAGTACAACCTGTTGGTCGAGAACGGCCAGGTGGTTGGCACCGAGCCCCTCGAGGGCGTGACCAACCAGGGAGAGCTCTGCCTCAAGGGCATGAGCGGCTACGACTTTATCAACGACACCAAGATTCTGACCCCGCGTATCCTGCACCCCATGATTCGCCGTCACAAGGGCGATCCCTTTGAGCGCGTAACGTGGGACGAGGCCCTCGACTTCACCGCCGCCAAGATGAAGCAGATCATCGAGGAGAGCGGTCCTGACGCCATCATGACCACGGGCTCCTCCCGTGGCGGCGGCAACGAGGCCAACTACGTCATGCAGAAGTTCACGCGCGCCTGCATCGGCACCAACAACATCGACAACTGCGCCCGTACCTGCCACGGCCCCTCGGTCATCGGCCTTATGGACGTGCTCGGCTCCGGCTGCATGAGTTGCTCGATCGACGGTATGGAGAACGCCGGCTGCATCTTCCTCTTTGGTTACAACCCGGCCGTCTCCCACCCGATCGTCGCCCGCCGCATCGTCAAGGCCAAGCAGAACGGCGCCAAGATCATCGTCGCCGATCCGCGCCACATCGAGACCGCGCGTATCGCCGACATCTACATGCAGATCAACAACGGCTGCAACGTCGCGTTCCTCAACAGCTTTGCCTGGTGCCTGATCCACGACAACCTCATCGACCAGAAATTCATCGATGAGCACGCCACGGGCTGGGAGGAGTTCAAGGCCACCATCGAGAACTACGCTCCCGAGAAGACCGCCGAGATCACCGGCGTCGACCCCGAGACCATGCACAAGGCCGCCCGTATGTACGCGACCGCCACGCCCTCCGCTATCGTCGGCTGGGGCATGGGCGTCACCCAGCAGAAGCAAGGCGTCAAGGCCGTCCACACCCTCGCCGACATCGCCGTCATGACCGGCCAGATCGGCAAACCCAACTCCGGCGTGGCTCCCGTCCGCGGTCAGAACAACGTCCAGGGCTCCTGCGATATGGGCATGTGGCCCGACCTCTACCCGGGCTACCAGAAGGTCGCCGACCCCGCCGTGCGCGCCAAGTTTGCCAAGGCCTGGGGTGTGCCCGAGGAGAAACTGTCCTTGAAGCCCGGTCTCAAGCTCACCGACCTCGGCCATGCCGTGGACGAGGGCAAGCTCCGCTGCTTCTACAACTACGGCGAGGACCCGGCTCAGACCGAGCCCGACGCCACCGGCGAGATCGAGACCCTCAAGAAGGTCGAGTTCCTGGTTTGCCAGGACATCTTCATGACGCAGACTACCCTCTACGCCGACGTCCTGCTGCCTGCCACCTCCTGGGGCGAGCACGAGGGCAACTTCACCTCGTCCGACCGTAACTTCCAGCACTTCGACGCTGCCGTGCCGCCCAAGGGCGAGTGCCGCCACGACTGGGAGATCTTCGCTGACCTCTCCACGCGCATGGGCTACCCGATGCACTACGAGAACACCCGCGAGATCTGGCACGAGTGCATCGACCTCTGCCCCAACTTTGCCGGCGCCACCTACGAGACCATGGCCGAGCAGGGTCAGGCCCAGTGGCCCATCAAGAGGGGCGAGAAGCAGGGCATGAAGGACATGTACGTCGGCGGTATCTTCAACACCGACGATCACAAGGCCCACCTCATGGGCCACGACTTCATCATGCCCACGGAGCTTCCCGACGAGGAGTACCCGCTGGTCCTCTGCACCGTCCGTGAGGTCGGCCACTACAGCTGCCGCTCGATGACCGGTAACTGCAAGGCCCTCTCTACGCTCGCCGAGGAGCCCGGCCGTCTGCAGATCAACCCCGAGGATGCTGCCGCCCGCGGCATCAAGGACGGTCAGATCGCACGCATCTGGTCGCGCCGCGGCTCGGTCTACAGCCGCGCCGAGGTGTCCCCGCGCACCAACAAGGGCACGGTCTACATGACCTACCAGTGGTGGATCGGCAAGTGCAACAACCTCACCATGCACCAGGTCGACCCGCTGTCCGGCACACCCGAGGACAAGTTCTCCGCGGTCCAGGTCGAGGGTATCGCCGATCAGGTTTGGGCTGAGAACGAGGTCGAGCGCCAGTACACGGAGCTCAAGAAGACGTTGGCCGATGCCACCGCGCATCAGGACATCGCACCCCAGGCTGCTGAGGCAGACGCGGAGCACGTCAACCAGATCGTGTAATCCGTCCTGTGGATCGGGGAGCGGCTGCGCCCTATGGGCAGCCGCTCCCTTGTATTGGAAAGGAAGTGGGGAGTGAACCGCTTCATAGACATTAACCCGCTGCGCTGCATCGGTTGCGGAACATGCCAGTCCGCCTGCTCCGATGCCCATCGCCAGCAGGGTCTTCAGGATACGCCGCGCTTGGCGCTCGTGAAGACCGGGGAGACCTCGGCAGCTATTGCGTGCCACCATTGCGAAGGTGCGCCATGTGCCGAGGTCTGCCCAGTCAACGCTATCGAGCATGACGGCGACCGTATCCACGTTAAGGAGCAGGAGTGCATCGGCTGCAGGCTCTGCGCCATTGCCTGCCCCTTTGGCGCCATCCACCCCGATGGCACCTCCATCGCCGGTGTCGCTGGCATGTGCGACCCGACGCCCGCATACCCCAAGTCCATGAGCTCGCTGCTCACCTGGGCACCGGGTATGTACACTACCGCCGTCAAGTGCGACCTGTGCGCCTTTGATCCGGCGGGCCCGCACTGCGTGGCGGCGTGCCCCACCAAGGCGCTCACCGTCATGGGCGGGGAGGCGGACGCCGAGCTCGACGAGGCCAAGCGCACCCGCTCGATCGCCGACGGCCCCGAGGTCGATGCCCAGGCCGTGGCACTCGGTCTTTATGAGAAGGCTCTTGCAGAGAGGAGCGCTGAGTAACATGAGCATGACCTTGTTTATGGCATCCCTTGCCGTGTCCTGCGTGGCCGCGCTCACCTCGGTCCTCTGCATCAAGGCCGACAACACCGCCAAGACCCTCGGTTGCCTCGGTGGCGCCGTGGCTGCCGTGCTCTCGCTTGCCGCGGGCACGCTCGCGGTGTTTGGCGACGTCACCTCCATCGACACCGTGGTTCTTTTCCCGTTTGCGCACTTCGAGCTTCTGCTCAACCAGCTTGCGGGCCTCTTCGTGATGCTCATCTCCGTGCTTGCCCTTGCGGGCTCCATCTACGGTCTGAGCTACTTCGACGAGTATCCGGGCAAGAAGGGCCGCGCGGGCTTCTTCCTCAACACCTTTATCGCCTCGATGATGCTCGTCATCACGGCCGACAACGTGTTCTGGTTCCTCGTCGCCTTTGAGCTCATGTCGCTCACGAGCTACTTCCTCGTGGTCATCGAGGAAAACGACGCTTCCATCCACGGCGGCTGGCTCTACTTTGTGATTGCCCACGTGGGCTTTGTGCTCATCATGGCGAGCTTCCTGATCATGAGCAACTTCTGCCTCGGCGAGTTCAGCTTCAGCGCCTTCCGCGCTAACGCCTTCGATCCCACGGTCGCGTCAATCTGCTTCTTGCTTGCCTTCTTTGGCTTTGGCGCCAAGGCCGGTATCATCCCGCTGCACTCGTGGCTTCCCAAGGCGCACCCCGAGGCGCCGTCCAATGTGTCGGCCCTCATGTCCGGCGGCATGATCAAGATCGGTATCTTCGGCATTCTCAAGGTCTCGCTCGATCTGCTCTCCGCGAGCGGCACGCAGACCTGGTGGGGCATGCTCGTGCTCGCGATCGGCGCCATCTCGTCGGTCCTGGGCGTTGCCTTCGCCCTCCAGGAGCACGACATCAAGCGCCTGCTCGCGTACCACTCCGTCGAGAACATCGGCATCATCCTGCTCGGCGTGGGCGCCGCTATCTGCGCCATGTCGCTCGAGTACCAGGGCATCGCCGTGCTCGCGCTCATGGCCGCGCTCTACCACACCTTCAACCACGCCATGTTCAAGGGCGAGCTCTTCCTGGGCGCCGGCGCGCTGCTCTACGCCACCGGTACCCGCAACATGGAGAAGATGGGCGGCCTCTTCCGCCGCATGCCGGTCACGGCCATCTGCTTCCTCATCGGCTCGCTCGCCATCTCGGCCATCCCGCCCCTCAACGGCTTTGTGTCCGAGTGGTTTACCTACCAGAGCCTCTTTAACGTGGCGCAGCTTGAGGACAAGGCCGTCACGGTTGTCGCCGTCCTCTCCGGCGTGGCGCTCGCCATCACCGGTGCGCTTGCCGTGACCTGCTTTGTCAAGGCCTACGGCGTCTCGTTTGCCTCCGCGCCCCGCTCCAAGGCGGCCGCCGAGGCCAAGGAGGTCCCGGCCCCCATGGTGATCGCGCAGGTGCTGCTTGCGGCCGCCTGTGTGGTGCTCGGCGTGTGCGCTCCCTGGATCGCCCCCGTGATCGCCGATATCGCGATCTCGGTCCTGCATCCCCACGGCGGCGTCTTTGCCTCCGAGGGCCTGGCGCTCACCAACCAGTACTCCGGTGCCGCCACCTCCACCCCCGCGATCGCTATTGCGCTCTTGGTGATCGTCGTGGCCGTCATCGCCTTCCGCAAGGCCAAGCAGGTCGGTCCCGCCCAGAAGTCCGCTCCGTGGGCGTGCGGCTATGCCCCCAACGAGGACATGCCCGTCGTGGCTACCACCTTTGCTTCCGACGTTGCCTGGTTTATGCAGCCGCTGTATGACCTTCGCGACAACTGCACCAAGGTCTGCTGGTCCATCGCCCGCATCTTCCAGAAACTCGTGGGTATTGCCGAGACCGTCGAGCCCGTGCCCGACAAGGTGCTCGTGGATGCCCCGCACAAGGGCGTCGAGTGGCTGGCGCAGGTCTCGACCAAGCTCGAGGGCGGCAACTACTCCATCTATATTTGCTACATCGTGGTGGCGCTCGTGGTCTTCCTTGCGCTCGCCGTGTTCATGGGTTAGGAGGGGAGAGCATGAACAATATCGTCCTTGGTATCTTGCAGGCCGTCGTGATCGCCGCCGTGGCGCCGTTCTTCTCGGGTCTCGGCCGCGTCATCACCGCCAAGATGCATAACCGCCGCGGACCGTCCATCTTCCAGGACTATCGCGACATCGCCAAGCTCATGGCTCGTCCCGAGTCCCAGAGCGAGGACGCGAGCTTTGCCCTGCGCATCATGCCCGCGATCTTCTTTGCCGTCTCCTTTATGCTCGCAATGGGCCTACCCATCTTTACCCTGGAAAGCCCCATGCCCGTCTTTGGTGACGCCATCACCATCATGTACAGCCTGGCGCTCGCCCGCTTCTTCTTCGCGCTGTGCGGCGTGGACTCGTCCAACGCCTATGCCGGCGTGGGCGGCATCCGCGAGCTGCTCATGAGCGTACTCATCGAGCCGTCGATGCTCCTGGCCCTCTTTGCCACGGCACTCGTCTGCGGCTCCACCGACATTGCCACCATGGGCCAGCATATCGTGACCGGCGCCATCGACGCGCCCGTCGCCGTGATCCTTGCCGGCATTGCTTTCTGCCTTGCCTGCTACATGGAGCTCGGCAAGCTGCCCTTTGACCAGGCCGAGGCCGAGCAGGAGCTCCAGGAGGGCCCGCTTGCCGAGCTTTCCGGCCCGTCGCTCGCCATCGCCAAGCTCGCCATGAGCATGAAGCAGGTCATCGTCGTGGCCTGGTTCTGCGCGATCTTCATCCCGTGGGGCGAGCCCGCCACCATGGGCACCATGGCCGCCGTGGGCGCTCTCATCTTCCTGGTGAAGTGCCTCGTCGACTTTGTTCTTGTGGGCGTGATCTCCAACTCGGTGTCGCGTTCGCGCTTCAAGAATCTCGGTAACCAGACCTGGGCCGTCGTGGGCATCGCCGTCCTGGCGTTTGTCTTCGTCGTCGTAGGCGTGTAGAGGAGGGAGAACCAATGACGCTTGAAACCAGTCTGTCCCTTCTCGGGTGCATCGCCATCGCGGCGCCTATGTTGGGTTCGGTCCTCGTGGCCGTCTTTAGCCGTCCTTGGGCCAAATGGCTTTCGGCTATCGCCGCCGGTGTGTCCACCGTGGCCACCGTCGCGCTCGCCGCGAGTTACGCTTCCGCGGGCTTCCCGGAGCTCTCGGTCCCGTTTATCTCGTTTGGCAACACGCTCGTAATGGGCTTTGTCTTCGACCGCATGTCCACGCTGCTCGCTCCCGCCTTTGTTGGGATCGGCCTGCTCGTGGTGATCTACTCGATCCCCTATATGAGCCAGGACAACCGAGAACACCCCGACCTGCCCCGTCGTCGCTTCTACGCCTACCTGTCAACCTTCATCGGCGCCATGGCCGGTCTTGTGTACAGCTCCACTATCGTGGGCCAGCTCGTGTTCTTCGAGATCACCGGCGCCTGCTCCTGGGGCCTTATCAGCTACTACATGACCCCCACGGCCAAGAAGGCCGGCATGAAGGCCCTCATCATCACGCATATCGGCGCGCTCGGCCTGTATCTGGGCGGTGCTGTGCTCTTTGCCAACACCGGCACCTTCGCCATCACGGCTATCGCCTCGCTCGACCCCACGGTCAAGGCCATCGTTCTCATCATGGTGCTCTTTGCCGCCTGGGCCAAGTCCGCACAGGTCCCCATGTACATGTGGCTGCCCTCCGCAATGGAGGCCCCCACGCCCGTCTCCGCCTACCTTCACGGCGCCTCGATGGTCAAGGTCGGCGTGTGCGTCTTCGCCCGCGCCCTCATCTCGGCCGGCGAGATTCCGGAGATTGTGGGCTGGGTTGCCGTTATCGACGCAATGATCACCATGCTCTTTGGCTTCCTTATGTACCTGCCCCAAAAGGACATGAAGCGCCTGCTCGCCTTCTCCACGATCGCGCAGCTCTCCTACGTGTTCTTTGGCCTGGGCCTTTCGGTCTTTGGCAGTAAGATGGCCTTTGACGGCGCGGTCTGCCACATCTTCAACCACGCCTTTGCCAAGACCCTGTTCTTCCTGGTGGCCGGCTCGTTCTCCTTTACGCTCGGCACGCGCATGCTGCCCAAGCTCCGCGGCGTCATGAAGAAGTACCCCGTGAGCGCCGTCGGCTTTGCCGTGGCCGCGCTCGCCATCGCCGGCGTGCCGCCCATGAACACGTTCTTCTCCAAGTTCCAGATTATCGCCGGCGGCTTTAGCGTCGGTGCCGGCAACGTGGCGATCCTCGTGCTCGTGCTGATCATGGTCGCCGAGACCGTGGCCACCTTTGCGTGGTTCCTCAAGTGGATGGGCTACTGCCTGCCCGGCGAGCCCAGCCCCGAGGTCGAGGCCGGAGCCCCTTTGCCCCGCGCCATGGCCTTTGTCTTTGTCGTGCTCGTCATCATGGTCATCGTCAGCGGCCCGCTCTCGGCCAGCTGGATCTGTTAGGAGGTAGAACATGGGTTACCAACTCGTCAACCTGCTTGGCGGCCTCCTGATCGTCACCTCGACCATGGTCGTCATCTGCAAGTCGATCAAGCCTGCTATCCGCTGGTACGCGGTGCAGTCCCTGATCCTTGTGGCGCTTCTCGCCACCCTCGGTATGACCACGGGCGCCTCCGAGCTGCTCATGTGGGCCGCCTCGGCCTTCGTGACCAAGGTCGTGCTCGTTCCCGTCATCCTCATGTACGCCTACAAGAAGATGGGGGAGCCCAGCGACACCGCCCTCACGCGCGGTGCCAAGCCGGCTTGGACCATCTGCCTCATCGCCGTTGAGGTTGCCATCTGCTTTGCCGTGGTGACGCAGATCAAGCTCCCCACCGCCGAGGTCGCAACTCCCGCGCTCGCAATCAGCTTTGCCCACTTCTTTGTGGGCCTGTCCTGCATCATCACGCAGCGCAACATCATGAAGCAGATCTTTGGTTACTGCCTCATGGAGAACGGCAGCCACGTGACGCTCGCCCTGCTGGCGCCCACGGCTCCCGAGATCGTCGAGACCGGCATCGCCACCGACGCCATCTTCGCGGTCATCATCATGTCCGTCGTCGTGCTCAAGATCTGGAAGAAGTACCAGAGCCTCGATTCGCGCGACCTGAATGAACTGAAGGGCTAGGCAATGGATACCTCCTCAATGCTTCTGGCGCTCGTAGCGTGCCCGCTGGCCCTGTCGGTTATCATGGCCATCATCCCCAAGACCGTCTCGCGTGTGGTCTTTGAGATCTGCCACCTGGTCTCGGCCGTCGTGGTGCTCGCGGGCTCCGTGCTCGTGGCCCTGCCGGTCTTTACCGACGGCGGCGAGATCTGGGCGCTCGACCCGTGGTTTCACGTGGACGCGCTCGGTGCGCTCTTTGTGCTGATCATCGGCCTCATCGGCTTCTGCATCGCCGTGTACTCCGTGGGCCTGGTGCGCCAGCTCACCGATGACGGCAAGTACGGCCCTTCGCAGGTCAAGCAGTACTACGCGTTCTACAGCCTGTTCCTCTTTACGATGCTTCTGGCCGCCACGACCAACAACATCATCATCATGTGGGCTGCCATCGAGGCCACCACGCTCGCCTCGGCGCTGCTCGTTGCCCTCAAGAACACCCACCATGCCCTCGAGGCAACTTGGAAGTACATCATGGTCTGCACGGCCGGCGTGGCCTTTGGCCTCTTTGGCACGCTGCTGATCTACGCCAACGCGGCCGATGTCATCACCGACCCGCACATGGCGGCCTTTATCTCGGGCATCATGCCCGAGGCCGACAGGCTCGACCCGGCGATCGTGCGCCTGGCGTTCGCGTTTATCGTGATCGGCTTTGGCACCAAGGCCGAGGTCTTCCCGATGCACACCTGGATGCCCGACACCCTCTCCCAGGCCCCCGGTTCCATCTCGGCGCTGCTCTCGGGCGTGGTTCTCAAGTGCTCCATGCTCATCATCATCCGTTTCGATATGCTCGCGAGCCGCGCCATCGGCAACGACTTCCCGCACCTGCTGCTACTCATTATCGGCGTGTGCTCGATCGTCTTTAGCTCGTTTGCGCTCTTTGCGCAGAAGGACATTAAGCGCAAGCTTGCCTACTCCTCCTGCGAGAACGCCGGCGTGATCATGCTCTGCCTCGGTATCGGCGGTCCTTTGGGTATCGCCGCGGCGCTTCTGCACTCCATGTTCCACGGCCTTGCCAAATCGCTGTGCTTCTGCCTG
>UREM01000013.1 GCA_900546775.1 uncultured Collinsella sp. | reverse complement strand
GGGCGTGCCGGGGGCGGACGCTTATGTGGACGCCACGACGCTCGATACGCCGGCCAAGCTCGATGCCGCAGTGGACCGCTACCATGTCTTTGGTCGTGTGACCCCGCAGCAGAAGCGCGAGCTCGTGCAGGCGCTCAAGCGCCGCGAGCACACCGTGGCCATGACAGGCGACGGCGTCAACGACGTGCTGGCGCTCAAGGAGGCCGACTGCTCCGTGGCCATGGCGGCCGGCTCCGATGCCGCGCGTAACGTGGCCGAGATCGTGCTCGTCGACAACGACTTTGCCTCGATGCCCGCCGTGGTGGCCGAGGGCCGTCGCTCCATCAACAACCTGCAGCGTTCGGCTTCGCTGTTCTTGACCAAGACACTGTTCTCGATGGGCCTGGCGGCGCTGTGCATCGCGCTGCCGCCGTACCCTTTCGAGCCGATTCAGATGACGCTCATCAACTTCTTCTGCATTGGCGCGCCGGGCTTTGTCTTGGGCCTGGAGCCCAACAATGCTCGCGTGAAGGGGTCGTTCCTGACGAACGTGCTCAAGCGGGCACTGCCGGCGTCGATTGCGGTCATTTTGGCCGCGGCGCTCGATATCTTTGTGGCGCGCGTGTTTGGCTT
Source organism: uncultured Collinsella sp. (assembly GCA_900546775.1). Classification (GTDB taxonomy): domain Bacteria; phylum Actinomycetota; class Coriobacteriia; order Coriobacteriales; family Coriobacteriaceae; genus Collinsella. The sequence continues at coordinate 55,055 of UREM01000013.1, read as the reverse complement.
TAGCCAGCTCACGCTGTCTACGATGTGCCTGCTTACGTCGTGCGCGGCGAGCGTCAGCCTGATCTGGCGAATCTCGCAGCCCCTCACGCCCTTACGTGTGGTGCTCTTTGTGTTTGTAGTCGCCGGCATCTTGGTAGGCGTTATCGGATTCCCGGAGCTGCTGTCTATTGCCAATCTGACGATGGGTCAGATGGTTTTCTTGGCTGCCATCGTGGTCTTTACCTGCTCGGTGTTCTTTAAGCTCGCCACGATGATGGATTCGCTCAGGCCGCGTCGTCGTCATGCCGCAACTGGTTTTGGCCGCGGTGTGCGCGTCCGCCTGGGTCGCGGTGGCGGCAAGGTGAGCTCGACGGGTTCGACGGCGGAGCGTTTTGCCAAGCGCGTCGCCGCCGACATGGCGCAGCGCCGTGAGGCGCGCACCGTTCGTGAGGCCGAGGCCCGCGCACTCGAGGGCGTGGCCCAGGCCCAGCCCAAGAAAAAGAAGAGTACCGGAGCCAAGCGCTCTCGCGTAACCAAGTCCGCCCAAGGCATCAAAGTCTCGATGCCAAGCAAAAAGAAGAAGTAACTACGCGCCCTGGCGATGTTGAATTGGTGCCTTGCTCCTGTGGGGCCGTGGCGATGTTATGCTCTAACCTCGATTATTTGAATTGCTTCGAAAAGAGGATGCCGTGATCTGCCCGCATTGCCTTAAGACTATCGAGGACGGCGCCTCGTTCTGCCCCTACTGCAACGCCTATGTGGGTCCGGGCGATGGTCCCGAGCACACCGAGTTCGTGTTCTGTGAGGGCTGCGGTGCCCGTCTTTCTCCGCATGATCGTACGTGCCCCAAATGCGGACGCCCTGCTCCGGGTATCCTCTCCGAGGACGCGGCCGCATCCGACCTGGCAGCGGGCCGCACGGCGGGCTTTCCGCGCCTAACGCAAGAGCAGATCGACACCGAGGTGCCGCATGCGCCGGCCTCTGCCGCTGCGGTGCTTTCGGACGCCGCCGACCCCAATGAGACCTGCGTGCTGCCGGCTTTCGATAAGGATTTCGGTATTCCCAAGGTCGATATTCCCATGCCCGTTTCCCTGCATGACGATGCTCAAAAACCCAAGCGCAAGGTGCACCCCGACGAGGACGCCTATCACAAGCACAAGCGTCATATTCCCAAGCCGCTCATTATCATCGCGGTCCTTGCCGTCGTTTGCGGCGGTGCCTATTGGTTCGTGACGACCGATCCCATGGGTGTTATGCCCGGCTTCTACGACCAGTTTGGCCAAGCTGCACAGACCACCTTCCCCACGCGCCAAAAGGGCGAGGCCACTGAGGACGATGCCAAGCAGGACGATTCTGCGGAGGTGGTCCAGGAAGAAACCGTGCTCACCGATGATCAGCTCTATACCAGGCTGGACGGTCTGTATCAGACCATCGTGTCCTATGCTGACGAGGACCAGATTGGCGAGGTCATCGATTCCTTTAACAACGGCTATCTCCGAACGCCGCTGTCCACCCGTCAGGAGCTGTCGCAGAGTGCCTACGCCCTGCGTGACCAGATTAAAAAGACGCAAGATGAGCTCAACAATCTTAAGTATCAGGACGATACGGTCTATGCGGACGACATCGCCCACTTAAAGCAGCTTGCCGAGTGGATGTATGAGCGCGTTGACGTGATCTGCCAGAGCTGGGATATCTCGCTGGCCATTCCCGATGGCGAGTCGATGAGTTCCCACCAAAGCGAGATCCTGGCGCCCATCGCGCAGGGTGGCAACAGCGCGCTGAACCAGTACGACGCCAATGTGGGTTCCTGGAAGCCGCAGCAGCGTTCCTAAAAATAGTTCGCCATAGTCGGCATAACCTACGTGCGCAATTGATGTAAGCCCGTGCTTATTGCTACAATTCGTACAAATATGCTTTAAACGCACGAGGAAGGAACCACATGTTTGGTTTTAAGAAAGAGCTCTACACGCCCGGGTATCAGCTTGTCGGCGACGAGTGCGCCGTAATCGAGACGTCGAAGGGTACCATCAAGGTCAAGTTTGACGGCGAGGGCGCTCCCATTCATGTCGCGAACTTCTGCGAGCTTTCCACGATGGGCTTCTATGATGGCCTTAAGTTCCATCGCTATGTGCCCGGTTTTGTTATCCAGGGCGGGGACCCCAATACCCGCGACATGTCCGGCGCCGACGTCGCCGCCGGTCTTGAGGGCCCCGACGGCATGCCCGGTACCGGTGGCCCCGGCTACTGCATCAAGGGCGAGTTCGCCACCAATCCGCGCAACAGCCATGTCGATGGCGCCCTTGCCATGGCGCGCTCCATGGACCCCGATTCCGCGGGTTCGCAGTTCTACTTCTGCCTGGGTGCCCAGCATAACCTCGATTCCGGTTACACCGTCTTTGGTACCACGGTCGAGGGTCTCGATGTGATTTCGCAGCTGCGTGCCGGCGACGAGATCGTTCATGTCGAGATCGTTCACGAGTAAAGGGGACTTCCTTGAATAGCCAGCTGATCCAACAGGGCCGCGCCGCTTACCGCGCGGGTGATTTTTCCGCTGCAGCCCAGATGCTTGGGGCGGCAAAGACTCCCGATGAGATTATGGGCGAGGCCGACCACCTTCGTGGCAACGCCTTGATGCACCTGGGCATGTATGCCGAGGCCGCCGAGGCCTATGCCGCCGCCCTCAACGACGGCACCTATGGCAAGCGCGGCGCGCTGCTCACCAACCGCGGCAAGGCGCTCGCCGCGGTGGGCGACTACACGACGGCCGCTCAGGCGTTCTCTGCTGCTACGCAGGATGCTTCCTATGCCACGCCGTTCAAGGCCTATCTGGGTCTGGGCAATGCGCTGTTCCAATCGGGCGACTATGCCAACGCGGGAACCGCCTTCCGTCAGGCTGCCATCGACGGCGCCAATCCGGCTCCTGCCGCCGCACTCGGCGAGCTCGGTCGTTGCTTCATTAAGCTCGGCCGTCCGGCGGATGCCGTGGAGACCTACCGCACGGCTATCGACTTTGCCGGCCCCCGCGACGATACGCGTGCGCTCAACGCCGGCATGGGTCAGGCGCTTTCTGCCGCCGGCCGTCCCTCCGACGCACTCGACGCCTTTAACGCCGCTACTGCCGATGGCATCTACCAGCTCACCTCCGAGCAGGCCGATGAGCTTGCCCGCGTGCAGGATTCGCTTGCTGCGCTGTCTGCCCAGACGGCTATGGCCACGGCTCCGGCGCCCGCGATGGACGCTCCTGCCGTCGATCCGCTCGATCCTACGGGCGCGACCGGTCAGTTTATGCCCGATCCCTCGGACACCGGCTTCTTTACGCTGTCCGAGTCCGAGATGGTCCAGCAGGACCGTCAGGATCGTAAGCAGGCCAAGGTCCGTCGTCGCCATCGCCACACGGGTCTTAAAGTCTTCATCGTGCTGCTTCTGCTCATTTTGATCGCCGCGGGCGGTCTGGGCTTTGCCTACACGCGCGGCTTTGGCTTCCCGTCTCAGGAGTCTGTCGTTACCGATCTGTTCCAGGCTGCCGGCGACGGTGACGCCGCAAAGGCCGAGTCTTGCCTGGCCTCGAGCCTGTCCGAGGACGCTAAGTCGATGATCATCTCCTCGATTCCGCAGGGTGCCACCGTGTCCGTCGAGGGCATGGATCAGTCCATGACCGAGACGACCGCCAAGGTGAAGGCATCGCTGTCCAAGGGCGGCGAGCAGGAGTACACCGTCAAATTCGTGCGCTCCGACAACCATATCGGCTGGGCCGTTTCTTCGCTCGATATGGATTTCTCGGCTGCTGACAACCAGTAGTGACCTTATGGGATTTAGCTTTGCCCGGCGCTTCACCGCAAGTGAGGTGCCGGGCTTGCGCTAGTATGATGGGCTAGTAGTTTTCCAGCAATCATCCAACACATCAGGAGTTGCGTTGTTTTCTTTGATGGATATGTTCTTCGGTAGCTATGCGGGCGATCTTGCCATCGACCTCGGCACCGCAAATACGCTTGTCTCCGTGCGCGGCAAGGGCATCGTCATTCGCGAGCCCTCTGTTGTCGCCATCGACAAGAACGACGAGCGCATCTTGGCGGTCGGTATCGAGGCAAAGCGCATGCTCGGCCGTACGCCCGGCAACATCGTGGCCGTTCGTCCCCTGAAGGACGGCGTCATCGCCGACTTCGATGTTACCGAGGCCATGCTTCGCTACTTTATCGATAAGGCGTCCGAGAAGCGCTATCCGTGGACTCCGCGTCCGCGTGTCGTCGTCTGCGTTCCCTCCGGTGTCACGTCGGTTGAGAAGCGCGCTGTCTTTGAGGCCACGATCCAGGCCGGTGCCCGCCAGGCCTATCTGATCGAAGAGCCTATGGCAGCCGCTATCGGCGCCGACCTGCCCGTCGAGGAACCCACCGGCTCCATGGTCATCGACATCGGCGGCGGTACCACCGAGGTCGCCGTTATCGCTATGGGCGGCATCGTCGTCTCGCAGTCCATTCGTATTGCCGGCGACGAGTTCGATCAGGCCATCCTCACGCACGTTCGTGATGCCTACAACCTGGCCATCGGCGAGCGTACGGCAGAGGACATCAAGATCAAGGTCGGTTCCGCCGTGCCGCTCAAGGACGAGCTCGACGTTGAGGTCAACGGCCGCGACGTGATCACCGGTCTGCCCAAGACCGTGCGCATCGAGAGCGAGGAGATTCGTCGCGCGCTCAACAAGCCGCTCGACGAGATGGCCAAGGCCGTCAAGGACGCACTCGACGCTACGCCTCCCGATCTTGCCTCGGACCTTATGTACTACGGCATTTTGCTGACCGGTGGCGGCGCGCTGCTGCGCGGTCTCGACGTGCGCCTGCGCGATGAGACCGGCGTTTCGGTCAATGTTAGCCCCACGGCGCTCGATAACGTCGTTAACGGCTGTGCCCGCGTGCTCGAGGCCAATGCGTTTGATGGCGGCTTCGTCCAGACCAATGCTTAATTTCCAAAAGGTGGATTCCATTTGGCACGATCTTCGGGTTTCTCCACAAATCTGAATACCAAGCGACAATCAACGGGTATGCGCCCGTTGATTGTTTTCAGCCTGATTTCGGTGTTGCTGCTCACGTTTTACATCCGCGAGGGCGAGGCAGGACCGATTCATGCCGTGCGCTCGGGCGTGACGACGATTACCTCGCCGGTGCGCTTTGTGGGCTCGGCTGTGGCGGCTCCCTTCAATGCGATCGGTAACGTGTTCTCTAACCTTACGGCGTCGCAGGACACGCTTGACGAGCTTAAGAAGCAAAACGAGGAACTGACCTCTAAGGTTGCCGAGCTCTCCGAGGCTCAAAAGACCGCCGAGCGACTGGAGGGGCTGGTCGGCCTGCAGTCGACCTACAACCTCAAATCAACCGCAGCTCGTATCATCGGCGCTTCGGGCGATGCCTGGACCTCGACCGTCACCATCGATAAGGGTTCTGCCGACGGTCTTACCATCAACATGCCTGTGACGAGTTCTGCCGGTGTCATAGGCCAGATTATCGAGGTCTCGGCCAAGACGTCCACCGTGCGCCTGATTGGCGATGAGAACTCGGGCGTGTCCGCTATGGTGCAGGACACGCGCGCCCAGGGCATGCTGCAGGGTCAGGCTGACGGCACGCTGCGTCTTGAGTACGTGAGCGTCGATTCCGACGTTAAGGTTGGCGACATCATCGTGACCTCGGGCATTGGCGGTGTGTTCCCCAAGGGTCTACCGCTCGGCACCGTCTCGTCTGTTGAGAAATCGGCTAACGACGTGTACTACACCATTGTGGTGCGCGCCCAGACGACGGCCGAGAACAACGAGGAAGTGCTGGTCATTACCTCGCTGACCGACGAACAGTCGGCCTCGGATGAGGACGTGAATACGGCCAACAGCACGCCGCAGGGAACGTCGCGCGATGCTGCGACCAAGACGAAGGACGAGAGCCCGGATGACAGTTCCGACACGTCCGAGACGACCGATTCCGGCTCGAGCGAATAGGGGGCATGTCCATGGATCTACACGAGCAGGGGATGAGCTCCCGCACGTTTGTAATCGCCGCCATTGTGTGCGTGCTGCTGCAGGCAGGCCTGGCACCGCAGATCTCCATTGCGGGCGGTCGCGTCAACTTTATGATTATCCTGGTGTGCCTAAGCGTGTTCTCGGGCGACCCGACCCGTGCCGTCGTGTGCGGTTTTTGCAGCGGCTTGTTCTATGACCTTTCCGCTGCCGTGCCGGTGGGCGTTATGTCGCTCCTGCTGACCGTGGGTTCTTTTGCCCTGGTGCATAGCGCTGCCGGTCAGACGGGCGGTGCCCCGAGTGCGCGCGGCATCACGGTGGGCGCCTTCGCGTTCGTCATTAATGTGATCTACAGCATCATCTTGCTGTTTATGGGTTTGGAGACGAGCTTTGTCGTGGCGATCTTCGGCCATGCGCTGCCGTCTTCGATCCTGACGGGTCTGGTTGCCATTCCGTTTTTGATGTCCGGCGTCGTGCCGCAGTCCGGTTATGGATTCTCCGCACGTGGCGGACGCCAGACGGGCATGCGCTTTAAGCCCAAGACCCGTAAGCTCAAATAGGGGAGGCTCGTAGATGTCTTCCCAGATGACGGTTATTATCGCCGGTATCGTGCTGGTTGTGGCTATCGTGGTCGCACTGGTCATTATGCGTCGCGGCGATTCTCGTTTTACCTACGATACGCAGCATGGGACGGCCCCGCGCGCCACCGAGGGCGAGGGCAATACCGCGGCGACCGCCTTTAAGGGCCGCTTCTCCATCCTCACCACGGGTGTGGGCGCGATGTTCGCGGCGCTTGCCGTCAAGCTGTGGGGCATGCAGATGGTCTCGTCGGACTATTACGAAAAGCAGGCTAATAGCAATCAGACGCGCACCGTTACCACACCCGCTGTGCGCGGCCGCATCCTCGACCGCAATGGCGTGGCGCTTGTCCAGAACCGTCCCTCACTTGCTGTCGTGGCCTACCGCGACCTTGCCGAGGATGAGGTTCTGGTTCGCCATCTTGCCAACGTGCTCGGTATGCCCTACGTGGCGGTGCTGCGCAATATTCAGGACAATTCCGAGGGCGCTCAGAGCCTGCATACCATCGCGACGGACGTCCGTCGCTCCACGGTTGCCTATATTCAGGAGCACGCCGGCGAGTTCCCGGGCGTCAAGATTGCCGAGCGTACCGAGCGCCAGTATCCATATGGCGAGACGGCATGCCATATCTTGGGCTATACCGGCACCATTACCTCCGAGCAGCTCGAGGCCCAGAATAAGAAAACCTCTGGTGATGATGATGCTTCTGCTGGCCGGATTACGTACCAGTCGGGCGATATCGTGGGCCAGGCGGGTGTTGAGAGCTACTACGAAAACCTGCTGCAGGGTATTCGTGGCGAGCAGACCGTCAAGGTCGATGCCTCGGGCAATGTGACCGGTCAGGCCGGCGCCGTGCCCGCCAAGGCCGGCTCCGACATTAAGCTCACGCTCGATCTTAAGATCCAACAGGCCTGTGAGACGGCGCTGGCGAGCGCCATCGAGCTTGCCAAGACCACTGGCTACAGCAATGCCGGCAACGGCGCTGTGGTGTGTCTCGATCCCAACAATGGCGAGATCCTGGGCATGGCGAGCGAGCCCAAGTTCGATCCGTCCGTCTTTATCGGCGGCGTCTCAAATGACGTGTGGACCGAGCTCAATGATGACAAGGGTTCGCACCCGCTGCTCAACCGCGCCATTAGCGGACAGTACATGTCGGCTTCGACCATCAAGCCGCTCTCGGCACTGGCCGGTCTTGAGTTTGGAACCTACACTTCAACGCAGACAACCAACTGCACGGGCTATTGGACGGGCCTGGGCAAGGCTTGGGGCAAGCGCTGCTGGCTGACGTCTGGCCACGGCACCATGACGCTGCAGTCGGGTATCGCCAACTCGTGCGACCCCGTCTTCTACGACATGGGCAAGGCCTTCTTTTATGACGAGCAACATTCCGAGGGCCTGCAGGAGGTCTTTCGTCGCTGGGGCCTAGGCAAGACCTGCGGTATCGATCTGCCGAGTGAGGGCGCGGGCCGTATTCCCGATGCCGAGTGGAAAGAGTCGTACTTTACCGACGCCTCTGCCGAGGACCGCAAGTGGAATGCCGGCGATATGACCAACATTGCCATCGGCCAAGGCGACATCCTGGTGACGCCCCTGCAGATGGCGTGCGCCTATATGGGTCTTGCCAACGGCGGCAAGCAGTACGTGCCTCACGTGTTTTTGTCTGCCGTGTCGCGCGATGGCGACGGCGATGCCTATAAGTACAACGGCAAGGGCAAGAAGAAGCGCCTGGAGGCCAAGATCAACAGCGATTCGGATTTGACTCTTGTTCGCAACGGCATGCACGACGTGATTTACACGGCATCGACGTCCCTGGCGGCTCACTTTGGCACCCTGACGCCGCAGGTGTACGGCAAGTCGGGCACGGGCGAGAAAAGCGGCGAGGACGAATACGCGTGGTTCTGCGCCTATGCACCGGCCGATGATCCCAAGTATGTCATCGCTACTGTCCTGGAGCAGGGCGGCGGTGGTTCGGATACCGCGATGCATGTCGTGCGCGACGTGCTCGGCGTGATTTATGACGAGCCCGATACCTCTTCGGCCTCGGGCGATTCTTCGGTTCGATAGGAGGTTGCGATGGATTTTTCTCCGGCGGATCTGTTCCGTTCAACCAAGACCGGCTCTCGCAGCAGCCTGGACCGCGTCAACAAGCAACTTTCGGCCTCGCGCGGTACGTTTCGCCAAAAGGTGCATATCGGTGTGCTGCTGGCTACCGTCGCGCTCGTTGCCTATGGCGCCATCATTATTTGGTCGGCGTCACAGTTTAAGGCCGACGCCTCATTCTCGCGCCACCTGCTGGGCATTGGCATTGGCGCGGTGCTTGCGGTGCTCGTCTGGCGTACCGATCTGCGCGGCATCTCTAACTTCTCGACGGCGCTGCTCGTCATTGACCTTATTGTGATCTTCTCGCCCAAGATTCCGGGCCTGTCCTATACGGGCGGTCTGGGCATGACGGGCTGGATCAAGATTCCCGGTATCGGCTTGACATTCCAGCCGGTTGAGCTTGCCAAGCTCATCACCATCTTCTTTATCGCCACGCTTGGCTCGCAGTATAACGGCCGCATCGATACCGTTCGCGACTACGTCAAGCTCTGCGGCATGCTGTCCATTCCGTTTTTGGCCGTCGTCGCCATGGGCGACCTGGGCTCGGGCCTGGTCGTGCTGGTCTCGGGCGCCATCGTCATCTGCATGAGCGGTGCACGCCGCGAATGGGTGCTGTCGACCCTGGCCCTGCTCGTGGGCCTGGTGGCCCTCGTCCTGGCGCTCGATTCGGTCTTTGATTCGTTGCTCGGCCACGATGTGCTCATCAAGCAGTATCAGATGAACCGTCTGACGGTCTTTATCGACCCCGATAATGCCGATTCGGACGATGCCTACAACCTGCAGCAGTCGCTTATCGCCGTTGGCTCGGGCGGCTTCTTTGGTAAGGGTTTGGGCCATGCGACGCAGTCGGCCGGCGGCTTTCTGCCCGAGTTCCACACCGACTTCGTCTTCGCCTTCCTGTCCGAGACCTTTGGCTTTTGCGGTTCCTTTTTGCTCCTGTGCCTCTACGTGCTGCTGATCTTTTCGACGATTCGCGTCGCCTTTAAGTGTGAGTCGCTGTTCTTGCGCCTATCGTGTGTGGGCATCGTTGGCATGTGGGCGTTCCAGACCTTCGAAAACATCGGCATGTGCATCGGCATGATGCCGATTACCGGTATTCCGCTACCGTTTATTAGCTTCGGTTCGTCTTCGATGATGATTCAGCTGCTGACGGTGGGTATCGTACAATCCATATGGCGGCATCGTTCGGGCGCCGCGTAACCGCTGGAGGGGTTTGCTATGAAAATTCCCGTAGATAAGCTGACCCGCGCTTTTAAGATGGGCGCGTCCGTTAAGAAGGATTCCGATACGCCGGTGCGCGTCTCGGTCTATCTGGATTCGTCCGCCTCGCGCTTTCTTGCTGAGACGGTGCGTGACGCCTTTGTGCCGCAGACGACCTCGGGCATTGTGCGCGTCGAGCGTCTGGGGGAGGAGCGAATTGCTCCAAAGACCGATACCGATGTGGTACTGGTGCTCTCGTGTGGTTCCGACCGCCTGGAGAGTGCCGTGCAGGAGCTCGTGATCGCCGGCGCGCCCGTGTGCGTGCTTGCCGAGTCTGCTGTGGAGGTGCCGTTTATCGAGGAGTCCACGCCTATGCTCGGCGTGGTAGCGGCAACCGATAAGACGTATCTGCTCGAGACGCTTGCCCGCTGGATTCTCGATCGCACCGAAAAGGAAACGGCTTTTGCGGCGAACTTTGCCTTTATGCGCATCGCGGCGGCCAATCGTATCATCACCTCGTGCGCGCTCACCAATATGGCGACCGGTGCGCTGGTGTTTTTGCCGGGCGCCGATTATCCCGTTATGGCGCTGGCTCAGGTGGGCATGCTCTTTGAGCTCGCTGCCGTCTTTGGACGCGGCATTAAGCCTGAGCGCGGCTACGAGGTCGCGGGCGTGCTTGCCGGCGGTCTTGTGATCCGCGCGGTCACCCGTGCGCTCGTCAAGCAGACGCCGCATATTGGGTTTGCCGTCAAGGCGCTCACTGCTGCCGCGGGCACCTATGGCATGGGCCGTGCGCTCGTTTCGCTCTACGAGCGCGATGTCGACTACAGCCGTGCCAACGAGGTGGTCACTGCCACGTTCTCCCGCGTTCGCGATCTGGTGACCACGGTCGCGGGCGCTACCCGTCCTATGGCGTCCTACCAAGACGCATCCGATCTCGCTGCTTAGGGGTTTTCCGTTGCGCGTTCCGTATCAAGACTGCTTTCATTTAATTGAGCCGCTGCTCGCCAAGGTCGAGAAGCCGAGTCGCTATATCGATCACGAGTGGGGCACGCTTTCCAAGGCCGATGCCGACTACCGTTGCTGCCTGATCTACCCGGATGTGTACGAGGTTGGTCTGCCCAACCAGGGTATCGCCATCCTCTACAACATCCTTAACCAGGCCGAGGGCATCTCCTGCGAGCGTGGCTATGTGCCGTGGCCCGATATGGGTGACGCTATGCGCGAGGCGGGCATTCCGCTGCTCTCGCTCGAGGGTGCAGCGCCGGTCGCTTCGTTTGATATCGTCGGTCTGCATGTGCCGCACGAGATGGCGGTGACGAACTTCCTCGAGGCTCTCGACCTCGCTGGCATTCCGCTGTTAGCGGCCGACCGAGGCGAAGACGACCCCATCATCATCGCCGGCGGTCCCTCGGTGTACAACCCCGAGCCGTACGCGGCCTTCTTCGATGCCATCCTCATCGGCGAGGGCGAGGAATCGCTGCTCGAGACCTGCCAGCTGCATCGCCGCCTGCGCGACGAAGGAGTCCCGCGCGCGCAGATTGTTGAGCAGCTTGCATCCATTGCCGGCAACTACGTGCCGTCGCTCTATGAGGTTCGTCACGACGAGCCCTGCTCGCCGCATGGCTACACCGTGCCGCGCGAGGGCAAGGATGCGCCGACCGTGGTCTACAAACGCGTCGTCGAGGATTTCGGCGCCACGAATCCGCTGTCGCAGTCGTGCGTGCCCTATGCGCAGCTGGTCCACGATCGCCTGTCTATCGAGATTCTGCGCGGCTGCGCCCGCGGCTGTCGTTTTTGCCAGGCCGGCATGACGTATCGTCCGGTACGCGAGCGCTCGGCCGACCAGATCGTGTCGTCGGTGATCCAGGGCTTGGAAAAGACTGGCTATGACGAGGTGTCGCTTACCTCGCTTTCGACGACCGACCACTCCTGCATTCGTGACGTGCTCGGCAGGCTCAACCGTCGCCTGGAGGATACGGGTATTCGCGTGTCTATTCCGTCGCAGCGCCTGGATTCGTTTGGCGTGGATATGGCCGAGTCGGTCGCCGGCGAAAAGAAGGGCGGCCTGACGTTCGCGCCCGAGGCCGGCAGCCAGCGCATGCGCGACATCATTAACAAGAACGTGACCGAGGAGGACCTGGACCGTGCGGCCAAGGCGGCCTTCGAGGCCGGCTGGAACCGCATGAAGCTCTACTTTATGATGGGCCTTCCCGGCGAGCGCGACGAGGACATCGTGGCCATCGCCAATCTGGCCGATCACGTGCTGGAGCTCGGTCGTTCCGTGGTGCCCAAGGCTCGTCGCGGCTCGATCTCGGTGTCGATCTCGGTTTCGGTCTTTATTCCCAAGGCTGCCACGCCGTTCCAGTGGTGCCCGCAGCTCGACTACGACGACGTCAAGCGTCGCCAGAAGCTGCTCATCACGAGCGTTCGCAACCGTGCCGTCCGCGTGCATTACCACGATGCCGAGACCTCGCTCATCGAGGCCGCTCTGTCCCGCGCCGGTCGTGACATGACGCCCGTCATCATCGATGCTTGGCGCGCGGGCTCTCGCTTTGACGCCTGGGTAGAGCATTTCACGCTCGATAACTGGAAGGAGGCTGCTGCCAAAAACGGCATCGACCTCAATGAGCTCGTGCACCTGCCCTACGAGTTGGACTGGCGCCTGCCGTGGGAGCACGTGAGCCCCGGCTGCACGCGCGGCTTCCTCGAGCGCGAGTACCGTCGCTCGCTCGAGGGTGTCACGACTCCCGACTGCACCCGCACGTCGTGCACCGGCTGCGGAATCTGCCCCACGCTCCACGCCAAGAATGTATTGATGGGTGATCGCGCATGAGTGAGCGCCTGACCGACAACCCCACGCTCTTTAGACTTCGCGTTCGCTATGGCAAGCGCGATCGCCTTAAGTACCTGGGCCATCTCGAAGTAATCCATACCATTGAGCGCATCGTGCGCCGTGCGGGACTTCCCTATGCCGTCACGCAGGGCTTCTCTCCGCACATGCGCGTGGGCTTCTCTTCGGCGTTACCGGTGGGTACGTCGTCGACCTGCGAGTGGTATGACCTGTTTATGACCGAGTTTGTGGCGCTCGACGAGGCGTTTGGGCGTCTGGCTGCGGCGTCTCCGACCGATCTGGCGCCCATCGAGGCGGCGTATATCGACGTGCGCACGCCGGCGTTGACGGCGCAACTCACGCGTCTGTCGTATCGCATCGACCTGCACTTGGATCCCGAGGCGCCCGTAAGCGCCGACGAGGTGCGTCGTGCGATCGACACGCTGCGCGCGGACCATGGCATCGACTACGCGCGCGGCAAAAAGAGCAAGCGCTTGGATTTGGATCACACGCTCGTGGGCTATGAGCTCACGGCGGGGGAGCGCCCGGACCATTTGGTGCTTATGCTCGACACCCATGCCGATAACGAGGGCTCCATGCGTCCGGAAATTTTGCTTTCTGCTGCTGATGTTTTGTTGCAGGGCTTGACCCCGGGCGTGGATGCACCTATTGTTTCCACCGGTATGCAAGACCTCGTGACCATCTGCTCCTACGATGTCGAGCGTCAGAATCAAGCATGCGAGGACGACGAGGGCCGACTCGTCAGCCCCATACCTGTGCGAACTTGTGGATTTGCTTCACATACTCGTTGACGGGGGTATTTTCGCCTGCTACTATATTCGGCTGTTGCACTAACTGATGCATGAAGGGCAAGTAAACATGTACGCAATCGTTAACACGGGCGGCAAGCAGTACAAGGTCGCCACCGACGATGTCATCACCGTCGAGAAGATCGAGGGCAATGAGGGCGACAAGGTCACCCTGCCGGTCATCTTCCTCAACGATGGTAAGAAGATCGTCACCGATCCCGACAAGCTGGCCAAGGCCAAGGTTACCGCTCAGATCGTTGAGCAGTTCAAGGGCGAGAAGCAGCTGGTCTTCAAGTTCCACAAGCGCAAGCGCTATCGTCGTCTGAAGGGTCACCGTCAGCAGCTCACCAAGCTGAAGATCGTGAAGGTCCAGGCTACGTCCCGCGCCAAGAAGGCTGTCAAGGCAGAGGCCGAGGCTGTTGCCGAGGCTCCCGTCGCCGAGTAGATTACACTCGTAACGAAAGAGTAGGTATACACAATGGCACACAAAAAAGGACTCGGTTCCTCCCGTAATGGCCGTGACTCCCGCGGTCAGCGCCTTGGCACGAAGCGCTATGCCGGCCAGACGGTAACCACGGGCACGATTCTCGTCCGTCAGCACGGCACTCACATCCACCCGGGTGAGAACGTTGGCCGTGGCAAGGACGACACGCTGTTCGCGCTGGTCGACGGTACCGTTGAGTTCCACAAGGGTATCAAGCACAGGGTCAGCGTACGCCCGCTCGCGAACGCGTAATTCACCCTTCATAGAGCACATATGTGGGAGGCACTTGAGTTTTAGGATTCAAGGGTCTCCCTCTTTTTGTAGGAGGCGATTCTGTTGTCACAGTTCACCGATATCAGCCGCATTAACGTGTGCGGCGGCGACGGCGGAGCCGGATGCATGTCGTTTAGGCGCGAGGCATTTGTCCCCAAGGGCGGCCCCGATGGCGGCGACGGCGGTCGTGGCGGCAATGTCGTCATCCAGGCCGATGCTCAGCTGTCTTCGCTGATCGATTACCGCTTTAAGCATCACTTCCGCGCCGAGCGCGGCACGCACGGGCAGGGTGCCCGTCGTAACGGTAAGAGCGGCGAGGACCTAATTTTGAAGGTTCCTATGGGCACCGTGGTGCGCGAGCTCGACCCCGAGACGCAGACCCCGATGTTCGAGATTGCCGACCTGGTGCATGATGGCGAGCGCGTTGTCGTGGCGCCCGGCGGTGCCGGTGGCCTGGGCAACACGCACTTTGTGACGTCGGTGCGCCGCGCGCCCGCGTTCGCTCAGCTGGGCGAACCGGCCGAGGAGCACTGGATTGAGCTCGAGATGAAGCTTATGGCCGATGCCGCGCTCGTGGGCTTCCCCTCGGTGGGCAAGTCCTCGCTCATCGCGCGCATGAGTGCCGCCCGACCCAAGATCGCCGATTATCCGTTTACCACGCTCGTGCCCAATCTGGGCATGGTGCGTGCCGGTGAGTATTCTTACGTTGTTGCCGACGTTCCTGGTTTGATCGAGGGCGCGAGCGAGGGCAAGGGTCTGGGCCACCAGTTCCTGCGCCACATTGAGCGTACGGCCCTGATCATGCATGTCGTCGACATGACGGGCGGTTTTGAGGATCGCGACCCGGTTGAGGATTACCGCATCATCAACCGTGAGCTCGAGCAGTATGGCGCCGAGCTTTCGGAGCGTCCGCAGATCGTCGTCGCCAACAAGTGCGATGCGCCGGGCACGGCCGACAAGATTGCCGACCTCAAGCGCGCCGCGCTCGACGATGGACATATGTTCTTTGCCGTGTCCGCCGTGACGGGCGCCGGTCTCAACACGCTGATGCTTGCCGTGGGCGAGCAGGTGGCTAAGCTGCGTGCCGAGTTGGCGGTCTCCGCTGAGCCGGTCGATCTGCGCGACGAGGAGTGGGAGCGCCGCCGTCTGCAGCGCGAGAAGCGTTTCCGCATTGTCCAGGAGGAGCCTGGTGCCTTCCGTGTGGTTGGTCGCGCGATTGAGCGCATGGTCATCCAGACCGACTGGGAAAACGAGGAAGCTGTCATTTATCTGCAGCACAAGTTTGCGCGTATGGGTGTTGACGACGCGCTCGAGAAGGCCGGTTGCCGTGCGGGCGACGAGGTCCGCATTTGCCAGCGCGCCTTTGACTTTGAGGGCGCCGAGGACTTCTTGGAGTACGAGGAGCTCGAGGACGCTGGTGAGGACGTTGCCGTTGAGGCCATTGACGTGGCCGATGCTGCGGATGAGGGCGTCGAGGCTATCGATGCGGCTGATGCCGCGGACGATGCCGAGACCTCGGAGGGCGAGTAAGCCATGTCGCTGCGCGGTGGAATCGGTTTGCCCGAGCTGCCCATAAAAGAGGGCAAAGAGTTTCGGCTTGGCATTATGGGCGGCACCTTCGACCCGATTCATTACGGGCACCTGGTGACTGCCGAGCAGGCGCGCGAGTCGCTCGACTTGGACGCCGTGCTCTTTATGCCGGCGGGCTCTCCCGCCTTTAAGCTTGACAAGCCGGTTACGCCTGCCGAGGACCGTTATGCCATGACGGTCCTCGCCACCGCCGCGAACCCGGCCTTTTTGGCGAGCCGGTTCGAGATTGACCGTCCGGGCGTAACCTATACGGCCGATACGCTTCATGCCCTTCGCGACTTTTACCCGCCGCAGGTAAAGCTCTACTTTATTACGGGCGCCGATGCGATTATCGATATTGTGACCTGGCATGATGCCGAACGAATCGCTGAGCTTGCTACCTTTATTGCGGCGACGCGACCGGGCTTTGATATCGATACGGCGCGTGCCCGAATCAAAGAGTCGGGGCTGCCGTTCGACGTGCGCTATATTCAGATTCCGGCGCTGGCGATCAGCTCGACGAACATTCGTAAGCGAGTTGCCCGCGGCATGAGCGTGCGCTATCTTACGAGCGAGTCCGTGCTCGGCTACATTCGCAAGCGCAGGCTATATGCCGATTTGGGCCAAGAAGATTTTGAGTGATGGGGGCTACGTTGTCGGTAGAGGATCAGTTTGAGGGCGATGAGCGCGCGCTGCTCAAGCGCATTCAAGAACTGCTCGATGTTCGCATGAAAGATAAGCGCAAGCGCTATGTGCATTCGCTGGGTGTTGCCGAGACCGCACTTCATCTGGCCGAGGTCTACGGCGTTGACCGCTTTGATGCGGCTGCCGCCGGCTTAATTCACGATTGGGACAAGGTTCTTTCCGATGACGAGCTCGTGGCCCGCGCGCTTCACTATGGCATCAAGGTTGCCGGCTCTCCTTCCGCTGCGACGCCGCTTTTGCATGGCCCTGTTGCCGCCTATGAGCTTCCGCAGCTTTTTCCCGAGCTGTCGCCGGCTGTTTTCCAGGCTGTCGACCGTCACACCGTGGGTGCCTGCGACATGACGCCGCTCGATATGGTGGTCTTTGTGGCAGATGCCATCGAGCCCAACCGTCACGGCGACTATGCCCATGCGCTGCGCAAGATGGTGGGGGAGTCGACGCTTGACGAGTTGTTCTTCTCCTGTTTTGCGCAGGGTCTGGTCTATGTGATCCAGTCCGGGCGCTATCTTTATCCCACGGCTATTACGATTTACAACCATTACGCCCAGCTGCGCTAGCTCGGGTGTGTCTAGAAAGAGGTATTCCATGGCCGACGAGACCATGACTGACGAGCAGATTCTTGAAGGTGTGGAGCACAAGAGTTTCGTTGCCACGTCCGACCGCACCGCCGCCTCGCTGTCCGCGAGCGGTGTCGCCGCCGAGGATGTCGCCCGCGCCGCCGCGCAGGCCGCCTACGACAAGAAGGGCGAGGACGTGCAGGTGCTCGACTTGACCGAGCTTTCCGACGTGTGCGACTACTTTGTGCTTGCCACCGGTACCAACAACCGCCAGGTCGATTCGATCGTCGACGAGATCGAGGAGAAGGTCGCCGAGGCTTGCGGCGAGCATCCGTTCTCCATCGAGGGCCGCGAGCAGAAGACCTGGATGCTCATGGACTACGGCTCGGTTGTCGTCCACGTCTTCACTCCCGAAGCCCGCGACTTCTACCGCCTAGAAAAGCTCTGGGGTGACGCCCCCCAGCTCCCCCTCAATCTCCTCTAGTAGCTCATTTGATACGGGGCTTTTTAGCTAGCTTCGCGCATTTCGCCGGGCAGTTGCGGTTTTCCGCACCTGCCCGGCTTTCTTTTTGCCTAAAGGCGGTTAATCGTTGAAGCGGGATTGGCGGCCGAAAGATAGGGCGGTGTCGCCGAACTTGTCTCGGACGGCGTCGATAGCGACCGAGAGGTCGCGACGGTCGCTTGATTGGGCTCCGCGGTCGTCGACTTCGCAGAACAGGTCGGTCTGGATGCCGCCTTGGTGGTCGAAGTCGCTCATGCCGATACCCGCTAAGCGAACATGCATGCCTTCCTGCCAGATGTTGTCGAGCAGTTCGAGTGCAACCGCCACGAAGATGTTCTCATCGTCGGTCGGATGAGGCAGCCGGCGCTGTGCCGTACGCCCGCTGCCATACGAATACTTAAGCTTGAGCGTTACCGTGCCGCCCGTCAGTCCCTGACGGCGCAGGCGGCGTCCAACCGACTCACCCAGCAGCGCAATCGCCGCTTCGATGTCCCCGCGCTCAGTCAAATCTTTCGCAAAGGTGCGCTCATTGCTCACCGATTTAACCTCACGCTCTTCATCGAGACTCGTGACTTCGGAGATTTCAAGTCCCAGCGCACGCTGACGCATACGTTCGCCGTTGACGCCAAAAATAGAGGCCAAGGTGGATTCCGGCGCGCGTGACAGCTCGCCGAGCGTGTAGATGCGCATACGGCGCAGTCGCTCCTCGGCCGAGCGCCCGATGCCGCTCATGGCAGATACCGGCAGCGCGGCCAAAAAGCGCTGCTCGGTTCCGGGGCGCACGATGGTCAGCCCAAACGGCTTATCCCGCTCGCTTGCGATCTTTGCGACCGTCTTGTTGCAGCCCACGCCAATGGAGCACGTCACTCCCAGCGCTGCCACACGGTCGCTTATACGCCGTGCAACCAGCAGTGGGTCCTCGGGCGCAAAGCGACCCGGTGTGATATCGATAAAGGCTTCGTCGATGGATACGCGCTCAACGCGCGGCGTCTCCTCGGCAAGAATCGCCATGACCTGCGCGCTCACCTCGCGGTAGCG
Source organism: uncultured Collinsella sp. (assembly GCA_900546775.1). Taxonomy (GTDB): domain Bacteria; phylum Actinomycetota; class Coriobacteriia; order Coriobacteriales; family Coriobacteriaceae; genus Collinsella. The sequence goes on along the minus strand of UREM01000013.1, from coordinate 36,432 downwards.
ATCAAAGTGCCCGTGCGTCCAAATGGCTTGCGGGCACAAGCGCCGCGCCTCGGCCGAGGCCATGGCAGAGTGCACGCCAAAGCGGCGCGCCTCATACGAACACGTGGACACGACGCCACGCGAATCGGCGTCTCCGCCCACGATGAGTGGCTTTCCGCGCCATTCGGGATGATCGAGCATCTCCACGCTCGCAAAAAACGCATCGAGGTCCATGAGGCCCACCGCCGGACCCGTCCAGGGAGGCGGCGTGACGCTCATGGCATCCTCATAACCGTATGTATGTTCGCGTCTTTCCATGTCATGAGTATACCGCGCAGCTCATGTGGGGTGCGTGTATGTGCTTGCAAATCCCGAATTCTTGTCTAAGATATGGATTTGCCCTCGACTACACCGAAGAAGTTGGTCTCACGGACTTCACCTGCCCGCGTCGATGGCGTATTATGTTCAACTGTTTGTTTGTAGTTGCAGCCTAAAGCTGCTTGGTTGGAGGAGTTTCCTTTGGCAGTCAAGATTCGCCTTGCTCGTCACGGCGCTAAGAAGCGTCCGTACTACCGTGTCGTCGTCGCCGATTCCCGCGCCCCGCGTGACGGTCGTATCATCGAGGAGGTTGGCCGCTACAACCCGATGACCGCCCCCAAGACCATCAACCTCGACCTCGAGAAGATCGCCGACTGGCAGTCCAAGGGCGCTCAGCTCACCGACGCCGTCGCCGCTCTGGTCAAGGCCGCCAACGAGGGCGAGAAGACCGAGACCGTCGTCAAGAAGTCCAAGAAGCAGCTCGCCAAAGAGGCCGAGGCCGCTAAGGCTGCCGCTGAGGCCGCTGAGGGCGCCGAGGAGTAAATCGTGCCTGAGGTTGACGCTGCACAGCTCGAGGGTGAGGCAATGCTCTCAGATCGCATCGCCGATCTCGTCGAATATCTCGTTGTTCAGATCGTCGACGACCCGGATTCCGTGAGCCTTGAGGTCATCGATGGTGACGACGCCTCTACGATCGAGGTTTCGGTCGCCGAGGATGACGTCGCTAAGGTCATCGGCCGTCGTGGCCGTACCATCAAGGCCATTCGCACGCTCGCCCGTGCACTGGCCGCTCGCCTCGACACTGCTGTCGAGGTAGAGGTTCTGGGCTAGGACCTTGAGGTCCCAGTACAAAAACATCGCCCGTGTGGTCAAGCCGCACGGAAGGAAGGGGGAGGTCCTCGCGCAGCCGCTGCGGGGGCTTCCTTCTGTATTAGAGCCGGGTATGCGCGTCGCCCTGACGCCGCCGGCGCTCAAGCGCGACCGCTTTTGCACGGTCGTGTCCGTCACCGATACGGGCGATGGCGATCTGGTCTCGTTTGAGGGCATTGACGACTTGACGGCCGCCGAGGGCATCACGGGATGCTATGTGTTGGCAAATCGTGACGATTTTGAGCTCGATTCACTCGACGCCGCCTATACCGACCTGATGGGTCGCGAGGTGGTCGACGAGCGCTTCGGTTCGCTCGGCACGATCGTCGAGATCATGTCGACGCCCGCTAACGATGTTTGGGTTGTCGAGGGTGATCGGTACGGCGAGGTACTGATTCCCGTGATCGAGCAGGTTGTGCTCGATCTTCCCGACACAGGAACAATTTCCGTCCACGTTATGGACGGCCTGATCGATATGGACAAGTAGGGAGGACAACATGCTGATTGAGACCCTTTCGGTCTTTCCCGAGATGTTTGAGCCCGTCATGTCCACGTCGATTTTGGGCCGCGCCCGCAAGGCCGGCCTTTTTGATTTTAAGGCGTATAACCTGCGCGACTGGACGCACGACCGCCATCGTACCGTCGATGACGAGCCGTACGGCGGCGGGCAGGGCATGCTCATGAAGGTCGAGCCTATTGCCGAGGCCATCGAGGCTATTAGCTCCGAGGGCCCTAAGCCCACCGTGGTGTTTTTTACCCCCTGTGGCGAGCCCTTTACACAGCATGTGGCCGAGCGCCTGCTCAAAAGCGAGCGCTTGCTGTTTGTGTGCAGCCGTTACGAGGGTGTCGACGAGCGTGCCTATGCGTATGCCGACGAGCGCCTGTCGATCGGCGATTACGTGCTCACGGGCGGCGAGCTTCCCGCTATGGTCGTTGCCGATGCCGTCGTACGCCTGATTCCCGGCGCCCTTGGTGACGAGATGAGCAACGTCGACGAGTCGTTCTCGACCGCCGAGGACGGAGGCCTGCTCGAGTATGCGCAGTACACTCGCCCTGCTGAATTCAACGGCGAGGGCGTGCCGCCGGTGCTCGTGAGCGGTGACCATGCCAAGGTTGACGCCTGGCGCCGTAAGAATGCCATCGAGCGCACCTGCCGCTGGCGTCCCGACCTGATCGAGACGGCGCGGCTTACGTCCCAGGAGCGCGCATACGCGCAGGAGATTCTGGACGCTTCGTATTCGCAGAGCGAGGAGTGAGAATGGTTCCATCGCAGCATTCCGCGTTGAGGGGCGCCTTTGAGTGGATCGCGGTCATCGCAATCGCGCTCGTGGCCACCTTCCTGATCCGCACCTTTGTGGTCGAGCCCTTTGTGGTGCCCACCGGCTCCATGGAGGACACGATCGAGATTGGCGACCAGATCCTGGCACAAAAGGTGAGCCTCGAGCTCGGTCAGCCCGTCAAACAGGGTGATATCGTGGTGTTCCATAACCCCGATGCCACGTCCGAGCATGGCGTGCTGGTAAAGCGCGTCATCGCCACGGCCGGTCAGACGGTCGACCTTCAGGACGGCAAGGTCGTCGTCGACGGCCAGGCGCTCGATGAGGACTATACGACCGGCATGAGCTGGCCGCTTTCGGTCCAGGCGCCCGCCGCCCAGGTGAGCTATCCCTACACCGTCCCCGACGGCTGCGTGTGGGTGATGGGCGACAACCGCGAGAACTCAGCCGACTCACGCTACTTTGGTCCCGTTGATCGCTCTGATTTGATCGCCGTGGCGCTCGTGCGTTACTGGCCGCTTAACCGTCTGGGCGCTATCGACTAAAAACCGCTATAGTACAGTACCTAACCGTGTAATCGTTTCGACGAGGGGATATTAGAGGCATGAACGCTTCATCGCTTTCCTTCCAAGACATCATCCTGCGCCTCCAGCAGTACTGGGGCGAGCAGGGCTGCGTCATTATGCAGCCCTATGACTCCGAGGTCGGTGCCGGTACCTTCCATACCGCGACCACGCTGCGCTCGCTCGGTCCCGCCGAATGGCGCACCTGCTATGCGCAGCCCTGCCGCCGTCCCGCCGACGGCCGCTACGGCGAGAACCCTAACCGCATGCAGCACTACTATCAGTTTCAGGTGCTCATTAAGCCCTCTCCGGTTAATGCTCAGGAGCTTTACCTGGGGTCTCTTGCTGCCATTGGCCTGGACCCCAACGACCATGACGTCCGTTTTGTCGAGGACGACTGGGAGAGCCCGACGCTGGGCGCCTGGGGCCTTGGCTGGGAGGTCTGGCTCAACGGCATGGAGGTCACGCAGTTCACGTACTTCCAGCAGGTGGGCGGTATCGAGGTCGACCCCGTGCCCGTCGAGATAACCTATGGCCTGGAGCGTATCGCCATGTACGCTCAGGGCGTCAACTCGGTCTACGATCTGGTGTGGAGCTATCTGCCCGACGGCACGCCCATGACCTACGGCGACGTGTTCCTCGAGAACGAGCGCGAGTTCAGTGCCTATAACTTTGAGGTCGCCAACGTCGAGATGATGCGTCAGAAGTTTGACGACTACGAGGCCGAGTGCCATTCCTGCCTGGAGCGCAAGCTGCCGTTGCCGGCGTACGACTGTGTCATGAAGTGCAGTCACGCCTTCAACCTGCTCGATGCCCGCGGCGCCCTGTCCGCGGTCGAGCGTGCCAACTACATCCTGCGCGTCCGCGCCGTCGCCAAGGCGTGCTGCGAGGCCTACATGGCCGAGGTCGCCGGAGTCAACGAGAATGCCGACCAGGAAGGCGAGGTGGCGTAAGCCATGGCAGACGCTAAGGATTTCCTGTTTGAGATCGGTACGGAGGAAATGCCCTCTGCACCGCTGAACAATGCCGTCAAGCGGCTTGGTACCATGATCGCCAAGGGTCTCGACGAGGCCGGTCTGGCCCACGGCGAGGTCCGCGTGATCTCGAGCCCGCGTCGCCTGGCTGCGCTCGTTGCCGACGTTGCCACCGCGACCGATGAGGTTCACGAGGTCAAGCGTGGCCCCGCGGCAAACATCGCCTTCGACGCTGACGGTAACGCCACCAAGGCCGCCCAGGGCTTCGCCCGCAAGTGCGGTGTGGCTGCCGAGGATCTGGTCCGTCGCGAGGACACCGACGGCCGCGAGTACGTCTTTGCCGAGAAGAATATCCCTTCCGCACCGGCTACGCCGATTCTGACCGCTCTGTGCGAGAAGACCATCGCCGGCCTGCAGTGGCCCAACTACCGCTCTCAGCGCTGGGGCCACGAGCACGCGACCTTTGTTCGTCCGGTCCGTTGGATCTGCTGCCTTCTGGGCGAGGATGTTGTGCCTGTGTCATTTGCCGACGTGACGAGCGGCAACACCACGCGCGGCCATCGCGTGCTCGGCCCCGGTGACCACGTTGTCGCCAGCCCCGCCGCCTACGAGCAGGTACTCGAGGACGCCGGCGTGCTTTCTGCCGAGCGCCGTCGCGAGGCCATCCTTGCCGGTATCTCCGAGGTCGAGACCGCTCGCCCCGGCTGCCATGTCGATACGCCCAAGAAGGTCTTTGAGGAGGTCATTAACCTCTGCGAGTGGCCGACGGTGCTCGTCGGTACTTTCGACGAGGAGTTCCTCAAGGTCCCGCACGAGATTATCTGCGAGTCCATGCTCACCAACCAGCGCTACTTCCCGATCTATGACGGCGAGGGCAAGCTGACGCGTGAGTTCGTGGTCGTCTCCAACAGCAAGCCCGAGAACGCCGAGCGAGTGATCGACGGTAACGAGCGCGTCGTGCGCGCCCGTCTGGACGACGCTAAGTTCTTCTACGAGGAGGACCTGAAGATCTCCCTCGACGAGTTCCGTGAGCGTCTGTCCAAGGTTGCCTTCCAGGAGAAGCTCGGTAGCGTGCTCGCCAAGTCCGAGCGCATCGAGCAGCTCGCGCTCGCTATCGCCCGTGAGGCGCACCTGGGTGCTCACCTGGCAGCCGACGCCGGCCGTGCCGCGCACCTGTGCAAGGCCGACCTGGTGTCCAACGCCGTCGTCGAGTTCACGAGCCAGCAGGGCGTGATGGGCGGTTACTACGCGACCGCGATGGGGGAGAACGACGAGGTCGCCCACGCCATTCGCGATCATTATCGTCCCCGCTTTGCCGGCGACGAGCTGCCCGAGGGCACCGCTGGCTGCATCGTGGCCTGCGCCGACAAGCTCGATACCATCGCCGGTATCTTTGCCATCGGCGAGCCTCCGACCGGCTCCTCCGACCCCTACGCGCTGCGTCGTGCCGCTATCGGCATCATCAACATCCTGCGCGACCGTCTGCCGATCGACCCCACGTCGCTGATTGACTTTGCTCTGCAGCTTTACAGCGAGCAGGGCATTGAGTTCGACGCCGCCGAGGTCGCCCAGCAGGTTCGTGACTTCTTCCATGGCCGCCTGGTGAGCATGGCCCGCGACGAAAAGATTCCGGCCGATACCGTTGCCGCCGTCTCCGCGGTGCACATCATCGCCCCGTCCGTCTTCTTCGCCCGCTGCGCCGCCCTCGACGAGGCCCGCAAGAATGATGCCGAGACCTTTGACAACCTGGCTACCGCCTATGCCCGTGCCGCGCACATCTCCAAGCCCGAGCTGGGTGCGGAGTATGACCGCAGCCTGATGGGCGAGGTCGAGCTCGCGCTCGCCGACGCCTCCGAGGCTGCTCAGACCGCTGTCGATGCCGCCCTTGCTGCCGAGGACTACCCGGCCGCATTTGCTGCCCTCGCCGCCCTGCGTGCCCCCATCGACCGCTTCTTCGACGAGGTCATGGTCATGGACAAGGACGAGCAGCTTCGCGATAATCGCCTTAAGCTGCTCAACCGCTTCGAGGCCGTTTTCTCCGGCATCGCCAACATCGGTGAGCTTGCCCGCAAAAAGTAAGCCAGCCTGCGCATAAGCGCAAAAGGAGCCCCGCATGGATTGCCCGGTCACCGCTCGTCCCACCGTTATCGTTATCTCCGACTCGCTCGGTGATACCGCTTGTGAGGTGGTGCTTGCGGCGTCCGGGCAATTTGATGAAGGGGCTTTTCGTGTTTTGCGTCTGCCTAAGGTGACCTCTGTGGAGCAGGTCAAGTCATTTGTGGGGCCGCGCGTCGATGCGGACCATCGCGATATTGCCGTGTTCCACACCATTGTCGATCCGGCGCTTCGCGCCCGCGTGCTCGATTACCTGGGTATGCTGCATATCCGTTCGGTCGACCTGATCGGCCCGACGCTTGCCGTGCTGTCGTCGCTCATCGGTGTGCCGCCCAAGGGCGTTGCGGGCGTGATTCACAAGACCGATGACCGCTATTTCCATCGTATCGAGGCCATGGAGTATTTCGTTGAGCACGATGACGGTCGTGGTTGCGACGATCTGTCGGGTGCCGATATCGTGCTGCTGGGTGTGTCGCGTACATCCAAGACGCCGCTGTCGATGTATTTAGCCTATCAGGGCTACAAGGTCGCCAATGTCCCACTGGCGCATGGCATGGAGCCGCCCAAGTCGATTTATGAGGTCGACCCGATGCGCCTGTTCGGCCTGATTTCGACCGTCGATGTGATTTCCGAAATTCGCGATAGCCGCTTGAGCGATGACTACGCCCGTGCCGTTGCCGGCTCCTATGCGGAGCCCGAGAGCGTGCGTAGTGAGCTTGCGGAAGCCCGCGCGCTCATGAAACGCCTGGGCTGCTTTGTAGTGCGTACCGACGGCAAAGCCATCGAGGAAAGCGCTGCCGAGATCATTGCTCACCTCGAAGAGATTCAAGAGGCAAGAGCACGCCGTGCCGCCCGCCGCGCTCAACAAAAGTAGCTAATTTGGGACGGGGCTTTTTTAGCTACCCTGGCTGAGGTTACGAGCTCTTTGGCCGATTGCCTGCGGGGGCAGCTAAAAAAGCCCCATCCCAAATTAGCTACTTATGATAAACCGATTTAGCAGTATTTCTTACATCTGACCTGCGAGTTCCTTTGTTGGTATCTTCATAAGGTAACCAACTTTACCTACCGTTTACCGCCTGTTTTAGCACGTTTACCAAACCGCGCACCCTCTGCTCAAGCCTGCCCAAAACCCGCCGTATAGTTCCCTCACGGCCTGCATCCGGCGGGTCGATTCGTTACCACGGTCGTGCGCGTAAGCGCATGGAAGGGGAAGTATCGTGAGCGATTGCAAGAGGGTTTACCGTTTTGGAACCGACGCCCAGGGCACCTGTGTCACCGAGGGCGACAAGTCCATGAACTTCGTGCTTGGTGGCAAGGGCGCTAACCTTGCCGAGATGAGCCGTATCGGCCTGCCGGTTCCCGGTGGCTTTACCATTACCTGCCAGACTTGCGTTGAGTACTCCGGCGCCGGCAACGTGTGGCCGGAGGGCGCGCTCGACGAGATCGTTGCCGCCGAGGTCGACCTCGAGGCCCGCTGCGGCAAGAAGCTCGGCGATGCCTCTGATCCGCTGCTCGTGTCGGTCCGCTCGGGCGCTCCGTTCTCCATGCCCGGCATGATGGACACGGTTCTCAACCTGGGCCTCAACGACGATTCCGTCCAGGGCCTTATCGCCCAGACGCAAAACCCGCGCTTTGCCTGGGATAGCTACCGCCGCTTTATCCAGATGTTCTCCAACGTCGTCATGGGTGTCGATGCCGACTTGTTCGAGAATGCCCTGACCCAGGCCCGCCTGGTCGCCGGCGTTCGCGTCGATTCCGAGCTTTCGGCCGAGGACCTGCAGGAACTCGTCGAGACCTTCAAGGGCATCTTCTCCGAGAACGTCGAGGCTGCCCTGTATCCCGAGCTCGAGGTCGCTGACGGCAAGCCCGTCTTCCCGCACGACCCGGAGCTTCAGCTGCGCCTTGCCATCCAGGCCGTCTTTGGCAGCTGGATGAACGAGCGCGCCTGCATCTACCGCAAGCAGCATGGCATTTCCGATGAGCTCGGCACCGCCGTCAACGTCCAGGCTATGGCCTTTGGCAATAAGGGCGAGACCTCGGCGACCGGCGTCGCCTTTACGCGCAACCCGGCCGACGGAACCAAGGAGTTCTACGGTGACTTTCTGGTCAACGCCCAGGGCGAGGACGTCGTCGCCGGCATCCGCAACACCGAGCCCATCGCCGACCTCAAGACCACCCCAGGCCTCGAGTCCGCAGGTGAGGAGCTTGAGCGTGTCTTCCTGACGCTTGAGGACCACTATCGCGATATGTGCGATATCGAGTTCACCATCGAGCAGGGTAAGCTCTGGATGCTCCAGACCCGCGTGGGCAAGCGCACCGCCACCGCCGCCCTGCGCATCGCCATCGAGATGGTCGAGGAGGGCCTCATCACCCGCGAGGAGGCCGTGAGCCGCATCGACCCTGCACAGCTCGACCAGCTCCTGCACCCGCAGTTCGACGCCTCCAAGAAGTACGAGGCGCTCGCTACCGGTCTTAACGCCAGCCCCGGTGCCGCCGTGGGCGAGGTCGTGTTCTCGAGTGATGACGCCGTCGCGCGCGCCAACGAGGGCCACAAGGTCATTCTGGTTCGCTGGGAGACCAACCCCGACGACCTGAAGGGCATGGTCGCTGCCGAGGGTATCTTGACGAGCCATGGTGGCAAGACGAGCCACGCCGCCGTTATCGCCCGCGGCATGGGTACGCCCTGCGTCTGCGGTGTCGAAAGCTTCCATATCGACGCCGCCGAGAAGGTCGTGCACATCGAGGGCAGTGACCGCCTGCTGCATGAGGGCGACATCATCTCCATCGACGGCACCCAGGGCATCGTCGTCGACGGCGCGGTCGACTTGGTCTCTGCAGAGCTCACCGGCGACTTGGACACCATCCTGTCCTGGGCCGACGAGATCCGTCTGGACGAGACCAGCGGCCACGCCAACCACGTGCGCGTCAACGCCGACAACCCCGAGGATGCTGCACTCGCGCTCGAGTTTGGCGCCGAAGCCATCGGCCTGTGCCGCACCGAGCATATGTTCCTGGGCGACCGCAAGAACATCATCCAGAGCTTTATCCTGTCCGATGACGAGGCCGTAAAGCAGCAGGCCCTGGCCGACCTGCTCAAGGTCCAGACCGAGGACTTCCTGGCGATGTTCAAGACCATGTCCGGTCGCGATGTGGTCGTTCGCCTGCTCGATCCGCCACTTCATGAGTTCCTGGATGATCCTCGCGAGCTCGAGGTCGCCATCACCAAGAAGGAAGCCGCTGGCGCCAGCGAGGAAGAGCTTGCCGCCCTGCGCACCCGCCTGCGTCGCATTGACAGCATGGTCGAGTCCAACCCCATGCTGGGCCTGCGTGGTGTGCGCCTGTCCGTCGTCTTTAGCGATCTGCCGCTCATGCAGGTTCGCGCCGTCGCCACGGCTGCTGCCCGCCTTATCAAGGAGGGTGTCGACCCGCGCCCCGAGATCATGGTTCCGCTCGTTTCCATCACGGCCGAGCATGTCCAGACCCGCGAGGTTATCGAGCGCGTGATCGCCGAGGTTTCCGCCGAGGAAGGCGTCGAGCTCAATATTCCCGTGGGCACGATGCTCGAGCTGCCGCGTGCCTGCATGGTCGCTGACGAGATCGCCCATCATGCCGACTTCTTCTGCTTTGGCACCAACGACCTCACCCAGACGACCTTTGGCTTCTCGCGCGATGACGCCGAGGCCAAGTTCATCCCGCTGTACCTGCACAAGAAGATCCTGAAGGACAACCCCTTCGAGACCATCGACACGGCGGTGCTGGAGCTCGTGCGCTTGGCCGTCGAGAAGGGCCGCGCCACCAATCCCGATATGCACTTTGGCGTGTGCGGCGAGCACGGCGGCGACCCCAAGTCCATCAAGGGCCTGTTTAACGTGGCCGACGTGGACTACGTGTCCTGCTCGCCCTATCGCGTACCCCTCGCGCGCCTGGCTGCCGCCCAGGCCAAGCTCGAGGCCAAGCGTTCCGCCTAACGTTTTGGGTTTAGACGCCTAGCGTAGCCCCCTTCATGCCGCCCGTCTCATAGTGAGACGGGCAGTTATCATGTGCGGGTTTTGTCTTTTTGTCTGCGTAAAAAAATGTTCTTGCAGCAGAAACCCGCGCGTGTATACTCGAATACGTTTGTTCAACTACGTGCCGGCCAAGGTGGTACGGCACCTCTAGAAGAGTAAGGAATTGCACATGGATTACATCCGCGCAATCGAGCGTCAGCAGATCCGCGAGGACATTCCTCAGGTTCGCGTCGCCGACAACGTCAAGGTTCACTACCGCATTAAGGAAGGCGACCGCGAGCGCATCCAGGTCTTCCAGGGCGACGTCATCCGCATGGCCGGCGCCGGTGCCCGCGAGACCTTCACCGTCCGCAAGATGTCCTTCGGTGTCGGTGTTGAGCGCACCTTCCCGCTTCACAGCCCCAAGATCGCCAAGCTCGAGGTCGTTCGTCATGGTCGCGTCCGTCGCGCCAAGCTGTACTACCTCCGCGACAAGGTGGGCAAGGCTGCTCGCATCCCCGAGAAGCGCTAAGAAGATCGCAGCGTCTGTCCACTCGTTTGGACACAAGGGTCACCTTCGGGTGGCCCTTCTTTTTATCTGATTTGCATGCAAGGAGGGCCTGGTATGGCCAACATGACGAGCTCGGTTTCGGCATCGCAGGTTGCCGGTGAGTTGGCGAGCGCTACGTTTGAGGAGATTCCTGCCCTCGTGGAGCATTATCGCGAGGATCCGCGCCAGCAGGTGATCAAGGCTTGCGAGCGTGCCCTCAAACGCCATGCCAAAGAGCTTGCCGAGCGCGAGCGCGTCAACGGCATGTATCAGCTTATGCATGAGCTCGGCGGTGATGGTGTGGTCGTGGGCGTCGACGAGGTGGGCCGTGGCTCGGTAGCGGGTCCCTTGACCGTGTGTGCCGTGTGTCTTCCGATGGAGCCGCGCATCTGGGGCATCAACGATTCCAAAAAGCTCACGCCCGCGCGCCGCGAGCTGCTCTCGGTGAAGATAGCCGAGGTGGCGACTGCCATCGGCTTTTGCCATATCGCTCCTGCGGATATCGATGAGATGGGCATGGCCCGTGCTATCCGTACTGCCGTTGCGGGCGCCGTGGCCGATACGGGACTTGAACCCGACTGCGTCCTCATGGATGGCAACCCCTTGGGCGCCGTTCCTAACGAGCGCGATGTGGTGAAGGGTGATGCCAAAATCGCCTGCATCGCCGCGGCGTCCATCATGGCCAAGGTCACGCGTGACGAGATGATGGTCGAGTACGACGCCGAGTATCCCGAGTACCATCTGGCCGAGTCGAAGGGCTATGCAAGCCCCGAGCATATCGAGGCCATTCGCAAACATGGACTTTGTCCACTGCACCGCGTGAGCTTTTGCGGAAACTTTCTGCAGACTGAGCGCCTTTTCTAGGTCAATTGTGGAGACAGGGACCTCAGGGGTTTTATAAACCTGCTGGTAGCGGGCCGTATGCAACACCATTGCTGCGTACGGCCCGTTTTTTGACGGCATTTGGTCAGCTTTTGGTTTGCTTCCGGTACTTACCCGCATGAAAGGTGCCCTCATCATCGGGGCAATGCAGCGTGCGGGAAAGGAGACCCCATGAGTGCCGCAAGCAAAAAGAGCAAGACGCAGCAGCTCAAGGAGCGTTGGGAAAACGGCGAGCTCGACTGCGGGGCGATGACGCCCGAGTTTATCAAGGGGCTCAGTCCCCGCGAGCTGGGCATGCTGGGCGAGCTGATCACCATCGACTACTTTAACGAGCGCGGTTACACCTTGCTGGAGCAGGGTTATCGTTGCACCGAGGGCGAGGCCGATCTGGTGCTGCTCGATGAGCTCGACGATGTCGTGGTGATGGCCGAGGTCAAGACCAGACGCGTCGCACTGGATTGCAGCACGCGGGTCTTTCCCGAGGAGGCCGTGGACGCCCAAAAGCAACGCCGCTACCGCCGCATCGCAAGTTGCTATCTCATGGATCATTATCCGCTCAAGGCGATTCGCTTCGATGCCGTGGGTGTCACCATTCGCGGCGGGCATATCGCTGAGATCGAGCATCAGTACAACGCGTTCGATTGGCAGGTGTCGTGATGGCGTTCGAGACGTTTGCCGTTCACGCGGCCTGCATCCGTGGCGTCGAGGCGATTCACGTCACGGTCGAGGTCTCGCTTGCCGGCGGCGTTCCGGGCATTCAGATGCTCGGCATTCCGAGTATGGAGGTGATGGAGTCACGCGGTCGTATTCGCTGCGCGATGCGCTCCGCCGGGTTCGAAATCCCGCGCTCGGGCATTACGGTCAATCTGGCGCCTGGCGATATTCGCAAGACCGGTAGCGGCTTTGATCTGCCCATCGCCATCGCGGTTCTGGCGGCCGATGGGCAGATTCCCCGTGACAACCTCGATCGCTGCCTTATCGCCGGCGAGCTCGGCTTGGACGGTACGGTGCTTCCCGTCAAGGGCGAGGTGGCGTTTCAGCTATTGGCGCGTGATATGGGGCTGTCCTTTATCGCCGGCAGGTCCGATCAGCATGTGCCGCTTGCGGGCGTGGATTGCGGATTTATCGATCATTTGTCTCAGCTTGCCCATGGCATGGGCGAGGCGGCTCGGCACTATCTGGATTCCGAGGTCGTCGAGGCGACCTTTGAGCCTGAGCTCGACTATGCCGACGTGCTGGGGCAGGAGGTTGCCAAACGCGGCATGGCGCTTGCGGCGGCAGGAGAACTCGGCTTGCTCATGATTGGGTCCCCGGGATCGGGCAAGACGATGCTTGCGCGCCGTATGACCGGCATCCTGCCCGAGCTTTCCGTTGAGGATCAGCAGGAGGCGCTGTGCATCCATTCGGTCTTGGGCGAGAACATCGATGGCTTATTGGCAGGTCATCGGCCGTTTCGAAGCCCCCATCACAGTATTTCAACGGCGGGCCTCATTGGCGGAGGACGCCCGGTGCATCCGGGTGAGATCAGCCTGGCTCATGGCGGCGTGCTCTTTTTGGACGAGCTTGCCGAGTTTCCCACGGGTGTGCTGCAGACGCTGCGTCAGCCCATCGAACGCGGCTATGTGAGGATCGTACGCGTCGACGGGGCTTTTACCTTCCCGTCGCGCTTTCAGCTGCTGGCTGCGAGCAATCCCTGCCCCTGCGGCTTTTTGGGCGATCGCGAGGTGCCGTGTCGCTGCTCGGCGGCGATGGTTGAGCGCTATCGGTCTAAACTGCGCGGTCCTTTGGCCGACCGTATCGACATGATGATCGATGTGACCCGTCCCGACCCCCAAGTGATTATCGAGGGTGCGGAGGGTATGTCGTCGGCCGAGTTGCGTGACTACGTTGTGCGCGGTCGCGCTTTTCGCGTCTGGCGCGAATCCCGTATGGACGATGCGGATGCCGAGGCCGAGGATGACGAGACGCGGTCCATTGACGGCGTCGTTTCGACCTTTGAGCTCGATGATGCGGCGGAGAAGTGTGTGCTCGGCCTGTCGAAGCGCACGCATCTCACGGGCCGCGGCATCGTACGCTTGGTGCGTATCGCGCGTACCATCGCCGACGTCGCCGAGAGCGAGCAGGTGACGCAGGACCACGTGCTCGAGGCGGCGATGTACCAGGGAAGGAGGGACCAGTGATGGCCGAGGGGACCTTCGAGCTGCATCCAGGTGACGCGTTGTATCCCGAGACTGTTTTGGAGCTTTCTGATGTTCCCCAGACGCTCTATGTGCGCGGCAACCCCGAGATGCTTTCGACGCCTGCGCTCTCCATCATCGGCGCGCGCAAGGCCTCGCCGTATGGTCTTGCCGTGGCAGAGCTTGCGGCAAAGGTGGCGGTCGAGGCGGGCGTGACGGTTGTTTCGGGCGGCGCGGTCGGTTGTGACCAGGCCTCGGGTTGGGCTGCGGTCAACGCCGGCGGCAAACACGTCGTGGTGCTGGGGACGGGTGCCGACGTGGTCTACCCGCGTTCGAGCGCGGGGCTTATTACGCGCACGCTCGATACGGGTGGCGCGGTCGTGTCGATCTCTCCGTGGGGCATGGGTCCGCGCAAGTTTGCCTTTCCGCGCCGCAATCGCGTAATCGCGGCCCTGTCGCAAGCCCTCTTTGTATCCGAGGCGGGGATGCCTTCCGGGACGTTTTCTACAGCCGAGGCTGCTATGGATTTGGGGCGAGAACTTCTTGCCGTGCCAGGGTCGATCCTATCGCCCGAGTCGCGTGGCACGAATTACCTCATTGCGAACGGTGCCTGCTGCATCATCGACGAGGAATCTATCGAGATGGCTATTTCACGCATCTACGGCACCCTGCGCTACTCGCGCCCCGATGCTCCCGGCATTGCCGACCTGGATCAAACACAGCAGACCGTGATGCATGCGCTCATCGCCTCTCCGCTCAAGGTCGACGACATCGCGGCGCTCGTCTCGCTCGATGTCGTCGGCGTACTCAAACTCCTGGGTTCGCTTGAGCTCGAGGGTCTTATCGAGCGCATGATGGATGGAAGGTATGCGCCCTCCAAGTTTGCCCTTCACGCTCAGACACCCTTCGGTCACAATGGAAAACATGTCAATTAGAAAGGTGTTTGCAGATGCTGTTTGATCAGGTGACGGTTATCGGTGGCGGTCTGGCGGGTTCGGAGTGCGCGATTCAGCTGGCAGATCGCGGGTTCGCCGTAAGGCTGTGCGAGATGCGCCCCCAGGTTAGCTCCCCGGCCCACCATACCGATCACCTGGCAGAGCTCGTCTGTTCCAATTCGTTTAAGTCGACCCGTCCGGATTCCGCGGCTGGATTGCTGAAGGCCGAGCTTGAGCGCATGGGTTCAGTCCTGCTCGATTGCGCCCATCGCGCGGCTGTTCCCGCCGGTGGCGCCTTGGCGGTCGACCGCGTCAAGTTTTCCGAGTTTGTCGAGGCCGAGGTTGCCGCCCGTCCCAATATCGAGATCATTCACGGCGAGGTCACGCAGATTCCCGAAGGTCACGTGGTCATTGCCGCCGGCCCCTTGTGCTCGCCGGCGCTGAGCGAAGAGGTCATGAAGCTCGTCGGTGGCGACGCCCTTGCGTTCTTCGATGCCGCGGCGCCGATCGTCGATGCCTCCACGCTCGATATGGACGTGCTGTTCTCGCAGTCGCGCTACGAGGAGCAGGGGAGCGGCGACTATCTCAACGCTCCGCTCAATAAGGAGGAGTACGAGGCCTTTATCGAGGCGCTTACCACGGCCGACCGCGTGGTACTCAAGGACTTTGAGGGCGGCGATCTGTTCCAGGCCTGCCAGCCTGCCGAGGAAGTTGCGCGCACCGGCAAGGACGCCATTCGCTTTGGCGCCATGAAGCCTGTCGGCCTCACCGATCCGCGAACCGGTCGTCGTCCCTGGGCGGCGATTCAGCTGCGTGCCGAGAATAAGGAGAAGACCGCCTATAACCTGGTGGGCTTCCAGACCAACTTGACCTTTGGCGAGCAGAAGCGCGTCTTCCATATGGTGCCGGGCCTGGAGAACGCTGAGTTCTTCCGCTACGGTGTCATGCACCGTAATACCTTTGTCGACGCCCCGCACGTGCTCGATGGCACCTTTGCCGTGCCCGGCACCGGCGTGCGCCTGGCCGGTCAGATCACCGGCACCGAGGGGTACATGGAAGCCGTGGCGACGGGTCTGCTCGCGGCGCTCAACACCTATGCCGAGGCTATCGGGGCCGCGGGCGTCGAGCTGCCGCGTGTGGGCGCCCTGGGTGCGCTCGTGGGCTATGCGACCGATCCTGCCACCGTGGGCTATCAGCCTATGCATGTCAACTTTGGCCTGGTGCCGCCACTCGAGGATGGTAAGCGCCGCAGCAAGCGCGACCGCTACCAGGCCTATGCGGACCGTGCGCTCGAGGCCCTTGATGCCTATCTGGCCACTCGCCCCGATTTGTTTGGAGGCGACCGGTCATAGCCTTTGACCTGTACGACACCGTCGACTCGTTTATCGCCTATATCTCACGTGTCGAGGGACTTTCTCCCAACACGGTGACGGCCTATGGCTCGAGGCTGGAGCGTTTTGCTGCCTGGTGCGAGCGTGAGGATATAGATGCTTTCGCTGCCGACGTGCGCACCATTCGTCGCTATCTTGCCGAACTTTCGCGTGAGCAGGTGGCTCCCCGAACGCTTGCGGCACACCTGTCTGCCATTCGCTCGCTCTATCGGTGGATGGCTGCCGAGGGGGTCGTGGAGGGCGATGTGGTCTCGGCAATTTCCTCGCCCAAGCTCCCGCGCGATCTACCCGGTGTGCTGACGACCCAACAGGTGGAGGCGCTGCTCAAGACGCCTGATACCTCAACACCCGCGGGACTGCGCGATGCGGCGATGCTCGAGCTGCTCTATGCCTCGGGCGCCCGTATCTCTGAGCTCGCAGCACTCAATGTGGAGTCCATTGTGTGGTCCGAACGCACGCTGCGCCTGTGGGGCAAGGGGAGCAAAGAACGTATCGTCCCTCTGTATCGTCGCGCGCTCGAGGCGACGCGTCTCTATATCGAGGAGGGGCGGCCGGAGTTGCTCGCTCAGGCAAAGCGCCGTGACCCCACTACCGGGCCGCATCCGCTGCTTATATCGGCGCGCGGTAATCGCATGAGTGCCGCCATGCTCAGGCGGCGGTTCCATACTCTGGCGACACTCGCCGGCATTCCGGCCGACATCGCCCCGCATGCGATGCGCCATACCTTTGCGACCGACTTGCTCGAGGGCGGTGCGGACCTGCGCTCGGTTCAAGAGCTGCTGGGTCATGCGAGCCTGTCCACGACGCAGATCTACACGCACCTCACGCCCGATCGGCTCAAACGTGCCGTGGCTCAAGCCCATCCCCGAGGCGAATAGTGGCTGGGACGTCCCGCGCCGCACTCAGGTGTGTGGTTTTGATTGCGGGTTGGCACGAAGATGCATTCCTGCTATCATTCATCGGGTTGCTTCACGGCAACATGTTTTTATCACGCACGCGCGGCTACTTCATACCGTGGTGCCCGGGCTTTGGTAGCACATGTCCGGGTTGGTTTTGGAGGATGACCCCGCGCGGAGGCAAACCACAGGAGGTTTAACATGGCTACCAAGATTAATATCCGCACCCTGCTCGAGGCCGGCTGCCACTTCGGTCACCAGACCCGTCGCTGGAACCCCAAGATGAAGCCGTTCATCTTCGGTGAGCGCAACGGCATCTACATCCTCGACCTCAAGCAGACCATCCTCGACGCCGACCAGGCCTACACCTTCGTCAAGAACGTCGCCAAGGGTGGCAACGTGCTGTTCGTCGGCACCAAGAAGCAGGCTCAGGAGGCCGTCAAGAACGCTGCTGAGCGCGCTAATATGCCCTACATCAACCAGCGTTGGCTCGGCGGTATGCTGACCAACTTCGTCACCATCCGCTCCCGCATCAACCGCATGGAGGAGCTCGAGGCCATGGTCGAGGACGGCCGCATGGCAGTGCTCCCCAAGAAGGAGCAGGCTGTGCTCGGCAAGGAGCTCACCAAGCTCCAGACCAACCTCGGTGGCGCCCGCGACATGAAGGGTCTGCCCCAGGCTCTCTTCGTCATCGACACTAAGCGCGAGGAGAACGCCATCAAGGAGGCTCAGCGCCTGAACATCCCCGTCGTCGCTCTGATCGACACCAACTCCGATCCCGACGAGGTCGAGTACGGCATCCCCTGCAACGATGACGCTATCTCCGCTGTCACCCTTATGTGCGAGCTCATGGCTGACGCCTGCCTCGCTGGCTCCGGTAAGGAGCAGGTCTCCGAGGCCGAGATGGCCGCTGAGCCCAAGGCCGAGTAAATCAGTCTTAGTTAATTCTTTTTCATCTCTTTGAAAGGAACCACAATGGCCCAGATTACCGCCGCTATGGTCAAGCAGCTCCGCGAGATGACCGACTCCCCGATGATGGAGTGCAAGAAGGCTCTCGTCGAGGCTGACGGCGACATGGACGCCGCTGTCGACGTTCTGCGTAAGAACGGCCTTGCCAAGGCTGCCAAGAAGGCTGGCCGTGAGACCAACGAGGGCGCTGTCGCCGCGTTCGTCTCCGAGGATGGCAAGACCGGCGCTCTGCTCGAGCTCTCCTGCGAGACCGACTTCGTTGGCTCCAACGCCAAGTTCACCGGCTTTGCTTCTAAGGTCGCTGAGGTTGTCGCTACCACCGAGCCTGCTGACGTCGACGCTCTGCTCGAGAAGCCGATGGGCGAGGAGACCGTTTCCTCCGAGCTCACCGAGATGATTCACATCATGGGCGAGAACATGAAGATCTCCCGCTTCGCTGCCCGCAAGGCCGAGAATGGCGCGCTCGCTTCTTACATCCACATGGGTGGTAAGATCGGCGTCCTCGTCGAGTTCGCCTTCGAGAAGGCCGAGACCGCTCAGGCTGAGTCCTTCAAGACCTTCGCTCACGACGTTGCCCTTCAGGTTGCCGCCGTCGCCCCGATCTGCGCTACCCGCGATCAGGTTCCGGCCGAGACCGTCGAGCACGAGAAGCAGATCTACATGGCCCAGGCTGCCGAGTCCGGCAAGCCCGAGGCTATCCAGGAGAAGATGGCTGTTGGCCGTCTGGAGAAGTTCTACAAGCAGTCCGTGCTCACCGAGCAGGAGTTCATCAAGGACAGCTCCCTCACCATTAAGAAGTACGCTGAGCAGGTCTCCAAGGAGCTCGGCGACACCATTACCGTCGTTGCCTTTGACCGTCTGGTCCGTGGCGAGTAAATAAGCTCTTGTAGCTGGTAATGAGCAGGCTGTGGGTTTTACTCACAGCCTGCTTTTTCATGGCTCTTATCAGAGCCTTTGATATCATATTGAGAGTCTAATTAAAGGAGGATCGCTTTGTCCGACATCCGATATAAACGCGTGCTTCTTAAGCTTTCCGGCGAAGCACTGATGGGCGACGGCCAATATGGCATTGACCCCAAGGTTACCGACCATCTTGCCAAGCAGGTCAAGGAGCTGCTCGCCGTTGGCCATGAGGTCGGCGTCGTTGTCGGCGGCGGCAATATTTTCCGCGGCATGGCAGGCGCTGCCGGTGGCATGGAGCGTGCTCAGGCCGACTACATGGGCATGCTGGCAACCGTTATGAACGCGCTCGCCCTGCAGGATGCTTTCGAGCATAACGATGTTCCCTGCCGCGTGATGAGCGCTATCCAGATGAACGAGATCTGCGAGCCCTATATTCGCCGTCGCGCTATCAACCACCTTTCCAAGGGCAACGTCGTTATTTTTGCCGCCGGTTCGGGTAATCCGTACTTTACGACCGACACCGCCGCGGCTCTTCGTGCGTGCGAGATCGGCGCCGAGATTCTGATTAAAGCCACCAAGGTTGACGGCATCTACGACAAGGATCCCGTCAAGTGCGCCGATGCCGTCCGTTTTGACAAGATTACCTATCACGAGGTTCTCGTTCGCGGCCTGCAGGTTATGGATTCCACGGCTACGGCTCTGTGCCAGGATAACCGTATGCCTATTTTGGTCCTCAACATCGATGGCGAGGACACCGTCAAGCGCGCGCTCGCGGGTGAGCCCGTCGGCACGCTCGTCTATCAGGAGGATTAAGCATGGCAGAGAACATCACCGCCCATATGGACAAGTCGCTCGAGTCCCTCAAGCATAACTTCTCCAAGGTTCGTACCGGCCGCGCCAATGCCAACATTCTGTCCGACATCACCGTCGATTATTACGGTGTTCCCACGCCGGTCACGCAGGTTGCCGCCGTCAAGACCCCCGAGGCCCACATGCTGCTCATCGAGCCGTGGGACAAGGCGCTCATCAATGCTATCGTCAAGGCCATCGGCGCTTCCGATCTGGGTATTACCCCCAACTCCGATGGCACCGTCGTTCGTCTTCCGTTCCCGGCTCCCACTGAGGAGCGCCGTCGCGAGCTCGTCAAGGAGTGCCGCGAGTACGCCGAGCAGGCCAAGGTGTCTATCCGTAACATCCGTCGCGACTTTAACAACAAGCTCGAGCGCGATGAGGAGCTCACCGAGGACGATGTCCGTCGCGAGCAGGCCAAGGTCCAGAAGCACACCGATGAGTATGTCGCCAAGGTCGAGGAGCTTCTGAAGGAAAAAGAAGCCGAGGTCATGGAGATCTAAGGTGCAATACGACGAGCATAAACTGGTCGAGTACTTTGCCGACGCCCCTGCGGGCGTCGGTTTTTCCGACCTTGACCTCAATAACATTCCGCACCATATCTCGTGCATCATGGACGGCAACGGTCGTTGGGCCACGTCGCGCGGTCTTGCGCGCACTGAGGGCCACAAGGCGGGTATCGTCTCCCTTCGCGAGATCATTACCGCCTGCGTGCGCCTGGGCGTCGACGTGCTTTCTGCCTATGCGTTTTCTACCGAAAACTGGAACCGTCCGCAGCATGAGGTAAACGTCTTGATGCATCTGTTTGCCAAGACGTTTATCGACGAGCTGCCGCTTCTGAAGCGCGAAAATGTGCGCGTTGTCTTTTTGGGTGACATTTCCGCGCTGCCCAAGAAGACCCGCGACGTTTTTGAACGCGGTCTTGCCGAGTGCGCCGATCACACCGGTATGACGCTGGCGCTTGCCGTCAACTACGGCGCGCGTGCCGAGATTACCCGCGCTGTCCGTCAAATCGCACTCGACACTGCCGCCGGTAAGATCGATCCTGCCGCAATTGATGACGACATGGTGGCTTCCCACCTCTATACCGCCGGCCTTCCCGATCCTGAGCTTGTGATTCGCACTTCTGGTGAGCTGCGCCTTTCGAACTATCTGCTGTGGCAGGTGGCTTATTCCGAATTCTACGTCACCGATACCTATTGGCCCGACTTTGATCGTTGGGGCCTTGTCGACGCCATTTTGGCCTATCAGGGCCGTGACCGTAGGTTTGGTGGACTGAGCAAGACCGAGGAGGCTTAATCGTGTCCGATCGTCCCAAGGCATCTGCTCCCAAGACGCCAGTTTCCGCGGCGCCTGCGCGCAAGGCTGCCGCTGCGGGAGCACCTGCAGCAAAGAGCGGCACCGGTTCGTGGCTGGCGGGCTTTATTACCCGTGCCGCCGCCGGTATCGTCTACGCCGTTGTCTTTATCCTGTGCCTGGTTTTGGGTATCGTGCCCACGGCCATCTTTGTTTCTGTCATGAGCGGTCTGTGCTGCTATGAGTTTTTCCGTATGACAAGGCTCGATGGCAAGATGGCTAACGAGCGCATGGGTATCGCTGCCGCCGTACTCTTTCCGCTGTCGGCGTTGGGCGATTCGATGTTGCTGAATGCCCTGCTTTTTGCCTTGATGCTCGCTGTGGGCATTTGGTATGTCTGGTCGCCGCGTACCCGCATCTCTGATGTGGCCGTGACGCTCATGGGTCCCATCTACACTGGCTTTATGCTGTCGGCTATCGTGCTGCTGCGCGATGCCGTGCCCGGTTTTGCCGGCGCCCTGCTTTCAGTGGGCGTTTGCGCGTCCCTTTGGGTCTCCGATTCGTTTGCCTACATCGTGGGCAGCCGTATCGGCAAGCACAAGATGGTTCCCAAGATCTCTCCCAAAAAGAGCTGGGAGGGGTTTGCCGGCGGCATCTTGGGCTCGGTTTTGATTTGGCTCATCCTGTGGGCGACGCACTTCTACAAGCTCAGCCTGCCCTATGCGCTGCTGTGCGGCGTGGTGGTTTCCATTCTGGGCGTTATCGGCGACCTTATCGAGTCGCGTATCAAGCGCGGTGTGGGCGTCAAGGATTCCGGCAACCTTATCCCGGGCCACGGCGGCATGCTCGATCGTAGCGATTCGCTTATCTTCGGCTGCATCACCGCGCAGCTGTTGCTGATGATCGGAGGCGTGCTGTAATGTCCTTCCAGACGACGTATGGCTCCGATGGACGTCTCCGTGTTGCCATCCTGGGCTGTACAGGCTCTATCGGCACCCAGGCGCTCGATGTGTGCCGCCAGCATGCCGATCGCCTGCAGGTGACGGCGCTGTCCGTTAACTCCAGTACCTCTGAGCTCGTTGCCGCTGCCCGTGAGTTCTCGGTTCCGGCGGTTGCCGTAGCCGATGTCGATCATGGCGATGACGCCGTGCTGCAGGAGTTGCCCGAGGGAACGAAGCTCGGCGTTGGCGCGCAGGCGGTTTGCGAGCTCGCGCATCGCGACGATGTCGACTGCGTACTTGTCGCTATTGTGGGCGCCGCCGGTCTCGAGGCGAGCCATGCGGCCTTGACCTCGAATAAGCGCCTTGCCCTTGCCAACAAGGAGTCCCTCGTCGTCGGTGGCGACTTGCTTATGCCGTTGGCACAACCGGGCCAGCTTATTCCGGTCGACTCTGAGCATTCCGCCATCTACCAGTGCTATCTGGGGGAGAACCCGCGCGAGGCCCACTGCATTTGGCTCACCTGCTCGGGCGGTCCGTTCTTTGGCCGCACGCGCGACGAGCTCGATCGCGTGACGCGTGCCGATGCCCTCGCGCATCCCACGTGGGCCATGGGTGCCAAGATTACCATTGACTCCGCCACCCTCATGAACAAGGGCCTGGAGCGCATTGAGGCCATGCATCTGTTTAACTGCGACCTCGATTTCATTAACGTGGTCGTGCAGCGTCAGTCCAAGATTCACTCTATGGTCGAGTTCGCCGACGGCTCCGTGATGGCGCATCTCGGTGCATCCGACATGCGTATTCCCATCCAGTTCGCGTTCTCGTATCCCGAGCGTTGGGATACTCCGGCGCCTCGTATCGATTTCCGCGAGCTGGGGCAGCTCACGTTTGATGCTGCCGACATGGATACCTTCCGCTGTCTGGCACTGGCCGAGCGTGCCGGCAAGACGGGTGGCACCATGCCGTGCGTGCTCAATGCCGCCAACGAGGTCGCCGTCGATGCCTTCCTGCACGATGGCTGCAGCTTTACCGATATCGATCGCATTGTGGAATCCTGCATGGACGCCCACGATATGCAGGTGGTCGATTCGTTTGAGCAGCTTCGCGACACCGATGCGTGGGCGCGTGAAAAGGCTGCGCAGGTGCTCGCCGCAACCCGTTTCTAACCCATAAGGATTGCCTTTTCGTTTTATGGATACTGTTCTGAGCGTTCTCTCATCGGTCTTTTGGGGCCTGCTGATGCTTTCCGTCCTCGTGTTTTTGCACGAGGGCGGCCACTTTTTGGCGGCGCGTGCCTGCGGTGTCCGTGTGACCGACTTCTTTTTGGGTCTGCCGTGCCGCTTTGACATCCATTACACGTCGCGTCGCATTGGAACCAAGTTTGGCGTGACCCCGCTGCTGCTGGGTGGCTACGCTGCCATCTGCGGTATGGATCCGACCGACGTCTCGTGTGCCGATCGCGTGCTCGCGGCCATCTATCGCCACGGCCGGGTGACGGTGGCCGATCTTGCCGTCGAGCTCGAGCTGTCCGAGGAGGATGTGCTCGAGGCCTGTGCTTTGCTGTTGGACTGGGGCTCTATCGCTCCCTGGTATGAAGAAGGGGAAAAGCCTTCGCCCAGCTACTATCCCACCAAGTACCAGACTCTGCCGCGTGACGCGGCGGGTTATACCACCTTTGACGGCCGTCGGTTCGATCGCGGGCATGCGACTGCCGAGGGCGATGTATGGGAACTGCCGTGCGACGAGGCCGAATTCCTTGCGCGCGAGCGCTCGCACACCTATTTGGGCCAGGGCTTTGTCAAGCGTGCCTTTATGCTGCTTGCGGGCATTATCGTCAATATCCTGACGGGTTTTTTGCTCCTTATGAGCATCTATTCCATCGCAGGTGTCACCGTGCCGGTGGATACCAATGTGATTGGCCAGGTTGACGAAGGCTCGATTGCCGCCTCGGCGGGAATCGAGGGCGGCGACGCGATTCTTTCGGTCGACGGAGTATCGTGCTCTACCTGGATGGACGTTTACGATGCCATCGGCAAGGCTGCCGGTAAGGACGATATCGCCATTGAGTACGAGCGTGACGGCAAGCAGCATTCGACCACGGTTGCGCTCAAAGAGGGCGAGCGTCTAGGTGTGTATGCCTCTACGCAGGTGGTCCGTTTGGACCCCATCACGTCGGCTCGCCTGTCGTTCTCCTATGTCGTGCAGACGGCGGAGGGTGTGATGCGTCTGCTCCAGCCGCAGCATACGATGGAGATTCTCGATCAGTCCTCTTCGATCGTGGGTATTAGCGTTATGTCCTCACAGGCTGCTGCTGCCGGCCCTGCCACGTTCCTTTCGTTTGCCGCCCTCATTTCATTCTCGCTTGGCTTTATGAACCTGCTGCCCATCCCGCCACTCGATGGCGGCAAGCTGGTCATCGAGATCATTCAGAAGATTGCGGGCCGCGAGCTTCCGCTCAAGGTCCAGACGATTGTGAGCTATGTGGGCATCGCGCTCTTTGCGCTGCTGTTTGTCTATATGCTTCGTTCCGACATCCTTCGATTTATTCTGTAGGGGAGTGTTTGGATTGTCTTTATCCCATCCTTTGCCTCGCGAGCTGACGCGCCCCGTGCATGTGGGCGGCGTGCAGATCGGTGGCGGCGCGCCGGTGGTGGTCCAATCTATGACCTGCACCGATACCGCCGATGCCCAGGCAACGCTTGCGCAGGTGTGCGCGTTGGCGCAGGCTGGCTGCGATATCGTGCGCGTGAGCGTGCCCTCCGAGGCCGCGCTTGAGGGTTTCCGCACCATCTGTGCCGAGTCTCCGGTGCCGATTGTCGCCGATATCCACTTTAACCATAAGCTCGCCATTGGTGCCGTTGAGGCCGGTGCTGCCAAGCTGCGCATCAATCCCGGCAATATCGGCGATTGGGCCAAGGTTGACGCGGTGATCGATGCTGCGGGTGCCGCGGGCTGTGCGATTCGTATCGGCGTCAATGCCGGTTCGCTTGAGCAGGATATCGCCGAGCGCGACGACCTCACGCAGCCCGAAAAGCTCGTGATGTCGAGCGAGCGTTTCGTCAAGCATTTTGAAGACCGCGGCTTTACGAACATTGTGCTTTCGGCCAAGGCCCATAGCGTGCAGACGACGCTCGATACCTATCGAGCCCTGTCGCGTGAGATTCCCCACGTTCCGCTTCACCTGGGCGTAACCGAGGCGGGTACCAAGCTGCAGGGCACCATCAAGAGCTCAGTGGGTCTTGGTATCCTGCTGTCTGAGGGTATCGGTGACACCATGCGCGTCTCGCTCACGGCCGATCCGGTTGAGGAGCCGCCGGTCGCTTGGGGAATTTTGCAGTCGTTGGGCCTGCGTCGCCGCGGCCCCGAGATTGTCTCGTGCCCCACATGCGCCCGCTGTCAGGTTAACCTGATTCCTATCGCCGAGGAAGTAACCGAGCGGCTTAAGAACTATACCGCGCCGCTCTCGATTGCCGTCATGGGATGTGCCGTTAATGGCCCCGGTGAGGCTTCCGATGCCGACCTGGGCGTTGCTTGCGGACGTGGTCAGGCCCTGCTCTTTTCGCATGGCCAGATCATTGGTAAAGTAGCTGAGGATCAAATTGTCGACGCGCTTATGGCCGAGGTCGACAAGCTTATTGAGGAGAAATAAATGACCCGAGCAATGTATATGTCTAAGCTCTATGCGCCGACGCTCAAAGAGGATCCGGCCGACGCCGAGCTTGCAAGCCATCGTCTGCTGCTTCGTGCCGGTATGATCCGCAAGGAGGCCGCCGGTCTCTATTCCTATCTGCCGCTCGCTTGGCGCTCGATTCGTAAGATCGAGAACATCGTGCGCGACGAGATGGACGCCGCCGGCGCCCAGGAGCTCATGATGCCTATTATGGTCGATGCCGAGCTGTGGCGTGAGTCCGGCCGCATCGATGCCTATGGCAAGGAGCTCGTGCGCTTTGACGACCGTCATGGTCGCGAGTTTGTGCTGGGCCCCACGCATGAGGAAACCGTCACGGCCCTGGTGCGCAACGAGCTGCGCTCCTATAAGCAGCTGCCCGTCAACCTGTACCACATTCAGGACAAGTTCCGCGATGAGTTCCGTCCCCGCTTTGGCCTGATGCGCGGTCGCGAGTTCATCATGAAGGACGCCTACAGCTTCTCTGCCACGCAGGAGAGCCTGCAGGAGGAGTATGACAAGATGAAGCAGGCCTACGCCAACATCTGCGAGCGCTGCTACATCAAGGCTCTGCCCGTTGTCGCCGACTCTGGTGAGATCGGCGGCGACACCTCTGTCGAGTACATGGCTCTGGCCGACGCCGGCGAGGCCTCGCTCGTCTACTGCGACGATTGCGGCTTTGCTGCCGATGACGAGGCTGCAAGCACCAAGGTCGTTGTGACCGAGGGCCCCGGCGACGGCACGCTTACCAAGGTCGAGACTCCGAGTATGGGCACCATCGAGGCCGTCGCCAAGTTCTTCGGCTTCCCCGAGAACGGTACGCGCAAGTCGCTGGCGTTGATCGACGCCGAGGGCAAGCCGGTCGTTGCCATTGTCCCGGGCGACCACGAGCTCAATGACTGCAAGGCCGAGCATGTCTTTGGCAAGGGCTATCGCATGATGACCGACGAGGAACTTCAGGCAAACGGGCTGCACAAGGGCTTTATCGGACCGGTCAACCTGCCCGAGGGCATCCGTCTGGTGTGCGACGAGAGCCTGCGCGAGTCCAAGCAGTGGGCCTGCGGTGCCAACGAGGTCGACTATCACTTTACCGGTGCCTGCCCCGATCGCGACTTTACCGTCGATGAGTGGGCCGACCTGGTTACCGTCGTTGCCGGCGATCCCTGTCCGCACTGCGGCAAGCCGCTCTCTGCTGCCCGCGGCATCGAGGTTTCCCAGGTCTTCCAGCTGGGCACCAAGTACTCCGAGGCCATGGGTGCCACCTTTATGGACGAGGACGGCAAGGAGAAGCCGCTTATCATGGGTTGCTACGGCGTGGGCGTGTCTCGCTCGCTCGCTGCCGTCGTGGAGCAGCACAACGACGAGCACGGCATCGTTTGGCCGGTCTCCGTTGCCCCGTACGAGGTTGCGGTGATTCCGCTCGACCCCAAGAAGGAGGAGTGCGCTTCTGTCTGCGAGCAGATCGTTGATGGCCTGTGCGCCGAGGGTATCGAGGTCGTCGTCGACGATCGCGATGAGCGTCCCGGCTTTAAGTTTGCCGACAACGACCTTATGGGCTTCCCGTATCAGGTGGTGCTCGGCAAGCGTGGCCTTAAGAACGGCACCGTCGAGCTCAAGGACCGTGCCACGGGCGAGCGCGAGGACGTGGCGATCGATGAGGTCGTCGCCAAGGTTTCCAAGCTTGTGAAGGCGGCACGCCGTTAATTGTCGATTTCGCTTGTAGTTCGATATACGGGACGGCCCCGCATTTCTCCAGATAGGGGAGATGCGGGGCCGTCCTTTTGTCTTCTCGGCGTGCTCAATCGCTAAAAGGAAAACCCCACAGCCCATGTGAGCTGCGGGGTTTTCTTTGTGCCTCCGATGCGAAATAAATCGCTCAGATATTACTGATAATCGACGACGTCGATCCAGTTCTTCAGGAACTCATCGTTCACGTTGCGCTTACGAGCGAGCTCGGAAGCGGCTACGATGCTCGTCCACTGACGCACGACCTGCATGGGCATGTCGGCGCGGTCGCAGTAGAGCTCCAGATAGGCCTCGGCCTGATCCTTGCTATTGAGGGCAAAGAGCAGGTAGGTGGTGGCAACGTCGGCAGCAGGGGAGCCCTGGGTGGCGTGTGCCCAGTCGCAGACGTACAGCTGGCCGTCGTCGCCGACGATGACGTTGGAGGGGTTGAAGTCGCCGTGGCAGACCTTGAACTCCTTGGTCATGCCGTCCAAGCGCTCCTGAAGGTTGTAGCGCGTGGTGGCATTGAGCTGATCCAGGCTGTCGATCATGCGGGCGAACTTGTCGCGCTGACGGTTGAGCAGCGGGGAGGTGTAGCCGTGGATCTCGATCTGGAGGTCGACGAACATCTCGAGGTACTCACCGAAGCGCTGGGGCTCGGCAGTCATCTTTTCGGCAAGGGTGGTACCCGGGACCTTCTCGGTCACGAGCGCCCAGCCATTGGCGTTCTCGAGCTGGGAAACCTCGAGAGCCTTGGGGCTGCGGATGCCGCACTCATTGATGCGGGCAAGATTCAAAGCCTCGTTGAACACGTCGGAGACGGGCTTGGTCTCGTTAAAGACCTTGACGATCTTGTCGCCCAGGTCGTAAACGACCTTGTTGCCACGGCGGACGAGCTCGGTCTTGGAATCGGGTAGCAGCATGGTTGCATCCTTTCAACGATGCGATAGAAGCGACGGCGGGGGGGTGTGAAACACCCGTGCACCCCCGCCGTTAAAAACCGTGCTAGAACTAGCAGACGGCGTAATCCTGAGGCTCGCGGCCGTAGTAGGCGTCCAGATAGAGCTCCTTGATCTCGCTCATGAGCGGGTAGCGCGGGTTAGCGCCGGTGCACTGGTCGTTGAATGCCTGCTCGGTCATCTCGTCGAGGGTGTCGAGGAAGTACTGCTCGTCGACACCGTAGTCGGCGATGGTCTTCTTGACGCCGATGAAGTCCTTGAGCTCCTCGAGCTTCGTGATGAAGTTCTCGAAGACCTCCTTGTCGTCCTTGCCCTCGATGCCGCAGTACTTGGCCATCTCGGCGTAGTTGTGCAGCGCGTTGGGGTAAGGATACTGAGAGAAGGTACCCATCTTGACGGGAGCCTCGGCGGCGTTGTAGCGCATAACGCGGGTCAGGATGACGGCGTTGGCGATGCCGTGGGGCAGGTGATGGAAAGCGCCGAGCTTGTGGGCCATGGAGTGGTTGAGGCCCAGGAAGGCGTTGGCGAAGGCCATACCGGCCATGCAGGAGGCGTTGTGCATCTCCTCGCGGGCGTGCGGGTCCTTGGCGCCGTTCGTGAAGCTGGAGGGCAGGTTCTCAAAGACGAGCTTAGCAGCGCGCTCGGAGAGGCCCTTGGTGTAGTCGGAAGCCATGATGGAGACGTAGGACTCGATGGCGTGGGTCATGACGTCGATGCCGGAGGCGGCGGTCAGTCCGCGCGGGGCGGTCATGCAGTTGTCGGCGTCGACGATAGCCATGTTGGGGAGCAGCGCGTAGTCGGCGAGCGGCCACTTGATGCCGGTCTCCTTGTCCGTGATGATGGCGAACGGCGTGCACTCGGAGCCGGTACCCGAGGAGGTCGGGACGGCGACGAAGTAGGCCTTCTTGCCCATCTCGGGGAAGGTGAAGATACGCTTGCGGATGTCCATGAAGTCCATGGCCATGTCCTCAAACTTGCACTCGGGGTGCTCGTACATCATCCACATGATCTTGCCGGCGTCCATAGCGGAGCCACCGCCGACGGCGATGATGACGTCCGGCTCAAAGAGAGCCATCTGCTTGGCACCACGACGTGCGCACTGCAGCGACGGATCGGGCTCGACGTCGTAGAAGCAGTCGTGGGCGATGCCCATCTCGTCAAGCTTGGCCTCGATGGCGCGGGTGTTGCCATTCTTGAAGAGGAACTGGTCGGTGACGATGAAGGCGCGCTTCTTGCCCATGACGTTGCCCAGCTCATCGAGGGCGACGGGCGTGGAACCCTTCTTGAAGTAGACCTTCTCGGGAGCGCGGAACCACAGCATGTTCTCACGGCGCTCGGCCACAGTCTTAACGTTGATCAAGTGCTTCACCCCAACGTTCTCGGAGACGGAGTTGCCGCCCCAGGAGCCGCAGCCCAGGGTCAGAGACGGCTTCATGCCAAAGTTGTACAGGTCACCGATGCCGCCGTGCGAAGACGGGGTGTTGATGACGATACGGCAGGCCTTCATGACGTGCTCGAACAGGCTGATCTTCTCGGCCTGGGCGGGGTGCACGTACAGAGAGGCGGTGTGGCCCGGGCCACCGGCGAGCACCAGGTGCTCGGCCTTGTCGACGGCCTCCTGGAAGTCCTTGGCGTGGTACATGGCCAGGACCGGGGAGAGCTTCTCGTGGGAGAACTCCTCCTTGGCGGGGTCGGTGGAGGTGACCTCGGCGATCAGGATCTTGGTCTTGGCGGGAACCTCGATGCCGGCGAGCTCGGCGATCTTGGCGGCAGCCATGCCGGGGATGCGGTGATCGAGGGCGCCGTTCTTGAACATGGCGGCACGCAGGGCCTCCATCTCGGCACCCTGCTTGACGAAGTAGCAGCCACGCTTCTGGAACTCGGCCTTGACCTGGTCATAGATGGTGTCGATGACGGTCACGGACTGCTCGGAAGCGCAGATCATGCCGTTGTCGAAGGTCTTTGAGTGGATGATGGAGTTGACGGCGAGCAGCACGTCGGCGGTGTCGTCGATGACGACCGGGGTGTTACCGGCGCCGACGCCCAGGGCGGGCTTGCCCGAGGAGTAGGCGGCCTTGACCATGCCCGGGCCACCGGTGGCGAGGATGATGTCGACGTCGCGCATGACCATGTTGGTCAGCTCGATGGAGGGGACATCGACCCAGCCGATGATGCCCTCGGGGGCGCCGGCCTTGACGGCGGCGTCAAGCACGAGCTTGGCGGCGGCGATGGTGCACTTGGCGGCTGCCGGGTGCGGGGAGATGATGATGCCGTTGCGGGTCTTCAGGCTGATCAGCGTCTTGAAGATCGCAGTGGAGGTGGGGTTGGTCGTCGGGATGACGGCGCCCACGATGCCGATGGGCTCGGCGATCTTGGTGATGCCGTAGGCCTCGTCGCGCTCCAGGACACCACAGGTCTTGGTGTTCTTGTAAGCGTTGTAGATGTACTCTGCGGCGTAGTGGTTCTTGATGACCTTGTCCTCAAGAACGCCGCGGCCGGTCTCCTCGATGGCCATCTTCGCCAACGGGATACGAGCCTTGTTGGCGGCCATGGCGGCCTCATAGAAGATCTTGTCGACCTGCTCCTGCGTGTACGTAGCAAAAAGCGCCTGGGCCTCTCGCATCTGAGCGAGCTTAGCCTCAAGCGCCTCTACGTTGTCCACAATTGCGGGAGTAGTGTTTTCCGGTGACTTTTTCACCATTTGTGTCTCCTTGCGATCGGAGATTTACCCTACGTCTTGCATGATAGCAAGAAATTATTCGGCGAACGGTAAGATTCCCGTAAAAGGCACACTAAAACGCTTTAACAAACTGAAGCGTTTTAACTAAAACTATCTGCCAGTGCATCGTCCCGCTCATTGGGGACAGACTTACATGAGTGCTTTCACTCATTGGGGACAGACATCGATTTGCCATTTTGCCGTTCTGGGCCTGTTTTTGCCGCTCATTGGATATAAATAGGTCACAGGCTCAGCATTTCGCGTTGCTTCTCTCCTTTTAGGTGTTGCCTGTACAGCTTTTAAAGGAGAGATTATGCCCCGATGCGCCCGCGCCGTTTCGATTACCGGCTATTACCACGTCTTTGACCGCGGCAACTCCAAACAGATTATTTTTGAAGATGATTCCGACCGCTATCGTTTCCTATCGGATATCTCGGACAGGTTTGCGCGCCTTGAAGTGGCGGTGTTGGCTTGGTGCCTTATGGACAACCACTTTCATTTGATGGTTGATGATCCATTTGACAACCTTTCAAAGGCAATGCAGTGCGCGCTGACGGCCTATGCCAAGTATTTCAATGGGAAAACCGGAAGAACGGGCCACCTGTTTGATAATCGCTATTCGCGGGTCGCGGTCGAGTCGGACACGCAGGCGGTGCAGTTGCTCGATTATATCCATCTCAATCCCGTGAAAGGTGCGCTCGACTCGCTTGATGCCTACCGCTGGTCAAGCTACAAGGCATACCAGCTGGGATACGATCCCTTTGATATCTGCGATGCGGCCCCCATGCTCGATATTGTCGGGGGTTCCCGTCGCTATTGCGAGCATCTCGAGGAAGTTGCCGGGCGCATCTGGTCAGTGGAGATTCTTCCGCGCCGACGGATCCCCGATGAGGACGCCCTTTCCGTTGCGCGCGAAGTTTTGCCGAGCATTGATCCTGCGCTGCTCAAGGCCCTGCCACGCCCCGAACGCGATGCCTGTCTGCTAAGGCTCAGGCGGGCCCATCTTACGGTCAAGCAAATTGCCCGTATCACCGGTATCGGCGCTACAAGCGTAACCAAGGCCACCACAGGCTGGAACGAGGCGGCCTGAGGTATGGATTGGGGCCGATCGATGCACTGTGAGCTTAGGAAAGCATTCATCTAAGTCTGTCCCCAATGCGTGAAAACACTCATGTAAGTTTGTCCCCAATGAGTGCAAAAAGGCGCCCTCCGTGGGGGAGGACGCCTTTGGTAAGTTCTATATGAACGCGAGGTCTTTGACCCGGAGAGTCCGAGGTACTTGTTGGTAAGACCTTATTTAGGAGCGCGCAACCTTGCCAGACTTAAGGCAGGTGGAGCAAACGTTCATCTTGCGACGGTGACCATCGACGACGACGTAGACGCGCTGGATGTTGGGGCGGAACTTACGGTTGGTGACGCGGTGAGAGTGGCTGATGGAGCGACCGGCAACGGGGTGCTTACCGCAAACTTCGCAAACTTTGGACATAACTGACCCTCCTTGGGCGACAAACGAACATGTCGCGTTAACAAACAAGCCTGAACTATAGCACAGAAGCATGTCTCTGTGCGCAATCTACACAGAGATATTTCTCTTTTGGCGATAGTGCCCACGCTACGGCCCTGGACGTAGATCCGATTTGCGTGCAGCAGAGGGGATTATGCCAGCTCGCAACAAGGTTTTCAAGCGCGTCCCACAAATATATATAGGTTTATGGAGCTATTGGCTCCGTTTACGGATTGACTAGTATTTATGCTCGCATTTGAGCCCGAGGTTGGCTACACTATCCCTTGACCATTAAAGGGGTACGAGATACCCACATGGAATTACATAGCTGCCAAAGAGCAGCCCTTCCTGTGGGTGTCTGGTCCGCTTTAAGCGGTCGGGCATCTATTTTTTTTGACTGTGTCAGCAGTCAAGACATGTGAGGAAGGAGATCGATGGGCACGACTTCCCCCAAGGCGGTCATCATGGACGAGACCGCCGTCAATCGAGCGATGACCCGCATCGCGCACGAGATTCTCGAGCGCAACGAGGGCTGTGAAGACCTCGCTCTGGTCGGCATCGTCACGCGCGGCGACCTTCTGGCAAAGAAGCTCGCCGAGGAGATCAAGGAGATCGAGGGCGTCGACGTTCCGCTCGGCAGCCTGGACATCAGCTTCTACCGCGATGACTATGCGACCAATTTCGCTCCCGCGATCCACGCTACCAACATTCCCTTCAGCGTCGACGGCAAGCGCGTCGTGCTGGTGGACGACATCCTGTATACGGGCCGTACTATCCGCGCCGCTCTGGATGCCGTCATGGACCTGGGCCGTCCGAGCCGCATCGAGCTGGCAGTTCTCGTTGACCGCGGTCACCGTGAGCTCCCCATCTCGCCGGACTTTGTCGGCAAGAACGTTCCCTCGTCGCATGAGGAGAACGTGCACCTATATATGAAGGAAGTCGACGGCCACACCGCCGTCGAGATTAACGACGTCGCGCCGGGTTCCCACGTGGGCTCCGCGCCGCTGGGAGGTGAGTAGTACCGTGGCGTTCAACCATAAGCACCTGATCGACATTACCGAGTACTCCGAAGAGGACATCAAGCTCATCCTCGAGACCGCCAAGGCGTTCTCTGAGGTCAACGAGCGTGCGATCAAGAAGGTCCCCACGCTCAAGGGCAAGACCATCGTCAACATGTTCAACGAGCCCTCGACGCGCACCCGCAGCTCCTTCGAGCTCGCCGAGAAGCGCCTTTCGGCCGACAGCCTCAACTTTGGCGGCTCCTCGACCTCCACGGTCAAGGGCGAGAGCCTCGTCGACACCGTCGAGACCCTCAACGCCTACAAGATTGATTGCATCGTCGTTCGCGATAAGCACGCCGGTGCTCCCTACATCGTCACGCAGAACTCGCCCGCGAGCGTCATCTGCGCCGGCGACGGCAAGCACAACCACCCCACGCAGGCCCTGCTCGACCTGTACACCATCTGGGAGCACAAGGGTGACTTCCACGGTCTGAAGGTCGCCGTCGTCGGCGATATCGCGCACTCCCGCGTGTGCGGCTCGCTGATCCCCGCACTTAAGATCATGGGCTGCGAGACCTACGCCGTCGCCCCCGGCACGCTGCTGCCGCCGGCGCCCGAGGTCCTGGGCTGCGACCACGTGACGAGCGACCTCGATTCCGTCCTGCCCGAGCTGGACGTCGTCTACATGTTGCGCGTGCAGCAGGAGCGCCTCGAGGGCGCACCGTTCCCCACGATTCGCGAGTACCACAAGCTCTTCGGTCTGACCAAGGACCGCGAGAAGCTCATGAAGCCCGATGCGATTATCTGCCACCCGGGCCCCATCAACCGCGGCGTTGAGTTCGACTCCTATATGGCCGACCACCCGCAACGCTCCGTCATCCTGGAGCAGGTCTACGCCGGTATCTGCGTGCGTATGGCTATCCTGTATCTGCTGCTTGGAGGTGCCGATAATGGCCTTGCTTCTTAAGAATGCCCACGTCGTCGATCCGTCCGTCGAGCTTGACGGTGTCGTCGACGTCCTGATCGACGGTGACAAGATCGCCGAGGTCGGCGAGAACCTCGCCGCCGAGGGAGCCGAGGTCCGCGACCTTTCCGGCAAGTATCTCGTCCCCGGCCTGGTGGATATGCACGTGCATCTGCGCGAGCCTGGCTACGAGGTCAAAGAGGACATCGAGAGCGGCACCCGCGCTGCTGCCAAGGGCGGCTTCACCGGCGTGTGCGCCATGCCCAACACCGATCCCGTCACCGATAACGGCACCGTCGTGGAGTTCGTCAAGTCCCGCGCTGCCGAGGTCGGCCACTGCCGCGTCTATCCGTCGGGCGCCATGCCCCGCGGTCTTAAGGGCGAGGCCATGTCCGAGATGGGCGATATGGTCGCCCACGGCGCCGTCGCCTTCACCGACGATGGTCGTGGCGTGCAGGGCGCGGGCATGCTCCGTCGCTGCATGGACTACGGCAAGATGTTCGGCAAGGTCTTTATGAGCCACTGCCAGGACGAAGATCTGGTCGGCCACGGCCAGATCAACGAGGGCAAGGTCTCGACCCGTCTGGCCCTCGAGGGTTGGCCGGCCGCCGGCGAGGAGCTTCAGATTGCCCGCGACATCGAGATTGCCAAGCTGACCGGTGCCAAGCTGCACATCCAGCACATCTCCACCGCTCATGGCCTGGAGCTCGTGCGTGCCGGTAAGGCTGCCGGTGTCCAGGTGACCTGCGAGGCCACCCCGCACCACATGTTCCTGACCGAGAACGACCTGGACGAGACCTACAACACCTCGCTCAAGGTCAATCCGCCGCTGCGCACCGACGAGGATGCCGAGGCCATCCGTCAGGGTGTCATCGACGGTACCGTCGACGCTATCGTTACCGACCACGCTCCCCACACCCCGTGGGAGAAGGCCCGCGAGTTCGAGCTCGCGCCCTTTGGAATGATTGGCCTCGAGACTTCGCTGTCGCTCGTGCTCACTGAGCTGGTCAACACGGGCAAGATGAGCGTGAGCCGCATGGTCGAGCTCATGGCCATCAAGCCGCGTGAGATTCTGGGCCTCGATCAGGTTCAGGTCAAGGCGGGCTCTGTCGCCGACCTGACCGTGTTCGACCCCTCCGCAACCTGGACGGTTGGCGAGGACGGTTACGAGTCGCGCGCCGAGAACTCCGGTTTTGCCGGCCGCACGCTCACCGGTCGTGCCACCGATGTATTTGTCGGTGGCAAGCAGACGCTCGCCGACGGCTGCATCTGCTAGCATAGCCTTATCGCTTTTGTGCGCGGCGCCCTTGCGGTGCCGCGCTTTCTGTTCGTTTAGACCATGCAACCGCATGGGGGATTGGAGCGTCTATGCCCACACCTTCCACTGCACGCATGCACGACTTCGAGGTCGTCTCGAACCGGGAGATCGCCGACGGCATCTTCTCGCTCGTAATCTCGGCCCCCAAGCTTGCAAGTGCGCTCAAGCCCGGTCAGTTTGTGAACATTGCCGTGCCCGGCGATGCCTCCTCGCTGCTTCGCGTGCCCCTGAGCTTCTATCGCGCCGACGCCGAGGCCGGCACCGTCGAGCTGTGGTACGCCGTCGTGGGCGACGATACCCGCCGTTTGTCTCAGATGGGCCCTGGCTCCACCTCTAACCTGTTGGGCCCCGGTGGCCGTGGCTGGATGGTACCCGAGGGCACCAGGAAGGCACTGCTCGTCGCCGGTGGCATCGGCGTTCCGCCTGTGCTGTGTCTTGCCGGCATGCTTGCCGAGCAGGGTGTTGATGTGGACGTGTGCCTGGGCTTTGGCACCGCTTCCAAAGTCGTGGGTGTCGATGAGTTCCGTGCGCTGGGCGCCACGGTTAACGTGTGCACCGACGACGGTTCGCTCGGCACGCACGGTTTTTGCACCGATCCGGCAGCCGAGCTGCTTGGAGAGGGCGGCTACGACTACGTCGCCAGCTGCGGCCCCGCCGTCATGATGAAGAAGGTCGCCGCCGCTGCCGCCGAGGCCGGTGTGTAC
>UREM01000012.1 GCA_900546775.1 uncultured Collinsella sp. | reverse complement strand
CATCGGGACTTGCAGCGACGGACCTCGGGACGCTCTTACACCACGTCTGCGCGCGTCACCTTGAAACTTCCTAATCACCGTCAGCTAGCGCCAAATTGGAAGTCGATGGTCACTCATTAACGTACAGTTCTTATAACTTTGTTCATTATTTTCCGCACCTAAAATGATACGCCGTTTGTGACAGTACTCACAAACGGCGTTTTTTGACCACTGGCGTGTCTGGCAGGCGGCAAGCACCGCCCGAATCCGCATTTTGAACGCGCCCGAATCGGTTCTGGAGCCGGTTTTCGCGCTCTTACTCGTCTTTGGGCGAGGGATGCTTGCAGACCACGCTCATGTAGATCATGCCGAGCACGGCTGCGGTGACCGAACCGGCGAGAATAGCGGCCTTGGCTGCAAGAACCTCAAACTGGGCCGTCGGGAAGGCAAGGCCGCTGATGAGAATCGACATGGTAAAGCCAATGCCGCCCAGAATGCCCACGCCGGCAATCATGTGCCAGTTAACGTTGCGCGGCAGCTCGGAGATCTTGAGCTTAACCAGGGCAAACGTCATGCCAAAGATGCCAATCGGCTTGCCCAGCAGCATGCCAAAATACACGCCGAGCGTCACCGGGTCGGTCAGCAGCGTGCCCATATCCACGCCCACCAGGCGAACCTGCGCGTTGACAAATGCAAAGATCGGCAGGATCACAAAGTTGACCGGCGTGGAGATCAGGCGCTCCATGCGAATGAGCGGCGGGGTCACGCGGTGCATGACGCGCTCGACTCTGGTGGTCGAGACGGTAAAGTCGTGCTGACCCAGGATGTGCGCCTCGTCGTCGTAGCGGTCGTCGAGCAACGGCAGGCACTCGCCCAGCCAATCGGTAAGGCTATCGAGCTTAACACCGCACTTGGCCGGGATGGTGAAGGCCAGGATGACACCGGCGAGCGTGGCGTGCACGCCGCTCTTAAACATGCAGAACCACAGCAGCAGACCCAGCACCGAATACGGGGCAAGGCGGTAATGCTGCGTCTTGTTGAGCCACACAAGCGCGCAGGTCACAACTGCAGCGGCGCCCAACCAAAACGGATTGGGGCTCTGACCGTAGAAGATGGCGATGGCGGCGATGGAGATGAGGTCGTCGGCGATGGCGAGCGTCGAGAAGAACACGCGCACGCCGTTGGGCACGCGATTGCCCAAAAGCGACAGCACGCCCAGCGCAAAGGCAATATCGGTTGCCATGGGGATGGCCCAACCGTTGCGGGCGCCGGCATGGTTAAAGATCAGGTAGATGCAGGCGGGAACGACAACGCCGCCCACGGCCGCCAGCATGGGAAGCATGGCCTGACGCGGATTCTTGAGCTCACCGACCGTCATCTCGTACTTAAGCTCGATGCCCACCAACAAAAAGAAAATCGCCATGAGGAAGTCGTTGACGAAAAGCTCAACGGTGAGACCAGCCGTAAGGTTGCCCAGGCCCACATACAGCGGGGTCTCCAAAAAGTGATGGATGGCCTCGTAGGCATCGGTGTTGGCGCAGATAACGGCGGCGATGGCGGCGAAGACCATGACGGCGGCGGAAATCGTGCCGTTCTCGGCGATGCGCTCCCAAATGTCGTGACGTTCAAAGCGCTTGCGCTCACGAACGTTGAACAGCTGCTCAGTTGCTGCCATGGGCGGCTCCTTTCTCGGGAAAGCTCCCGTCTTAAAAAAGCACGGCCCGCCCAAGTGGCGGCGCCGCGCTCTAACGTATTACGCTTGCATCTAGCCTACCCTGCACGACAAGCACGCAGGCGTGGCCGAAAAGCGGAACCACAGGTTGAACATTATTTGCTCAACGGCACGGGCACGCCTGTCCAAGAGACGACGCGGCGCCGTGCACAAAAAACGACCGGAGCGCGGGACGTCCGCGATCCGGTCGTGGCGTTTGGTCAACTAAACCTAGCAGGCGGCCATGATGGGGGCAGCGACCTGCTTCTTACGGGAGAGGACACCCGGCATCCAGACGCCGTCGTGCTCGTCGGCAATGCCCAGGCCCTTCTGAGCGGCCTCGGTCTCGCCCTCGAGCAGGACCTGCGAGCCCTCCTCCATGATGTCGGTGATGCACAGGACAATGCCATCGGCACCCTTCTCGGCGGCGTAGGCACGCATGGCCTCGCGAATCTCGTCGATCATGCCGAGAGCACGACTCTTGTCGACGGTCTCGTACTGGCCGATGAGCAGCTTCTTGCCAGCGGGCTCGAACATCTTAATGTCGTTGCCGACCATCTCGGCTGCGGTGAAGGAGCCGGACGGACGGGTGAGGAAGACCTCCATGCCAAACTTGACCGGGTCGACGCCCACCTGCTCGCCGAGCTTGGCGGCGACGGCGCGGTCGACATCGGTGGTGGTAGGGCTCTTGAGCATGAGCGTGTCGGTCATCATGGCCGAGAGCAGCAGCTTGGCCTGGACGTCGGAAAGCTCAACGCCGAGCACGCCGGCGAGCTTGGTGACGATGGTGCAGCTGGAGCCCCAGGGCAGGCAGATGTAGTGCAGCGGGCCGGCGGTCTCGAAGTCGCCGATGCGGTGATGATCGACAACACCAAAGACCGTGGCGTCCTTAAGGCCGGCGACGGACTGGGCAGACTCGTTGTGGTCGGTGAGGACGACGAGCTGACCGGCCTCGACGGAATCAATCACGCGGGGCTCGGCAATGCCGGCGTCGGCGAGCAACTTGGCGGACTCGGCCGGAAGCTGACCAAGGGCGCAGGCCTCGTAGGTATTGCCGGCATACTCAACCTGGTTAAGCAGCTGGGACAGGACGACGGCGCTCATGATGGCGTCGTTATCGGGGTTCTGGTGACCAAAGACAAGAACGTTTGCCATGGATTTCCTCCACTTGATATGTGTACTTGGACGTAGCTATGGTAGCACGCTGGCACCGAGCCTTCTGAGACGGAAGGGCCGCGGCACAATTTGGGGCAAGTGTTGGGGCGAAGTCTGTCCCTTTTGCACCATGTTGGTGCAAAGTAACCTGGCCCCCCTTGCACAAGCTATTTGCCGGCGGCGCGCAGGGCTACGTAGGCGGCACCGATGATGCCGGCGTCGTTGCCGAGCGAAGCGACCTTAATGGGCGTCTCGCGCGAGGCGGAGAGCGCGTACTGCTTAAAGTGCTCGCGGACCTTGTCGAGGTAGACATCGGCCGAAGCGGAAGCACCGCCGCCGATCAGGAACATCTCGGGATCGACCACGTTGGCAATAAGCGCCAGGGCACGGCCGAGATAGTCGGCCATGGTATCGGCAGCTGCCAGCGCGAGCTTGTCACCCTCGCGGCAGGCCTGGAACACGTCCTTGGAATCGGAGGGACCGGTGAGCTCGATGGGCTCGACGCCTGCCTTCTTGCACTCGGCAAGGTAGTTGCTCACCACGCCGGTGGCGCTGGAATACTGCTCCAGGTGGCCATGTCCGCCGCAGCCGCAGGTGCGCTCCTCTTCGGGGTTCAGGCACATGTGGCCAATCTCGCCGCCGGCGCCCACAACGCCCGACACCACGTCGCCGTTGACGATAACGCCGCCACCCACGCCGGTACCAATGGTGACCATCACCATGTTCTGTACGCCCTTGGCAGAGCCGAGCCAGGCCTCGCCCATGGCAGCGGCGTTGGCATCGTTCTCGTATTTAACAACCGCGTCGGGGCAGTGCTCCTGAATGGCGACTCTCAGCTCGGGCAGGTTAATGGCAATGTTGGCCTTGACCTTGGCATCGCCCGATGCCGGGATGGGGCACGGAACGGCCAGACCAATGCCCGCCACAAAGGCACGCGGAATCTGAGCCTTGGCGACCACCTGGTCGATAGCCTCGGTCACCGCGGCAAAGCCCGCGGCGTCAACGATAGGCGGCGTGGGCACGCTGGCCTTGGCCAGCAGGTTACCATCCTCGTCGAACAGGCCCTCCTTAACCGAAGTGCCGCCGACGTCGATGCCGATGTAATACTGCTTAGGTTCCATGGGAGCCCGCCTTTCTCGTTTAAACATTGCCTGTATGGTACCGCTCCCAAGGCAAAAACCTGCCAAAAAGGGACAGGTTTGTTTTGGCAGGTTTTATCTGTGAAAACGCAGGGCATGGTATTTGGTTCGTTGGGCGGTAAAACGGCTCAACCCCATCCTCGAGTCGATCAATTTGCTCAATACCACATTATTCGAATGCATATTCATTTAGAGCGCTCTAGTTTTTAAAGAGAAGCGTTTTTTAATTAAACCTTTCTCGAACTTTTCAAAAACGCAATAGGGATGCTTAGGTGTTGACTATACTTTCTTCTGTACTCAATCAAGCCGGAAAGGAGGTTCCATGATTCCCAAATACGAGGCGATAGCTGCAGATATCCGTCGAAGCATCGAGGACGGCGCACTTAAAGCGGGCGATAAGTTGCCCACCGTCGTTGAGTTCTGTGAGCTCTATGGCGTTTCCAAAATCACCGTCAAACGGGCGATTGAGCAGATTACCGAAGAAGGCCTTATTACCAGCCGGCGCGGATCGGGCACCTACGTCAAGGACACGGCGGGGCTTCCCGGCCAGGTGTTTTTTCAAGGCAAGAACGACCGTGCCCAGGGCTTTTCGTATGAGCACCGCGGGGAAAAGGTGACCTCGGTGGTCTACGATTTCTCGATCGTCAATCCGCCGGCAGAGGTTGCGACCCAGCTGGGAATGGCCGAGGATGACTTCGCCTATCACATCGTGCGCGTGCGCCAGGTCGACGAGAAGCCCATCGTCATCGAGTACACCTATATGCCGCTCGAACTGATCCCGGGCCTTAAAAAGAAGGACCTGTACGGATCGGTCTACGGCTTTATCCGCGAGCAATGCGGGCTGAAGATTTCGAGCTTCCATCGCACCATTCGCGCTGTCGCGGCAACTGAAAAAGAGGCTGAGCGCCTGGATACCAAACCCGGCTCTCCCCTGCTCGAACTCAACCAGATTGGCTTCTTGGATAGCGGCACCGCGTTTGAATATTCTATCTCGCACAACGTAGGCGACCGCTTTGAGCTGCACAACGTAACGCTGGCCTAGTTTTGTAATCCGGTGGGTGCCCGTTTTGAGCTGTCTTACGCGGCACCCGCACAACCTTATGGGAGTATGCACATGTCCGATTTGATTAAACTGACGCCGATCTTCCACGAGAAGATCTGGGGCGGCCGCCAGCTGGAGACCGTGTTTGGTTACGACATTCCCGAGGGCCCCATCGGTGAGTGCTGGGCCATCTCGGCCCACCCCAACGGCGACTGCCAGATTGCGGAGGGCCCGTATGCCGGCCACACGCTGTCGTGGCTGTGGGCCGAGCACCGTGAGCTCTTTGGCGACTGCGAGGGCAAGGAGTTCCCGCTGCTCATTAAGATTCTGGACGCCAAGGACGACCTTTCGATCCAGATTCATCCCAACGACGAGTACGCCGCCGAGCACGAGAACGGCAGCCTGGGCAAGACCGAGTGTTGGTATGTCCTGGACTGCGAGCCCGGCGCCACGATTATCGTCGGACAGCGCGCCAAGGACCGCGCCGAGGCCGCACAGATGATCGAGGACGGCCGCTGGGACGACATGCTCAACGTGCTGCCGATCCACAAGGGCGACTTTTTCCAGATTGACTCCGGCACCGTGCACGCGATCAAGACCGGCACGCTCATTTTGGAGACGCAGCAGTCGAGCGACGTGACCTATCGCCTGTACGACTACGACCGCCCCGGCACCGACGGCAAGCTGCGCCCGCTGCACATTGAGCAGAGTCTCGACTGCATCGACTTTGATTCTCAGGCCCCGACCGACGGCACCGTGACCGCGCCCGAAGTCGACGGCGTGACCGAACTCGAGTCCAACCCCTGCTACACCGTCGATCGCGTGCGCGTCAACGGCAGCAAGACCCTCGACCAGCACTGGCCCTTCATGTGTCTGTCGGTCATCGACGGCGAAGGCACCGTCTGCGGCGACCCCGTCCACAAGGGAAGCCACCTGCTAGCCCCGAGCACCGTCAGCTCCATCGACCTCGAAGGCAAGATGGAATTGATCATCAGCCACCT
This sequence comes from uncultured Collinsella sp., assembly GCA_900546775.1. GTDB lineage: Bacteria > Actinomycetota > Coriobacteriia > Coriobacteriales > Coriobacteriaceae > Collinsella. The sequence continues at coordinate 51,505 of UREM01000012.1, read as the reverse complement.
CTAGGTCGCACCAACAACCAAAACGCAACAAGGGGCTCCCCCGCTCATCAAACGGGAGAGCCCCTACTCACATCTATTTATCAGCCCACCCGGCTCTCCAGACCAAAAAGCGAACGAGCAAAGCGACGTTCGCAAGCAACGTTGTCCATGGCGCCTGTCCGGGGCCGCCGGGATCACGACAGCTTGACGATCGGTGCAAAACCTTTCATCAGCTTTTTGGTCTGGCCGGTTTTTTCGAACTGGACCTCGATCATGTCTCCGGCGACCGAGATCACGGTACCGGTGCCAAAGGTCTTGTGGCTCACGGTATCGCCCGCGGCAAAGTCCTGCGACGCGCTGGCGCGATCGACCTTGCGCTCCACCGTCGGCGACACCTTGGACGACGGCTTTTTAGCTCGCGGCGCGCCCGAACCAAAGGTCGAGGCAACACGGCCGGCGTCGGGCGAAACCCCGCGATGGCGCTCGGTGCCATAGGTGCTGCCACCAAAGAAATCGTCGAAGCTCGATCCGCCGCGCGAACCGGAACCGCCGGTCGAGCGCGTATGCGAACCGAACACCTTGCCGCCATACATATCCGAGCCCATGCCCGAGCCAAAGGTGCCGTGACGGTCGCCGCGCTTCTCCCAGCCCGTGCCCTCAAAACCGGCAGAACCGATACCGCTAAACTCGATATCCTCAAACGGAATCTCGTTGAGGAAACGAGAGCGCGGGTTGGCAGAGGTCGAGCCGTAGGTGCGACGCGTGGCCGCATAGGTCAGGAACAGGCGCTTACGGGCACGCGTGATGGCAACGTAGGCCAGGCGACGCTCCTCCTCGAGCTTGCCCGGGTCATCGCTGCCGCCAAAGTCGTGCACGTGCGGGAAGATACCCTCCTCCATGCCGGCCACGAACACCGCCGGGAACTCCAGGCCCTTGGCGGAGTGGATGGTCATCATGGTAATGGCATGCGTCTCGCCGGCCAGGGAATCCAAGTCGGAGCGCAGGGCCAGCCACTCCATGAGTGCCGGCAGTGCCTTACAGGTGAGCGGACCGTAGGTGCGCTCGATCTCGTCGGCATGCACGGCGCCCGCCGGTAGCTCTGTTGGCACGGCATACGCGTTGCCCGCGATGGCGGCGGCCAAGGCATCCTGCGGCGAGAGCGCCGGGGCGGCTAGGCTATCGAGCGGATTGGAGCCCGCGGCGTCACGAGCGCCGACAAGTGCCTCAAACGAGGATGCCGGAGCGGACGGCCCCGGCTCGGGCGCGGGCGCACTCACCACGACGGGCTCGGGCTCGGCACTGACAGGCACATCGGCAACACCGGCTGCACGCAGCTCTTCCAAGCTCTCGAGCGTGCCCTCGATATCCTCGTGCGTCTCCTCAAATTCGGCAGCGACGCCCAGGAATTCCTGGATGTTCTCGGCGCGGCTCTCGGACTCCATGGTGCCCTCGGCGCGGAACGCCTGCAGCAGGCCCGTCTTGTCGACAATCATCTCGACGACATCCTTGAGCTCGCCGTCCATGCGACGGCCCTCGCGCACCAGCGCCACAAAACTCGACAGGCCGTTGCGCACCTTGGCACTAAACATGCCCGTCTCGGCTGTTGCGATCTCGCAGGCCTGGAAGAACGAGCAACGGTTGTCGCGCGCCAGCTGCTCAATCTTTTGGATCGAAGTGGAGCCGATGCCGCGGCGCGGCGTGTTGATGACGCGCTTGACGCTCATCTCGTCGGCCGGGTTCACGATCATCTTGAGATAGGCCATGACATCGCGGATCTCGGCGCGGTCGAAGAATCGCGTGCCGCCGACGATCTTGTAGGGCACGCCCGCGCGCAGGAACATATCTTCGAGAATACGCGACTGGGCGTTGGTGCGATAGAACACGGCGATGTCGTCGTAGCTCGTGCCCTTGGAGTGCAGCTTCTCGATCTCACCGGCAATCCAGCGGCCCTCGTCGCGCTCGTCGCTCGCCTGGAAGGCCTGAATCTTCTCGCCATCGCCTTCGGCCGTAAACAGGCGCTTGTCCTTGCGCTGCGAGTTGTGGCGCACCACGGCGTTGGCGGCGCTCAGGATATGACCCGTGGAGCGGTAGTTCTGCTCCAGCTTGACGGTCTTGCAGTTTTTAAAGTCCTTCTCAAAGTCCAGGATATTGGTGATGTCGGCGCCACGCCAGCTATAAATGGACTGGTCGTCGTCGCCCACGACCATAAGGTTTTGGTACTTGGCGGCCAACAGGTTGGCGATCTCGTATTGGACGTGGTTGGTGTCCTGATACTCGTCGACGCTAATGTAGCGGAAGCGCTCCTGGTACTTATCGAGCACCTCGGGGCGGGTGCGCAGCAGCTCGAGAGCGCGCACGAGCAGGTCGTCAAAGTCCATCGCGTTGGCGGCGCGCAGGCGGCGCTCCAGCTCCAGGTAGACCTGCGCGGCCTTTTTGTCGTTGGGGCTATCGGCGCTCTTGAGCATGTCCTCGGGCCCAATCATGGCGTTTTTGGCCGAGCTGATCTTGCTGCGGATCATGTTGATGGGGAACTGCTTTTGCTCAATGCCGAGCGCCTGCATAATGTCACGCACCATGCGCTTTGAGTCATCGTCGTCATAGATGGTGAACTGACCGGTGTAGCCCAGCAGGTCGGCGTCCTCGCGCAGCATGCGCACGCACATGGCGTGGAAGGTGCACACCCACATGCCGCGGGTGCCACTGGGGATGAGTGCCGCCAGACGCTCGCGCATCTCGGCCGCGGCCTTGTTGGTAAACGTGATGGCCAGGACCTGCCAGGGCTTAACGCCCAAGTCGCCGAGCATATGTGCGATGCGGAAGGTCAAGACGCGAGTCTTGCCCGAGCCGGCGCCGGCGAGCACCAGCAACGGGCCCTCGGTGGACAGGACCGCCTCGCGCTGGGCGGGATTAAGGCTGTCGATGTCGACGAGCGGCTTGGCGGGCTTGGGCGCCGGCGCGGGAGCGTCGTAGATGTCGAGCGGAACGAGCTCGGGCTCCGGCGCAGCGGGGGCGGTGTATGCATCGAGCGGCACGGGTTCCGGCGCGGGCGGCACGGGCACCGCGGCGTTCTTTTCCCAGGGCAAGGGCTGGGTCATGGGCGACTCCTCATCTGACAGACGGCGCGCCTGCGGGCAGCGCCATAGTTTGAGCCGTACCAGTATACCGAGCCGCGCGGACACCGACGCAAATCACACCACGACTCCGTGCGCCACCGTCAAGCCCGCCCCATCGCCCAAAAAAGAGGACGGCATAGACCTTTTGGTCATGCCGTCCTCTTTGAATGACAAGTTGTCGCTCTGGCCGCCGCGCAGCGTTAACCAAGTTACAGGCCGAGCATAGGCTCCAGAACGAAGAAGTACGCGAGCACTACGATGCCCAGGATGATGCGGTAGACGCCGAAGCACTTGAAGTCGTGACGGCGGACGAAGCCCATGAGCCACTTGATGGCGATGAGCGAAACCACAAAGGCCACAACGCAGCCCACGCCCAAGATGGCGATCTCGTTGGTGCCGAACGTGCCGCCCTTGATGAAGTACTTGACCAGCTTGAGCGCACTCGCGCCAAACATAACAGGAATAGCCAGGAAGAACGTGAACTTAGACGCCACCGAGCGCGTGCAGCCCAAAAGCAGGCCGCCGATGATGGTAGAACCGGAGCGAGACGTACCAGGCACCAGCGAAAGCACCTGGAAGCAGCCGATACCCAGCGCAGTCTTCCAGCTGAGGTCCTCGAGCGTGGCGATGGAACCAAAGTCCAGATTCTCGTCATCGTCCTCATCCTCAGCGGTAGCCGTGGGGGGCGCCGCAAAGTGCGCACCGGCGGGACGTCCACCCGACACCACAGCACGCGAACCAAACGAACCGGCAACGGCCATTTCCTCGCGCTTGCTCGCGCGCCAGTTCTCGATCACGATAAACAGCACGCCGTACACAATGAGCGCCAGCGCCACGACGGGAGCGTTGTAGAAATGCTCCTCCATCCAGTCGTTGAGCGGCAGGCCGATCGCCGCCGCAGGAATGCAACCGAGCACAATCTTGCCCCACAGCACCCAGGTGTCGCGACGGCCCTCCTTGCCCTTGCTGGGCGAGAACGGGTTGAGCTCGTGGAAAAACAGCACGCAGACGGCCAGAATGGCGCCGAGCTGAATCACGACCAGGAACATATTCCAGAACGTCTCGCTCACGTTCATCTTGACGAACTCGTCCACCAAGATCATGTGGCCCGTCGACGAAACGGGCAGCCATTCGGTGATGCCCTCGACCAGGCCCATGAAGGCAGATTTTAGAAGCTCGATAATATCCAAAGGGACCCCCTCGTTAGACACCCGCCGGTAGATGTTCTGCGGACGATGCGGGCGATGTCCCATTATCAACCGTTGGCGGTGCGACCGCGCCTACCCTTACCAAAAAACTCGCCCGTTCACAGAATTGCGAGCAGTTAAACCGAAATCCTTGGGTATAACTGCAACAAGATAAAGTGTCCGGCGGTCAACGCACCCGCGCCCGCCCGACGCACGAGCCCCGCGCCCGTGCGATAGACCAAGGAGGAAACCATGAACGAGGGTTACACCAAGGTATTTGTTTCACTCGACGGTACTGAGCAGCAGGATTTTGTGCTCGCACGCGCCATCAAGGTCGCCGCGAACAACGGCGCCAAGCTGATTATCGGCCACGTTATCGATTCCACGGCGCTCGAGAGCGCCGGCTCCTATCCGGTCGATTTGGTCAACGGTCTGGAGGAGGCCTTTAAGAACTCCATCGAAAAGCAGCTCGAAGAGGCCAAGGCCAATCCCGATATTCCCGAGGTCGAGGTCATGATACGCGCCGGTCGTATTCGCGAGACGCTCAAAGACGAGATGCTCGACGTGGTCAAGCCCGACCTGGTGCTCTGCGGCGCTCGCGGCCTGTCCTCGATCAAGTATGCGCTTCTGGGTTCGATTTCGACGTTCCTGCTGCGCAATACCGACTGCGACATTTTGGTCGTAAAGTAGCGTTGCTCCCACCGGCCGCGGGGCCTGCGGGGTTTCCACGGGTACGTCCTCGCCGCGTTGCGGCTGCGGGATGTGCCCTTAGGAAACCCCTCCCGGCCTCGCGGCCTTCGCAGCCTTACTTCAGCGAGTTGGCTGATAAAAGATGGCGTGCCGCCCCGTTGGGGGCGGCACGTTTTGTTTGGGCTGCACGTTTTTGTTTTGGGAGATCCATTTGAGCCTCATAGTTATGTTCACGTTCGGGAACATAACACCAGTTGCCTTAGCTAAGTTCACGTTCGGGAACATAGCCGTCCGCAGCGCAAGACGGCCCGGCTACTCAAAGTATTGGAACTTGTTCGTCGAGAAGGCGAACGTTACGACAAAGCCTTCGCCGGAGTCGGATGCCGCCGTGACGTCGATGCCCATCTTGGAGCATAGGCGCGCCACCAGGTAGAGGCCGATGCCCGTTGCGCGCTTGGTGGCGCGGCCGTTGTCGCCGGTAAAGCCCTTCTCGAACACGCGCGGCAGGTCTGCCGCACACACGCCGCAGCCGTTGTCCGCAACGGTGAGCTCGATGCGCTCGCTCGCCAGGCCCTCGTCCAGTAACGCGCCCGAAAACACGATCTTCGCGCCGTCCTCGCGCGCATATTTAATGCTGTTCTGAATGAGCTGGCCCAGGATAAACTCGAGCCATTTTTCGTCGGTAAAGACCTCGAAGTCGAGGTTCTCGCACACCGGAGCCACGTGCGCCGCAATGAGCTCGCGCGCGTTGGCCTTAATCGCACCCGTCACCAAGGTCTTAAGGTCCCAGCGGCGAATCAGGTAGTCGCGCTCCACGACTTCCGAGCGCGCGTAGTACAGCGCCTGGTCGATATAGCGTTCCACGCGAGCCAACTCGCGACCCAGGTCATCGACACGTGTTGGGTCATCTGCGCCGCCGTCGAGGTTTTCCAGAATCAGGTGAGCCGCCGCCAGGGGCAGCTTGGCCTCGTGGACCCAGCTCTCGATATAGTCGCGATAGTCTTCGGTCTGACGCCGGCCCTCGGCAACCTCGTCGCAGGCGGCTTTGCCCACCCGGCACAGGACCTCGTACTCGAGCTCGCCCTCGGCATAGGTTGGGCATTGCACCATCTCCTGCACCCATGCGGGACTCTCGAGCTCCTCTGCCGCGCGCTCCAACTGACGCAGAAAACGGCGACGGCGAGCGTACTCGATCACGATGCCGAGCATACCAAAGATAAAGGACACACCAACCGCCACGACCACGATAGAAACGGGTGCGCCGGCGACCGTCAGCACAAAGCAGCTCAGCAGCACGCCGCACGTCCACACGGCGACGGGAAGCAGTGCATCTTTAAAGAACTTGCCAAACGACATAGCCGGCCCCTAGACCGAATAGCCTTGGCCGCGATGCGTCGTCAAATACCCCTTGATGCCGATTTTTTCGAGCGTGGTGCGCAGGCGGTTGATGTTGACGGTGAGCGTATTGTCGTCCACGAAGGCGTCGGAGTCCCACAGGTCCTGCATGATGGCCGAGCGCGAGACGATCTTGCCCGCGCGGCTCAGGAGCAGCGAGAGAATGCGCAGCTCATTTTTGGTGAGCTCGGTGCTGTCGCCGGTCGCCGTGTTGGTGACCATAGAGCGGGCGAGGTCGAGCTCCAGCCCCTTGTGGACGAGCGTGCTGCGCTCGCCTGACGCCGCGGTGCGACGCAGCAGTGCGTTGATGCGCGCCACGAGCACGCGCGCGCTATAGGGCTTGGGAACAAAGTCGTCCGCGCCGAGCGTCATGGCCATGACCTCGTCGATCTCGGTCGTGCGCGAGGTGAGGACGATGATGGGGACCTCGGATTCGCGGCGAACCTCGTGGCAGATATGCTGGCCGTCCTTGACGGGAAGCGTGAGGTCGAGCAGCACCAGGTCGGGCGCGGCGGCGAGAATATCGCGCGAGACATGCTCGAACGATTCGCAGGCCTCGATTTCAAACCCGGCGCGGGCAAGGATGTCGACAAGCTCACGACGAATGGGCTCGTCGTCCTCAACGATATAGATTAGCGCCATGGATTCCGCTCCCCTCTTGGTTGTCTTGCCACCATTATGGCTGCGAAACTGCAGGTGCGCGCCACGCACGTCGCCAAGGTGACAGAACTGTTCGCGAGCGGGGGCGTTTTGTCCGCCTCGCACTCGCAGCGGTGGCGGGAACCAAAATGATTCTTTAATCCCCGTCCCAGAATAATCATTTAGCGGCGGGCGCGAAGCTTTTCGTAGCCGTCGGCAAAGAAGGCGACCGTCGCGGCATCAGACTCGGCGGCGTCGGCGTCGGTGGCAGGCACCACGCCGTGCTCGTCGCTTACCAGGAACAAGGCGCCCTTGAGCTGTGCGGGAATGTCTACGCGCGTGACCGGGATGCCCTTGGTCTGGGCCAGCTGCTCTATGAGCGTCGCCGTGCCACACAGGCACTCGTCCGCCGGCGCCACAAAGGCCAGCTCGCCGTTGTTGACGGCAGCGAGCAGCTCGGGCGCCACGCCGGTTTCGTCGGCCTCGGAGCGGGCCTCGGCGGAGCGGGCACGCAGCGCCTTGGCCGAAGTATCGGCCAGCGGCTCGTACTCACCCACCGTCATGGCGGCATTGCCGTTAACGTCGATCACCAGCATGAGCACGCCGTCGTGCGCGGTGTAATCGCCCTCGGCAAGCGACCACTCAACGTGCTGCTTGGCCCAGCTGAGCATGTTATGGGTAAGCGGCTCGCCCTGCACCAAGCGCTCGGACAGTGCGCGAATGTGACGGTTGAGCATGGGCACCTTTTTGTTGGACATGCGCCAACGGCAGATAAGCGCGGGCTTGTCGAGCGTAAACTTCTCGACCGCCTCCTGATTGGCGCAAAAGTCCTCGTACGCACGCTGGTCCTCGGCATTGCCAAACAGCTCTGCATCATCAATCTGGGGCATGGTCATACCTTTCGTGTTAGTCATTCCGTCCTCTTATACCAAAAAGACGGCCCTCCAAACGGAGCGGCCGTCTTTTGCAGAGATAATTTTAGAAGCGAGGCGGTCCAAGGGACGAGATAACATCCCATCCTCCCCAGTCAACCTAACAGGTCGGCGAGGGTTGCCCAGGTGCCGCAGATTGCCGTGAAAGAGGAGCGACGCGTACTTGGGTACGCGGGCGACGAATGAGCGGCAAGGTGCGGTGGTTGGGCAAGCCGCAGCGCCACCTCCCTACTTAATGGCGGAAGTGGCGCGCACCCGTGAAAACCATCGCAATATTGTGCTCGTTGCAGGCCTGGATGCTCTCGTCATCGCGCTTGGAGCCGCCGGGCTGGATGATGCAGGTCACGCCGTGTGCGGCAAGCACGTCGACGTTGTCGCGGAACGGGAAGAACGCGTCGCTTGCGCAGGCAAAGCCGCCCTTCTCCACGCCCTCGCGCTCGCAGAAGTCCTCGGCGCGCTCGCAGGCAAGCAGCGCAGAGTCAACGCGGTTGGGCTGACCGGGGCCCATGCCAATGCCGGCCTTGCCCTTGGAGACCAGGATGGCGTTGGACTTGACGCCCTTGCAGACCTTCCAGGCAAACTCGAGCTCGGCCATCTCAGCGTCGGTGGGCTTGCGATCGGTGGGGAACGTAAAGGTCGCGGGGTCCTCGGTCACGTGGTCGACCTCCTGCACCAGCATGCCGCCGTCGATGGAGCGCAGCTCCACCTGGGCGCCGTGGTCTACGCCGCCGGTAGCCAGCACGCGCAGGTTGGGGCGCTTGGCCATGCGCTCGAGCGCCTCGTCGGTGTAGCCCGGGGCGATGATGACCTCGACGAACTGCTTGTTCTGATCGGCAAAGTGCTCAACCAGCTCAAAGGGGACCTCGCGGTTGCAGGCGATGATGCCACCAAAGGCGCTCTTGGGATCGCAGGCAAAAGCGCGGTCGTAGGCAGCCGTGATGTCCTCGGCAACGGCGGAACCGCAGGGGTTCTGATGCTTAAGGATCACGCAGGCCGGCTCGTCGAACTCGCGGACCAGGTTCCAAGCGGCGTCGGCGTCCAGATAGTTGTTGTAGCTGAGCGGCTTGCCCTGGATCTGCTCGGAGCCCACGAGCGGGAACTGAGAGCTCGCGGTGTTCTCGCAGCCCTCGGCAAAGCGATAGACCGTGGCCTTTTGCTGCGGATTCTCGCCATAGCGCAGGTCGTCGACCTTCTCCAGCGAAATCTCGAGCTTGGCAGAGGTGTCCGCCACGTCGCTTGCCTGGGCGGCAAGCCAACGGGAGATAGCCGTGTCGTAGGCGGCGGTGGTCTGGTAGACCTTCACCTGCAGGCGGCGACGGGTGGAAAGCGTGGTGCAACCGCCGGTCTCGCGCATCTCGGCCAGGACGGCGTCGTAGTCGGCCGGATCGGAGATAACGGTAACGCTCGCGGCGTTCTTAGCAGCGGAGCGCAGCATGGAGGGGCCACCGATGTCGATGTGCTCGATGGCATCCGCAAAGGTGACCTCGGGGTTGGCGACGGTCTTCTCGAACTCGTACAGGTTGACGACAACCAGGTCGATCAGCTTAATGCCGTGCTGAGCGGCTTCCTGCATGTGCTGCTCGGAATCGCGACGGGCAAGCAGCGCGCCGTGAACCTTGGGATGCAGCGTCTTGACGCGGCCGTCCATCATCTCGGGATAGCCCGTAAACTCCTCGATGGGGGTTACGGGAACGCCCGCGTCCTCGATGGCACGAGCCGTGCCGCCCGTAGAGATGATCTCGACGCCAAAGTCGTCAACCAGCGTCCGTGCGAAATCGACGACGCCCGTCTTATCGGTAACCGAGATCAACGCGCGTGCGATCTTCACATCAGATCCCATGCAGTCCTCCTGTCTGGTACGCCGCCGTGCTCTGTGAGTCGGTGATACGTCGATCTGCAGCGCTCGCGCAGCGGCATTGAAAATACTGATTCAATGTAGCGCATCAAGCGCATCGATGCACCCCGCAACGGGCGCATGTGCAGAAAAAGTTTGCGAGCGGAGGGGATAGACACGGCATCGGGCACGGTGAGTTCATGGAACACAGGGGCACCATAATTAGATGCCAATAGCGTGGTAGAACTGTGCTCGATATGTATCCGCAATAGAAAGAGGCACCATGGTCTCGCGGGTTCTCTACCGACCGTTTGATACCGAAGACTTCGACGCCATCGCGCTGATTCTGCAGCAGCTTTGGCATAACAATTCGGATAACGATGAGTACAACCGCCTCGAAGCCGCGTGCGACCTTGCCTACTGCCTTTCTTCCTCGACGTTTTCGCAGGTTGCAGTTATAGATGGCGAGGCACGCGGCATTTCGCTTGCGCGTGCGGGACAGAGCTCCGGCACCGCCGTCAGGGAACATTGGATGGATACTGAGCGTGCACTGCTGTCGCAGATGCGTGAGTTAGAACCCGAATCGTGCGCCGAGTATCTCTCGTTTGTGCGCGCCACTATTCGAACCAACAACCGCCTGCTCGAGAAAAGCCCACTGCCGCATGACAACGAGGTCACGCTGCTCGCCGTCGACCCCGACGTCCACGGCCTGGGCGTGGGATCGGTGCTGCTCGATGCCGCCGTCTCGTACCTTTCCTCGCGCGGGGCGACAAGGGCGCACCTGTACACCGACTCCAACTGCTCGTGGAAGTTCTACGAACTGCACGGCTTTAAGCGCACCGCCACGCACCGCGCCAACCGCGAAGAGCGCCGCCACGCCATGCCGCGCGAAAGCTTCCTCTACGAGCTGGACCTAACCGTCTAGCCCAGCAGCCACACCTAGTCATTTAAGAACGTCCCCAATGACTGATCCCCAACGACTGGTCATTTAAGTCTGTCCCCAATGAGTATGTCCCCCATGAGTAGCCTAGGGGGTCTGCAAATGGCTGTGGTCAAAAAACATCAAATATGAGTACTGCCACCTTTTTAGTGGCAGCGACCTGGGGCATTTTTGAAGCTTTTATACACGGCGGTCAGCCGGGCGAGCTAACGTATTTCCTCAAATGTTCAATAAAACTGGCCCCTAACGAGAAATACTCTCATTAGGGGCCGGTAATTAAGCGCAAATTAATGCAACCATTTCGGCAACAGTACTCATATTTGCCATTTTTTGCCCACTGCCCCTTCCGATGGAGGGGACTGCGGGCAAAAGCGGGAGGATCGGCGCATAAAAAGGGGATGGACTTTCCCCGACGGCTGCCGAGAAGAGCCCATCCCATAGCTTACGACCGTTAGAACGTTCCGCCGCCGCCTCCGCCGACGCCGCCGCCTCCGCCGCCCGAGAAGCCGCCGCCTCCGCCGCCACCCGAGCTGTCCGAGCTCGACGCGAGCTCACGGATGCTCTCGTGATACACGCCGTCGAATGAATCCATCGGCGACTCGTTGCCGTAATGATGGTAGTACCACCAGTAGCAGGGGTAATTATCGTAGAAACCGTCGGCCTCGCGCACCTCGGGAGGAACAGCCTCGGCAAGCTGACGTAGGACTTCCTTCGAAACGCCCAGCGCCGCACCCATCACCAGAAGTTTATTCCACAGGACCAGATCGCCGGGGACGGCTTCCTTTAGACGCGTGAAATCCTCGAGCCAATGCTTGAGTGCCTTGCAGCGGGCCGCGACCTCGGCACCCTCCGGCGTAAAGCGGCGGAAGGTAAGGCTCACGCCAATGCCTACCAGCACGATGGGCACCGAGATCACAGCGGCGATAATGTTCGCCGTAGCGCCATCGGTAAAGAAGATAGACCCCACGGGGACAAAGGCGACCAAGATGCCGAGGACCAGGCCAAACACCATTGCGACAATGCCGTCCGAGGCAACGTACTCGCTATCGGCCAGCTTGCCCTTAACGGTGTTCTGATAGTCCTCGAGCTTGTCGCCCACGGGCGTAGCGTGCTGCTTAACGTAGTGCTGCAGCTCGTCAAACGTGCGCGAACGATCACCGTTCTCGTCGGGCTTAGCACCGGCAAAGAAGACCTTGAGCACCATGTGGTCAATGCCCTTGGCCGACTTCCAGCCCGCATCACTCACCGTCACGCGATACGTCTGTTCTTCTTTTTCGCGCCCCAACAGACCCTTCTTGGCCTTGGTCACGGTCGCCTGCTCCAGCTTGATCACGCGATCGTCGGTGAGCTTCATAAGCGTGGCGATATATGCCTGGTCGGGCACCTCGTTCCAGCTCATAAGGGCCGAGAGCACAGCGGGATGGTCGGCGGAGGGCACGTCGCGGAAGTATTTGTCTTGGAAGAGCGGCCTTGGCTTGCGGCGGCGCAACTTGAGCACGACGATGACGCCGGTAAAGGTCGCCGCCGCGACAACACTCACCACGGCAAGCGCGTTGGCAATCATACGAGCGTGAGCGCGGCGGGCGTTAGCCTCGTCTGCCCATGCCTTCTCCTCGCTCAGGATTGTCGGCATGCGCTCCTCGCTCGAAGCGGAAAGCCAAGGCACCCAATCGCTGGGGAAGGCGATGCGCGCCTCGGCGAATTCGCCCTGATGCACGCAGGGAATGGTATAGGTGACCATGGGTTCGTCCGTGTCGAGCGACACGTCGCCCGTCAGCGGGCCGTGGCCCCATGCGCGGAAGTTATCGCCCTTGACGGCCGCCGTCCCGGCAGCGGCATTTGCGAAGTACACTTCCATCTCGACATCGTCGGAGTCCGCAGACCAGCCGTCACCCACAAATTTCCAGTAGAGCTCGGCGGTATCGGCCCAGTTCATAACCGCACCGGTCATGGTGTAGCTCACGTAATAGATCGCGCTGTCGCCGCTCTCGTGGGGGCTGAAAACCTTGATCCTTACGCTGCCGTCGGACTGTTCAACCGTATAGACGCCGCCGTCGCCCTTGTTTGCATAGTCAACCCTGTTAAACGCGGCGTTGTCTTCCTCGACGCTCAGCACATCAACGTTCACCGAGCCGCCCTGCTGGTTGGTGCCCGTGTTGATATCCCAGTACACGCCGTTGATGTCGTCGTCGAAATCAAACTGGCGTCCCTCGACAACAGTCAGCGATCCGTCGGCCTCGACCGTGGCGCTGATATAGGTTTGGGTCATGGAGTAGCCGTCGGCGTGCGCGGCGGTGGGCAGCAGCAACAGCGCGCACGCGACGAGTGCGCACATGGAAGCAAACCGCGCAAACAGGCAGCGCTGCCGACAGGCATTGGCAACGGGGGCGTTCATAGGCACATCCTTTGTCTGTATAACCAACAGCGTCATTGTCCCACGTTTGCGTGCGCACAGGACGAATATCTCGGCAACCGGAGCGTCAGACAGGACAAAAGTCACCCTCCCCCGCACCCGGCAGTTAGGGACGTTCCTTATCTGCCGGCATCTTGGGACACCCCTTGCCATGGCTCGTGCCAGCAGCAGGCGCCGCTTCACAGCTCCGTCACAGGTGTAGCGGCTTTGTGTTGCCGCTAAATACGCTGATTGAGCCTGCGGGCGAAGGGCATAAAGCAGTTGAGCGAAAACGGTTTGCCCCTTTCCCGTTCGCTCGAGGATCATGTCCCCCTTTTCCGCGGAAACCCCGGCAGTTGCGAAGAGCTGCCGGGGTTTCTGTCGTCTATAAAGCCGAGTCGATGTGCAGCGGTCGAGACATTGAGCCGCAGACCCGCCGCGCGCAATGCGCAGCGTCGCCAACTTGTGAGCCACGGCAGCGCCTTCCCTACCGCGCTCCGCGCTATACTCGTCCGCATGGACATCAACGCACGCAACATAGCAACGCCCGCCGCGGACGCGCCAACGACGCCGTCCGCCTCCGTTCCCGCGCCCGTCGTGGGCCGCTTTGCCCCGTCGCCCTCGGGCCGCATGCACCTGGGCAACGTGTTCAGCTGCCTGTGCGCGTGGCTTTCGGCCCACAGCCAGGGCGGCAGTATCGTGTTGCGCATCGAGGACCTGGACGATCGCTGCAAGCGTCCCGAACTTGCGGCCCAGTTGATCGACGACCTGGCCTGGCTGGGTCTCGAGTGGGACGAAGGCCCCTACTACCAGCATGATCGCCTAGACCTGTACGAAGCCGCCTTGCGCCGGCTGCAAGACGCCGGCCTCACCTATCCCTGCTTTTGCACGCGCGCCGAGCTCCACGCCGCGAGCGCGCCGCACGCCAGCGACGGCACGCCTATCTACCGCGGCGCTTGCCGAAATCTTTCGGCCGAAGAAGTTGCCCGCCGCAGTGCCCTGCGCGCCCCGGCCACACGCCTGCGCGTGCCCGCCGTCGACGACCTCGCCGACGACGTGGTCGAGTTTGTAGACCGCACGTACGGGGCCCAATGCGAAGCGCTCGCCACCGAGTGCGGCGACTTTTTGGTGCGCCGCAGCGACGGCGTGTTTGCCTATCAGCTGGCCGTAGTGGTCGACGACGCCGCCATGGGCGTCACCGAGGTCGTGCGCGGATGCGACCTGCTGGGCTCCACGCCCCGCCAGATCTACCTGCAGCGTCTGCTGGGACTGCCTACGCCGCGCTACGCGCACATCCCGCTGCTCATGTCGCCGGACGGCCGCCGCCTTTCCAAGCGCGACCGCGATCTGGACCTAGGCGAACTACGCGCCCGCTTTGGCACACCCGAGGCACTACTGGGATGGCTCGCCGGGCAAACGGGCATCGCGCCGGACACCACACCGCGCTCTGCCGAGCAGCTGGTCGAGCACTTTAGCTGGGACGTCATCCGCGCACACCGGGAGAACATCACCGTAACGGCCGAGTAGCCAAACGTCCCGCCCCTACGCAACGTCCCAGGGCTGGAGTTCGTCGCCTAGGCGAACGATGCAGTCGCAGAGCACGGTGTGACGCTCGGCCGGGTTGGCATCCCGATGAAAATGCCCGTAGTACCAGCGCTTGTAGCCCAGGCGATCTTCCAGCTCATCGAAAAACGCTGTAAGCCGATCGACTTCGGGGTAATTCCAGCCAGGTGCCGGATAGAGCGTGGGTGAGAGCATACGCGTGGAGCAGGTGTGGGTGACCACGTAGTCGACCTTCCAGCCAACGCTGTCGAGTTTTGTCCGCGCTTCCTCAAAGTTGCGCTCGTCCGGCAGCTCATGCGGCCACCAGCTGGAATACGGCACGCGGTATTCCTTGTCCACGCTCGTGGCGCCGCCCATGGTAAAGACCGTTGAGCCGTCGAGCTCAAAAACCTCGCCGCGCGTCAGACGCCGTATGGGTGAGGTGTCCGACAGGCGCTGCGTCAGCCCACCATGCCACAGCTCCATGGGGCGCTCCGCCCAGTGATCGAAACGCTCGTGGTTGCCGTCGACAAACATCACGGTATAGGGGCGCGACTCCAGCCAAGCGATGTCGGTACATTCCTCGGCAGAGAAATCCCAGGGAAAGCCAAAGTCGCCCGCGACAATCAGATAGTCGTCGCTCGTCAGGCTATCCCCAAGCTCCCAATCGCGCAGCTTTTGCATGTCGAGGCCGCCGTGAATATCGCCTGTCACATAGACCGTCATCGGATCATCACTTCCCTCTTATAGGCTTCGAGATCGCGCTCGATCTGCTCGTCGCCCGTGGCGTTGACCCACCACGGCCATTTAACGCAACACGTCGGCTCGTCGACCTGCGCAAACCACGTCTTGAGCTCCCCCAGGCTCACCGGGGCGTAGCCGTTGGCGTCGACACCCACGTCATAGCGCAGCAGTCCCTGCCTGCGGTTGAACTTGTTGTACGCGCCGCCGCAACTGTGGATATGCCCGTGCAGATGCCAGCTGCCGTGCGACATGCCCTGCCAGTCGACCATGGGATAGTGGCTCAGCACGATTTTCTGGCGGTCGATCCTGAGCACGCAAATGGGCGGCTCGACGATAAAAGCATCCGCTACCGCAGGCTGCGTCCAGTCTTTGTCGTGGTTGCCGAGCAGCAGATGGACGCGCCTACATGCAATGCTTTTGCGCAGCTCGTGGGCGTCTTGGACCGTCATCTTAAAGCTAAAGTCGCCCAAGATGTAGAGCTCGTCATCCACAGCGACCTTGCTGTTAATGTTGGCGACCATGACATCGTTCATCTGCGCAACAGTCGACCAAGGCCTGTCGGCGAGCCGGAGCATGTTCTCGTGTCCAAAGTGCGTATCGCTGGTAAACCAGATCATGGGGACCTCCTAACGCTACGGGGCATCCATCCCTTAGGGCTCACCCTTCGTTCTTCCATCCAAACGGGTCGAGCACCCAAAAGATCAAATCGAGCACGCCGCCGGTCATCATGGCGGCGGCAAGGGCGATGATAACGTGCAGGGAACTGGCACTTCGGAGCACGTCGAATGGCCCCAAAACAGCCAGCAGCGCGACCGCTGCGCCGGCTACGCACAGCGCAAGGCACGGTCCCGCGTCCTTGACGCACTTCTTTGCGAGATGTTTGGTGTTGTCACTCATCGATATCGAACTCCTTAGAGGGTCGTTGTTCAGTGCATGCCGTCGCAGCAGGGCATGGCGGCAGGTTAAGTGTCACATGTCGTGCGGACACGTTTGAGTTACCCTACAAATTATTTGATTTGATAGAATGTAGGGTAACTACTTGGAAGGGAGGCTCCATGTCCGTCTTAGAAGGTGTCCTAGAAGAGGAATATGCACGCTCTAGCCGCCTTTTGGACCTCATGGAACAGGAAATCGGTCTCCTTCCAAAGGGCAGCATCCGCATGCGAAACATAAGGGGCCGCGAATACTGCCACCTCAACTATCGAGTCGGAGACAAGGTCAAAAGTGACTATGTCCCTGCTGCAGAGGTTGATGAGCTGCGAGCCAAAATCGAACGTCGAAGGGCTCTTGTGACCGCCATCAGAGAACAGAAGCAATCTCAAAAGCTAATCATACGTGCGTTGGGAAGGGTGCCGAATGCTGACTGAGCAGCAGCAAGCTTTCTCGAAAGTACTTAACCTGGTCGAGGAAGCAGGGTGCTTAGACCACGTTGTCCTCATCGGGTCTTGGGCGGAATTTGCCTACAGACAGGCAGCCTCGTTGACAAAGTGATCATAAAACCAACAGAACGCTCTAAGCCCCAAGCCTGCCCATCAAGAAATCGACCGCAGAGACGATTTTGATGCCGTCAATGTCGGTCGGATGGCTTCCCCGGCGAACGACGATGATCTTCTCGTAACCGCCGGCGATCTTCTCGAGCGACCTAAGCTCAAATGGACGCAGCTCGCGCTCGCGCGTCGCCTCCTCGTCAATCGACTCTGCAACCTGGGCATCACGAAAGTCTTTCAACTAATCGAGATATCGATTCTAGGAACAATCCGGTTGTCCATTGCTCGCCCAAATCTGCAAGTTTTTCTCATCACATGACAAGAACTTGCGAATTCTGCAAGCTCTTCTCACGTAGCGACAAGAGCCTGCATATCCGTCCGTGGCCATTTGCGGTCGGATTCTGGCGAGGCCATGCAAAGCAGCAGACCACATGGCCGACACGGAGCCATGGCATGCACGGAATCTTGGGGGCAGGACTTCTCCCGGCAGCCTATAAGACAAAAACACATACACATAGATAAAGAGAAGCCCGGAAAGACACGGCGCCAAGGCCGCAGCCACAAACTTGAGTGGCCGATAGTCTAAAAATCACATACGCTCAAAACACGAACGATCGATCTGTTATCCTGGCGCCAACATAGTCTTTCGAAAGGTTTGGCTGGGATGACTACGCAACAGCAGATTGATATTGAATTCGACTCGCTTGCACGCGAGAACGATTCACCCAAGCTCATCGCCAACTCGAAGGCGACAGGCGGAACACTACTATCCGTTATCAAGGGGCAGCTCTCAACCTGCAGCTCTTTTGACTTTTGCGTAGCGTTTGTTGCAGACGGCGGCCTTCAAATCCTGGTCGAGGCGTTCCAGGAGCTCAAGCAGCGTGGCATTAAGGGCAGACTGCTCACGTCCACCTATCTCAACTTCAACTCACCCGATGCGTTTCGAAAGCTCCTGGAATACGACAACATAGAAGTTCGCGTATTCCAGGGTAATTTGCATGCCAAGGGATACATTTTTGATAAGGGCGAAACCAGCACGGTCATCGTCGGCAGCTCCAACATGACGCAGACCGCCCTCACCTGTAATAAAGAATGGAACGTGCTGTACCAGACTGTCGAGAACAGCCGCCTGCTCGGAGAGCTTAGAGGCGAGTTTGATTCGCTGTGGAACGACACCTCAACCGTTTTGCTTTCCCAAGACTGGATTGAGAACTATGCCGTGTATCGAATGGCACGTCCGCCAAAAACTAAATCAAAATCAACATTCAAATCTGCTGAAACGCCGGCGCAGAATGACCTCGTTGAAATCAAGCCCAATACAATGCAGCAGCGCGCCCTCGAAGCGCTTGGAGCGATCCACCGCAAGGGCGAGACTCGTGCTTTGTTGGTCTCAGCCACAGGCACAGGCAAAACCTTCCTTTCGGCGTTCGACGTACTCGCGACCAAACCCCGGCGCGTCCTCTTTCTTGCGCACCGTCGGCGCATTATCGACGCCTCGCGCGCAAGCTATGAACGGCTCTTGGGCAGCGCCTATTCGTTCGACACCTATCAAATAGGCAAGAATATAAGCAATGTTACCTGCGTGTTTGCCATGTGCTCTTCGGTCGCCAAGCATCTGAGCGAATTCCGGCCCGACGAGTTCGACTACATCGTCATCGACGAGGCCCACCGCACGGGATCCCAGGGTTACCAGTCCATCATGTCGCACTTTACGCCTCGGTTTTATCTGGGCATGACCGCTACGCCCAATCGCACCGACGGCTATGACGTCGTTGCCCTTTTCAATCACGTCATCGCGTTCCAAATTACGCTGCAGGACGCTTTGGCCGAGGAGATGCTGGCCCCCTTCCATTATTTTGGCATTCACGATCTGGAGATTGACGACGAGACGGTCGAAGATGCCGCCTTGTTCGGGCGCTTGACGTCCGACGAGCGCGTGCGTCACGTCACCGAGAAAATCGAGGAATATAGCGTCGCCAAAAGCAACCGCAAGGGCTTGATCTTTTGCAACCGAAACGCCGAGGCCGAAGAGCTGTCACGTAAATTCAACGCTCTCGGATATCGAACGACTGCAATTAGCGGTCATGATTCCGATGAGGCCCGCGATGCCGCGATCAGTCGACTCGAGACCGGCGAGCTCGAGTACATTTTCTCTGTCGACATCATGAACGAAGGCGTCGACATCCCTTCGCTCAATCAGATCATCATGCTTCGACGCACCGATTCGGCGATTATCTTTATTCAGCAGCTCGGACGAGGTTTGCGCCTGAACGACGACAAGGAGTACGCGCTGGTACTCGACTTTATTGGTAACTACCAGAGCAACTTTTTGGTGCCCATCGCGCTTTCAGGCGACAAGACGTACAACAAGGACCGCTTGCGCCGGCTTGTCCAAGAGGGCGATTCGGCGATCCCTGGATGCTCGACCGTGAGCTTCGATCGCATTTCCGAGGCGCGCATTTACAAGGCCATCGACGGCGGTAACTTTACCTCCATCAGGTTTTTGAAGAACGAGTATCTCGACTTACGCCGGAAACTCGGCAAGATCCCTTCGCTTCTCGAATTCGATCGCAACGGCTCTATCGATCCACTGCTTATCTTCAAGAGATGTAAATGCTACCATGACTTTCTCTCCAATTACGAGCCGGACTACACGGTCCAGTTTTCCTCGGATCAGGCCAATATCCTCAGATTTATTTCTCAGAAACTTGCCGCGGGCAAGCGATTCGAAGACCTCTATTTGCTTCGAACGCTTGTTGAGGCCGGGCACGAAGGCTATCGAAAAATGCGCGAGACTGCTCTTAAAAAATACCGCGCACAGCTTAAGGACAGCGCCGTTAAATCTGCGATCTCAGTCCTCAAGGGCGACTTCGCCACTCCTGAGGATTTTGTATCCCTGCTTATCGATGACGGAGAGGGCCCTCGCCTGACTGAAGCATTTGCGACCGCTCTACGCGATGCTGAGTTCAAGCGCCAGATTCTCGAAGTGTTGGATTTTGGCATCGCGCGCAACCGACTTTACTATGCCGAGACGTACGCAAGCACGAACTTCGTCTTGAATGCCAAGTACACGTACGAGGAAGTTTGCTGCTTGATGAACTGGGAAAAGAATATCAACGCTCAGTGTCTCAGCGGATACTTCTACGATGAAAAGACCAATACGTTCCCTGTGTTTATCAATTACGACAAGGCGCCTGACATCAGCGAGTCCATTCAGTATGAAGACCAGTTTGTTTCACCGAGTAAGCTCATTGCGATCTCCAAAGGCAGACACACTTTGAAGTCTCCCGAAATTCAGCGCCTACAAGCATGGCCAGAAAATGGCATGAAAACGTATTTGTTTATGCGCAAGAGCAAGGATGATAAGGGCAGTAGGGAGTTTTATTTCCTGGGTGAAATGCACCCGACCGGCAAGTTTGAAGCCATTAAAACTAAGAGCGGCGACAATGCTGTTGAGATCGAATACGAACTCAATACGCCCGTACAACAGGATATTTACGAGTTTATGCTCAGCGATTTGAGCGAGGCCAAGTAGCAAAAAGGAGCGAGTCGCCATATGGCACCCGCTCCTTTTGACTTACTTAAGTCCGAGTTTCTTTTCGAGCTCCTCGACGACTTTGACATCCGCCGGGAGCCAATCGACATCCCACAGGTTATTGGTATCGAGCCACTTCATGTCCTCGTGGGCGTGCTCTTTGAACTCACCCGAAAGGATGCTTGCCAGGTAGCACTGCATCGACAGGTGGAACGTCTCGTAATCGTGCTCGACCGTGCAAAGATAGTCGAGGTTACCGATCGTGACCTCGAGCTCTTCTTGAATCTCGCGCACGATTGCCTGCTCGCCGGTCTCGCCCGGCTCGAGCTTGCCGCCCGGAAATTCCCAGCCGTCTTTAAACTCGCCATAGCCGCGCTGGCAGCTCAGGATTTTTCCGTCCTTCTGAATAATCGCTGCTGCAACATTGATTGATTTCATAACTAGTTATCACCTCTCCAGTTGAGCTCAACCAGTATAGGTGATCAACAAAGATCCGCGTGACGGAACGCTGTTAGAGACTGCATGTTTATTCGCATTACCCGTTCAGTACCATCAGCAAAGGCGCCATCAGCTCGCGTCGTTTGGCGGTTTTAGAGTTCTCTTCTACAAGACCTCTCAGCCGCTGTATATCGAGCCCTCGCCCAAGCGCGTCGTTATAGGCATCGAGAATTAATGAGGGGTCTTCGCAATCGAGGCAAAGATCAACAAGCGTGCGCTCGGGTTTAGTTACCGGCAGGCCGTCGAGCCAGACGATGTCCTGCTCGGCGATCTCGCGCTTTACAAAAGAAAGGGATTCGTTTCTTGTATTGATACGCGCGGGCGCGGTCATCCTGTAGGGGGACAGGTAGAAATCGCCCATTTGCTGCAGGTTCGCCGCAGTCGTACCGCTCACTGCAATGCCATCCCACTGGCGCTTTCTCTCCCACGCGCAAAGGGAGGGATTGGTGAGCTTCCAGAAAGCGTTGAGCTCGTCGGTGTCTCGGCGCTGTGTTCCAGACATCCGGTAGGCGCCGTGGCATATTCGTTCAAGACGCCCCGCACGACATGAGTGTGCCAGCGCATCTCGAGAGATGTCCATGCGAGCCGCCTGGGCTGTGGTGAACACGCCCTCGCTCTCGGAAAGCTCGCTTATCGCCGTTATGTTGCTAAAGTACTTCATGCTGCAATTGTAGGATATTTTCATACTTTTGCAACGTGATTTTTGATCCATGTGATCCGTTTGCCTTGTTTATCCCATTTCTGACGCCGTTTTACACCGGCGCCCCATCCCCCGCTATTGAGGTCTAATACTTTTCCGCGAAGTGAACGGCTGTTTTTGGACCCCTGAAACATCCGCATTTTTCGGCGGCAAAATCGTGGGATTTCAGCATTGAAACCGCAGGAAGCGGCACCTCTAAAGTGTCGATGCTTCGGGGGTCCGTTTTCACTCGTTCACTTCTCGGAAAAGTATTAGACCTCGCTATCAGCTGTCCCAAAGATCAGACCGCCCCTCCTTCACGCCACACAAAACCTGCCTTTTCTGCCCCTGCCCGCCTCCGCGCCACCCAAAAACTCATCCAACATTAATCTTGGCTCAAGAATCGCTTAATCTATAACCTGCACTATAGAGTTCGACCAAGGGCGGGGCGGCGCCGCGCAACGCAGGCCGCCGAACGCAACGCTCGCGCCCGGGCAGATCGCCCGGCGTCGCGCCCATCGAACGAAAGGACAGGTCATGGACGACCTCGAAAAAGTTGAAACCATCCGCACCAAGTGCAACGTGAGTTACACCGACGCCAAGGCCGCGCTCGACGCCGCCGACGGCAACGTTTTGGACGCCATCATTTGGCTCGAGTCGCAGGGCAAGACCCAGACCACGTCGGCGCACGCCGCCACCGAGTCCGCGCCGGCCGACGAGCCCTCGGCCGAGATGGTCGCCGCGCAGGCAGCCTACGAAAAGTCGAGCGAAAAGACCGACTTCTCCAAGAAGATGGACAGCGTGTGGGAGTACCTCAAAAAGCTCTTCCGCCTGAGCCTGGACACCAAGTTTATCGCCACGCGCCGCGATGCGATCATCCTCAACATTCCCATCCTGATTCCCATCGTCGCGCTGTTTGCCTGGGGCGCCACGATTTGGCTGATGCTGCTTGGCCTGTTCTTTGGCATGCGCTACCGCATCGATAGCGACGGCGACGTGCCCGGCAGCATCAACAACCTGATGGACAGCGCTGCCAATGCCGCGGACGGCATCAAGCAAAATCTGAACGACGACAAGTAATCGCAGACGGGGGCACGTATGGCACGAATCCTGATCGTAGAGGACGAGGAGAAAATCGCCCGCTTTGTGACACTCGAGCTGGAGCACGAGGGCTACCAGGTGGAGCACGCCGCCGACGGACGCACCGCCGTTGACCTGGCGCTGGAGCGCGACTACGATCTGATCCTGCTCGATGTGCTGTTGCCGCAGCTCAACGGCATGGAGGTGCTGCGGCGCGTACGCAAGCACAAGGATGTGTCGGTGATCATGGTCACCGCGCGCGATGCCGTGATGGACAAGGTGGCAGGGCTTGACGCCGGTGCTGACGATTACCTGACCAAGCCGTTTGCGATCGAGGAGCTTTTCGCACGGATCCGCGTGGCGTTGAAGCGCGCTGAGGCCGTACGGGCGGCTTCGGGCGCGGTCGGCACCGGTGCCGGGGCGGGCACGGCGGGCGGCGCGGGCGGCAACGCCGCCGCGACGCCTCCAGCCAGCGACACGGCCCAGGTCCCTGCCGCGCCCTCCCCCGCCGCGCTCACCGTGGGCTCGGTTGCGCTCGACCCCGACCGCCGCGAAGTCACGGTCGGCGGCTCGCCCATCGTGCTGACCGCTCGCGAGTTCGATGTCCTCGCCCTGCTTATGGCACATGCCGGCACCGTGCTCACGCGCGAACGCATCGCGCACGAGGCGCTGGGCTACGAATACGTGGGCGACACCAACAACGTCGACGTGCACATCGCGCACCTGCGCGCCAAGATCGAAGACGCCGGCGGTGCCCGCATCATCCAGACCGTGCGCGGGGTGGGCTATGTCTGCCGCGCGTAACGACGAGGCTAAGCGCGTCACCTCCATCGCCCGCGCCATCAACTGGAGCTATATGTGGCGCCGCTTGGTGAGCTACGTCTGGCTTGATCTGTTGCTGCTGCTTGTTGCGGCGGCGATCCTCGTCTATGGCTACAACCAGACGCTGCCCGATGGCGCGTTTACCGCGGGATGGATCCCCGGCGCCGCCGTTCGCAGCATGTCGCTGACCCCTGCGCGCGGCTGGGACCTGACCACGCTCACCTATACCGTCGAGCTTGCACGTAGCACCAAGACCTTCCCCCTCGCACAGGACCTCGTCACGCTATGGGCTCTCTACCTTGTCGTTGCGGGCTGGCAGGTTATCAGCGTGCTCGATATGCTCGGCGGCGCCCGCCGCGTGCGCCGCACTATGGCGCCGCTCAACGACCTGGCCCTGCGCGTTGACGAGCTCGGCCGCATGCAGCTCGCCGGCGGCAAGATGGAAACGCTCGAGCAGGCCATCGAGCGCGCGAGCGTCGACTCGCCAAGCGTCACCACCGGCGACGCCGACTTGGCGAGCATCGAGGTCGCGCTCAACCGCCTGCTGCGTCAGATGCAAGAGGCAAAGCTGCAGCAGATGCGCTTTGTCAACGATGCAAGCCACGAGCTGCGCACACCCATCGCGGTGATTCAGGGCTACGTAAACATGCTCGACCGCTGGGGGAAAGACGACCCGGACGTGCTAGCAGAGTCCATCGCCTCGCTCAAAGCCGAAAGCGAGCATATGCAGGAGCTCGTTGAGCAGCTGCTATTTTTGGCGCGCGGCGATGCCGGTCGCACCGTGCTACGGCGCGCAAATACCAACCTGGCTGCACTGGTCGGCGAGGTTTGCGAAGAATCTCAGATGATCGATGCCGGGCACACATATCGGCTGGCGTATGATGCCGCACTTACCAGCGACCCGCGCTGCAACGCATCGGTTGACGTGGCACTCGTGAAGCAGGCGCTGCGCGTGATCGTGCAAAACGCCGCCAAGTATTCGGACGCGGGCACAACCGTCACGTTTGCCATAACGCCGGATGCGGGCGCGGGCACGATCGACATAAGCGTTGAGGACGAGGGGATCGGCATGAACCAGGAATCCGCAGCTCACGCGTTCGAGCGGTTCTACCGTGCCGACAACGCACGCAATGCCGGCGCGCAGGGCTCGGGTCTGGGGCTCGCCATTGCCAAGTGGATCGTCGACAGCCACGGCGGCGTCATCGGTGTGACCTCGGTCGAAGGGGTCGGCAGCCGCTTTACGATTCGCCTGCCGCGGTAGGGGCGTCTCTCACGAATCGAAGGTGAATGCTTTTCCGCGAAGTGAACGACCTATTTTGGACCCCCGAAGCATCCGCACTTTTTAGCGCCAAAACCGCAGGAAAAACCTGACAAAACCGCAGGAAACGGTGCCTCCAAAGTGTCGATGCTCCAGGGGTTCGATTTCACTCGTTCACTTCGCGGAAAAGCATTCACCTTCGATTTACGGCAGCCCGTCAGTCTCCCTCTCGGCATTAAAAATGGGGCAAGGCCACACGCCTTACCCCATTTTTCGTTAGCTATGACAGCTTATGCGCTACTCGCGGCACAGATGCACGGCGAAGCCGGCGAACTCGCGCTTAAAGTACACGAGCTTGGTGCCGCCGTCGGGCAGCAGCACGCGCGACTCCTCGTTGACCTCGAGTCCGCGCTCGGCAAACCACTTCTCGGCCGCATCGATGTCGTTGACGGCAAAGCCGATGTGGCCCTTGGTGCCACGACCGCTCTGCTTCATGATCTCGACCAGCGAATCGTTAAAGTACGAAACCGAGGTCTCGATGACGGGCAGCCCCATCATCGTCGAGAACAGCTCCGCGATCTCCAGCGCATCTGCCGGGTCGGTGGCGTTAATGCCCACATGGGCAACGCGCATGCCAAAGAGCTCGACCGGGTTGGCGTTCTGCTCACCCATACAGTCAGCGCCTACTGAGCCATGACGTCGAGGACGGCCTTCTCGGCAGCGACGCGGTTCATGCCGGTCATGAAGGGCACGCCGCTCACGTACGGGCAGGTGAGGCCCTCAGGGGCAACGGTGGTGGCGATCAGCAGATCGGCGCCCTCGTCGCAGTAGTCCTTGGCCTCGGAGATGGCGCACTGCACGATCTCGTACTTGTCGGCGTAACCGTTGGCGTCGAGCAAGGTGGCGACCTTCTGGGCAACAAGCGTGGAAGTGGCAGCGCCAGCACCGCAAGCCAAAACGATCTTCTTCATAGGTAGTGTCTCCCTTCATGGTTTACTTTAGGTAAGTGTACCGCAGCGAGCGATGGCACTCAGCCTCGATGAGCTTTTATGCCAGTTTGCTTGCGCGCTGCGTATAATACATCTAGTACGTGTTGTCATACCGCTCGCTTTATGAGCGACTAAGGACCCTAACATGCCCGATTCCCGCACACTCTGGACCGCCGTCGTTATCATCTGCATCGCCGTGTCGGTGTTCTTTAGCGTCAAAAAACGCACTACGTTTAAACGCCTGCAGCAGTTGATGGCCGCCAAGCAGTGGGACGAGTTTGATCGTTTGCTCGACGCCAAGCTCACCAGCATGCTGTACCCGCGCTACAACCGCGACTACCTGCGCCTGAACTCCTATCTGCTGCGCGAGGACCACAAGCGCGCTGACGAGATGTTCGATTTGCTGTTGGGGCTCAACCTGCCCAAGATGCAGCGCGTCGATCTGGTGATCAAGGCCTTTAACTACTACGTTGGCCAGGAGGACCGCAAAAAGTCCAAGGAGTTGCTGCACGAGATCAAGGGCTTTGAGGGCGGTCAAGCCGAGGCGGTTGCACACGAGTGTCAGCTGATGTACGACACGATGATCCTCAAGCGCCACAACGACATTCCCGAACTGGAGCGCATGCTCGAGGATGTCGGCGACGACCCGGTCAAGCGCTGCCGACTGGAGTACCTGCTGGCCCTGCAGTACCAAAACAAGGGCGACGAGGCAAAGTATACCGAGTACTTGGAAAAGTCGGGTCAGCACTCGATGGCCGTCAACGCGTAACGGACGGCTTGTGCTAGACTTCTAGTCTCACGGGGGCGTGGCGGAATTGGCATACGCAGGAGACTTAAAATCTCTCGCCGCAAGGATTGTGGGTTCGAGTCCCACCGCCCCTACCATGTAGTGCTTACGAGCCCGTGTCCCCCAGGGATGCGGGCTCATTTCTTTAAGACGCCGGTGGGACTCGAACCCGCGAAGGGGCGAGCGTAAAGCGGACGCGCAGCGTCCGTAGCGAGCCGGCGAGGACGCCGGCAGGCAGCCGAAGCCGGTGCGGATTTGCGCAGCAAATACGCAGATGTCCCACCGCCCCTACCATTTGGCTTTTACGGGCCCGTGTCCCCTGGGGATGCGGGCCCGTTTCTTGTGGATGCCGGTGGACTTTAGAAGTTGCGGTGGAATAGTTCCTGTTTTGACTGGTTACCAGCCCATTTAAGAACTATTTCACCGCAACTTAGATTGGCATTCCCACATTTTTCGATGGAAAAATGTGGTTGTCTCACACATTTTCCGATGGAAAAACGTGGTTGTCTCGCACATTTTCCAAAGGAAACGCCCAAATGGCCTTATACTAGCCAAGAGAGTTGGGAGGCAATATGCAGCGACAGCTTATGAGTGAACTTATCGCTTGGAAATCAAGGGCGAATCGCAAACCCCTCTTGCTCAAAGGAGCCCGCCAGACAGGAAAGACTTGGCTTCTTAACGAATTCGCGAGCCAACAGTATCGAAACGTCATTCGTTTTGACTTTATGCTCGAGCCGAGCGCACGCTCGCTGTTCGATGGAGACCTCGACCCCAAGCGCATCATCTCCCAGATAGAGCTTCTTCGCGGGCGAACCGTAACGCCGGCAGACACGCTCATCATCTTTGACGAGATCCAAGAGGCGCCGCGCGGCATCACCTCGCTCAAGTACTTCAACGAGCTTGCGCCCGAATACCATATCGTCGCAGCCGGCTCCTATATGGGCCTCGCGCTCCGGCGCGAAAACGAGTCATTTCCCGTCGGCAAAATCGACCAGCTCACCATGCGTCCCATGGGGTTTACCGAGTTCGTTCGCGCCGTCGATGGCGACCCGCTCGCCGACGCCATCCTTGCCGCAGACATGAATCTTCTGGCAAACGTTACCGAAAAGCTCGAGCACTTGCTCAAGGAATACCTCGTTGTCGGCGGCATGCCCGAAGTCGTCTCCGCCTTTGCCGCGACCCGCGATTTCATCGAAGCCCGCAGGCTTCAGCAACAAATCATCGAGGCTTACGAATCCGATTTTGGCAAACATGCGCCCGCCCGCATCGTCGAGCGCATGAGGCTGGTTTGGAAATCCCTCCCCGGCCAGCTTGCAAAGGAAAATAAAAAGTTCATCTACGGAGCCCTTCGCCCCGGGGCGCGCGCACGCGATTTTGAAGAGAGCCTCCAGTGGCTCATGGATTACGGAATCGTTCATAAGGTGCCGCGCGTTTCCGCTCTCAGGGCACCGCTTTCGAGCTATGAGGACCTCTCGGGCTTCAAGCTGTTTTGCATCGACACTGGCATCCTCGGCGCGCTCTCCAACCTCCCACCGACCATCGTCCTAAACGGATCCGCTGTTTTCACTGAGTTTAAGGGCTCGCTCACCGAGCAATACGTCGCACAGGAACTCTTGCTGCAAGGCAAAATCCCCGCGTACTGGTCATCTAGCTCTGGCAATGCCGAAACCGATTTTGCTATCGATCACATGGGGACTGTACTTCCGCTTGAGGTCAAGGCGGCGGAGAACCTTAAAGCGAAGAGTCTGAAAATAGCCTGCGAAAAATTCAAACTCATGCGCTGCGTGAGGACCTCCCTGGCGGCATATAGAGACGAGGACATGCTCGTCAATATTCCGCTTTGGGAGATTGGACAGATCGACAAGCTGACAAAGTAGCCCCGTCCCAAAAAGACTAGTTTTGGAGAGGGCTGAGGCTGGGGGTCCAGGCGATGGTGGGGGTTTTACCGTCGAGGGTCTCGTTGATGGTGGCGGCCATGCCGGCGAGCAGACTGTTCTCACTCACGGTAAGCGCCCTGTAGCCGCCGGCTCGCATGAGCTCGCGAATTACCACGGCACCTGCCAAGATCACGCCCGCGCGTTTGGGCTGCACGCCTGGCAGCGCGGCAATGCCTGCAACATCCAGCGTAGACATGCGCTCGATAGCGGCCGAAACCTGATCCAGCGAAAGCTCGCGCAGGTGCACAAAGCTCGAATCGTACGGTTCCAGCTCATGAACGAGCGCCACAAGCGTGGTGACGGTGCCACCCACGGCGACCAGGCGCTCGGCACGCTCAAAATTGCTCGGCAGGCCTTCAAAATAGGCAGCGAACTGCTCGCCCGCCCAGTTGGCGGCGGCAGCAAGCTCGCCGTCCGCAGGCGGCAGCACCGAGAAGAAGCGCTCCGTCACACGACGGCAGCCAATGTCCAGCGAACGCGTGCCCTCCAGCGCAAAGACCCCACGCTCCGGCGCATAGACGCCCGTCGCGAGCTCCGTGGATCCGCCGCCCGAATCGGCAACAATGATGCGCTCGCCAGCGAAGTCGTGCGCCACGCCAAAAAACGTCAGGCGTGCCTCGACCTCGCCCGGAATCACCTGCGGTTCGAGCCCCAGCTCGCGCAGGCCGTCCAGCAGCAGGGCGGCATTAGACGCATCGCGCGCGGCACTCGTGCACGTGGTGCAGATGCACACGGCCCCAAAGGCACGCGCCTCGTCCACAAACATGCGGCATGCAGCAAGCACGCGCTCGACCGCCGCCTCGCAAAAGCGGCCCGTCGCGTCGACGCCCTCGCCAAGATCGGTAATCTCGGTATGCTTGAACGATTCCACGATCGCCCCGGCCTCGACCTGCGCCAGCACCAGTCGCGACGACACCGTTCCCAGGTCGATCGCCGCCACCTTATATCGTTTGCAATCTGCCATTGCGGGCTCCCCTCCGGGCGCTATTTGCCGTTGGACACGACCGTCTGGCCCTCGACGCCGTTAAAACCAAACAGCATGTCGAGCGCCTGGATGTACCACGGCGCGTCCTTGCCCACCTCTTCGATCTCCTTGGCCACTTCGCTGGCCTTTTTGGCGTTCGACGACTTCTTGCCCGAAGACGAATCAGAATCGTCGTCCAGGCCCAGAACGTCAATCTTGGTCTCGCCGGGCATCACCAGGCCCAGATCCTCGGTCGCCGCGTCCTTAATGCCCTCCTCCGAGAGCAGTTTGTCGACGCTTTTCTGCAGCTCGTCGTTGTACTGCTGGCGAATCTCGACCTGCTTGGCCAAAATGTCGCTCGAGCGCTTGGCCACATACAGATCGCGCACGGGAAAATACAAGCTCACGAGCACCAGGACGACAACAATGCCGATAAACAGCCCACGCTGGGGCCCATGGGTAAAGTCGTAGATTGCCTTAACCACCGCGTTGTCGTTGGCGTAGTGCATAAAGTCCGAACCCGAAAGACGGCTCGACGGCCTGCTCGACCTATCGTGCGCCTGAGCAGACGGGCGCGATTCGTACGTCGCGCGCGACGGACGGTCCGGGCGATGCGTCGGCATATTCATTTGAGCATGGGAGTGCGAGGTGCCCGCCGTGCGATGCGTGGGACGGGCAGCACCCGTATGATCGGGCCCGCCGAGCCGCACCGTATGCGCGCGACGGGATGACGGCTCGCGCGAACTGGCGGAATAATACCTGTTGTCGTAAATCTGATCCATGTGCGCCTTGTGCGGTTGAGGTTTGTTTGCGCTAAGTCCTTTAGTTATAGCACGAGCATGCGCGCCGCCTTCGCCAGCCTTTGCTCGACATAAAAAAGGCGCTGAGCCACACGGCCCAGCGCCCAATGGCAGCCATCAGAAGCGGAGCGGAGCCGAGTCAACCCCGCTCCCGCGAGCACCACTTGTTTAGCGAATGTTGTAGAACGCGGCCTTGCCGGCGTAGCGCGCGCTGCCCTCGAGCTCGTCCTCGATGCGGATGAGCTGGTTGTACTTGGCGATACGGTCGCTGCGGCACGGGGCGCCCGACTTGATCTGGCCGGCGTTGACGCCCACGACCAGGTCGGCGATCGTGGAGTCCTCGGTCTCGCCGGAGCGGTGACTCACGATGCAGGCGTAACCGGCCTCCTTGGCGGTCTCGATGGCCTCGAGCGACTCGGTGAGCGTGCCGATCTGGTTGACCTTGACCAGGATCGCGTTGGCGGCACCCAGCTCGATGCCCTTCTTGAGGCGCTCGGTGTTGGTGACGAACAAGTCGTCGCCCACCAACTGCACCTTGTTGCCAATGCGGCGGGTCAACTCGACCCAGCCGTCCCAGTCCTCCTCGGCCATGCCGTCCTCGATGGAGATGATGGGATAGGTGTCGACGAGCTTCTCCCAGTAATCGACCATCTGGGCACTCGTGTACTCAACACCCTCGCCCTTGAGCTCGTACATGCCGGTTTCGGCGTTGTAGAACTCGGTCGAGGCCGGATCCATGGCGTACATGAAGTCGACGCCGGGCTTAAAGCCGGCCTTCTCCACGGCCTTGGTGATGTACTCGAACGGCTCGGCATTGGTCTTGAGGTTGGGGGCAAAGCCACCCTCGTCGCCCACGCCGCCGCCCAGGCCTGCCTCGTGCAGCACGCCCTTGAGGGTGTGATAGACCTCGGCGCACCAACGCAGGCCCTCGGCAAAGCTCGGGGCGCCCACCGGCATGATCATGAACTCCTGGAAGTCGACGTTGTTGTCGGCATGCACGCCGCCGTTGAGGATGTTCATCATAGGCGTGGGCAGCAGATGGGCGTTGACGCCGCCCAGGTACTGGTACAGTGAAAGACCCGCCGACTCGGCAGCGGCGCGGGCGACGGCCAGCGACACGCCCAGAATGGCGTTAGCGCCGAGCTTGGTCTTGTTGGGGGTACCGTCCGCGGCGATCAGCGCGGCATCGACGGCGCGCTGATCGAAGGCATCGAGGCCCACGACGGCATCGGCGCACTCGTTGTTGACGTGCTCGACGGCCTGCGAGACGCCCTTGCCCAGGTAGCGACCCTTGTCGCCGTCGCGCAGCTCGCATGCCTCAAAGGCGCCGGTCGAAGCGCCCGAAGGCACCATCGCGCGGCCGAAGCTGCCGTCCTCGAGCACGACCTCGACCTCGACGGTGGGGTTGCCGCGGCTGTCGAGCACCTCGCGACCGTAGACGTCCAAAATATCGCTCATGTTGTCTCCCTCTCACTTGGAAACGTAATGGATGCAAGCGACCGGCTGACCGTGCACCGTCGGTGTGCCTCCGTAAGTTAGCCATGTCGCACTTTTTGCATTATGCCCTAAGTTAGCCGAGGGATACACTTGTATTTCGGAAAATTTAGCGGGAACGATGGGGCGTGTCAGCCCGTCGTTCCCGCAGTCTTACTCCTCCGCCTTGGCGGCGTCCCACAGGTCGTTGAGGCCGTGGGTCGAAAGCTCAGCCAGATCCACATGGGCGTTGGCCGCCATCTGCTCCATCGCGGCCCAGCGACGGCGGAACTTTGCCGTGCTCGCGCGCAGGGCGCTCTCGGCGTCGATGCCCTCCTTGCGTGCAACGTTGACCAGGGCAAAGAGCAGGTCGCCAAACTCCATCTCGCGCTCGGACGAGCCGGGAGCCTCGGCCTCAAACTCGGCACGCTCCTCGGCGACCTCGTCCCACACGTCCTGGACCGTCTCCCACTCAAAGCCCACGGCCGCCGCCTTGCGCGACACCTTCTGCGCCTGCATCAGCGCCGGCAGATGCGTGGGCACGCCGTCGAGCAGGCCCTCGGGCGCAGCCTCGCCCGCCGCCACGGCCTTGTCCTTGGCGGCCTTCTCGGCAAGCTTGACCTCGTCCCAAATCTTGAGCACCTCATCGGAGCTCTCGGCGTCCGCATCGCCAAACACGTGCGGATGACGGCGGATGAGCTTGGCGTCGATATCGCGTGCCACGTCGGCCAGCGTAACCTCGCCGGCGTCCGCCGCAATCTGTGCATGCAGCACTACCTGCATGAGCACGTCGCCGAGCTCCTCGCGCAGGTGTGCCGCGTCGTCGACCTCGATGCAATCGAGCGCCTCGTAGGCCTCCTCGATCATGTTCTTGCCGATGCTCTGATGCGTCTGTTCGCGGTCCCACGGGCAACCATCGGGCTGACGCAGACGCCAGATGGTCTGCACCAGATGCTGCAACTCGGCCGACGCGTCGACCAGCGTGGACAGATCGCGCGAGCCCTCGGCATTTTGCTGAGCCATGTGCTGCGCCATGATTATTTCTCCTCCAGGATCACGTGACGGAACGCGCCGCCCTCGTAGATGCCGTAGCTGTGCGTACCGTCCTTGGGAATACTCACGCTGCCGGGATTAAAGAGCCACAGACCCGGGTGAGTCTCGCTTGCCTCGTTAACTTTGATGTGCGTGTGGCCGTAGACGAGCGCGGAGCCCTCGGGCAGCGCGGGCGCGTGGTCGACGCTGTTGTGCATGCCGGCGCCAAAGACGTGGCCGTGCGTCAGGAACAGCTCGCGGCCGGCCTCGTCGAACAGCGTAGCGTAGTCCGCCATGACGGGAAAGTCGAGGACCATCTGGTCGACCTCGGCGTCACAGTTACCGCGCACCGCGATGATGCGGTCGGCCAGGGCGTTGAGCAGCGGAATCACGCGCTTGGGGGCGTAGTCGCGCGGCAGGTCGTTGCGCGGGCCGTGGTAGAGCAGGTCGCCCAGCAGCACGATGCGGTCGGGCTGCTCGGATTCGATGGCGGCGACCAGACGCTCGGTCCAGTATGCCGAGCCGTGAATGTCGGAAGCGATGAGGTATTTCATGGTGGTCCTTTCGGGTGGGGTTGATGGGTTGGGCGCGGCGTGTCGTCGACCGTGTTACTCAAATCGCAGTGCCGAGGCTTGTGCCGCCTGCATCACGCGCTGGAGCGGCACGTTATGCTCGCGGGCAAGACGGGCACAGTCCTCGTACTCGGGCGCCGCACGCTCACTGCCGTCGGGCAGGGTGGCTACTTTGACGGCCACCTCGCCCCAAGGCGTCGCTACCTGCTCAAAACGACGCGGCAGGCAGACGCGTTCCATCACCTGGCGACGAACGGCGTTGGTCGTGGTCTCCAAAAAGATAATCGTCTGTAGGCGCTCGATATCCTCGTGCGAGCAGATCACCTGCAGCTGCCATCCGGGGCGGCCTTTTTTGCAGTAGAGAGGCAGCCAGTGTACCTCGCGCGCACCTGCCTCGCGCAGGCGGTCGGCGGCATAGGCGAGCACCTCGGGCGACGCGTCGTCGATGTCGCACTCCAGTTTGACGATGGTCTCGGGTGCATCGGTCTCGCGGGACAGCGGAGATGTACTTCCACGTTGCATACGGTCCGGATCCTTTCCGCACGGGCTCGTTTTATTCACCCAAACGCTAGCACATCGGACGTGGCACAGGCGTGACTTTCGTCCGTCGCCGCCCTCGCCCCTATCCAAACATGTACGTCAGCCTCCAAACGTGTCATTTTTTGCAGCTCTTGGAGGCTGACGTACACATTTTGGAGCGGGGCCGCACACGATCAGAATTGCGCCCGCGCTCCGTCCACCATAAAGTTCGCTGCATTCAACAATTTTAAACTTTCCACGCAGTTCATCGGCCAAAAAATAACCCTCGGCATACTTACCCGCTGCACGATGTTACTCTAGTTGCATTTGGCTAACTAAGCGGCTGCCGAGAACCCCATCCGGCACCGTTACAGCATAGGAGGTTTCATGTTCGAGAAGCGGCTCTTCTCCCTGGTTCCGCAGGCAACGCCCTACATTATGGCAAGCGTCCTGTTTAAGTGGATCGCGCTGATGGCAAACATCACGGTGATGTGGGTGCTTGCGCGCATCTTGGGCGGCATCGTCACGGACGGTCTTTCCGCCGCGCTCGCCGTCGATGCCCTCGCACAGGCGGCCTTGCCGCTCGCCGCCGCCATCATCGTGCGCGCCGCCTCCATCTACCTGGCCCAACGCGCCGGCGACAAAGCCGCGTTCGAGGCCGTCCGCCGCGTGCGCTCGCTCGTCTACGACAAGCTCACCGCACTCGGCCCCTCCTACACCGAGACCGTCCCCACCGCCGAGGCCGTCCAGACCAGCGTCGAGGGCGCCACGCAACTCCAGGTGTACTTTGGCGGTTACCTGCCGCAGCTCTTCTTTGCCGGCTTGGCACCCATCACGCTGTTTGTACTGCTCGTGGGCCAGGCGGGTCTTCCCGCCGCGCTGCTGCTCGCCTGCGTTCCGGTCATCCCCGTCTCCATCATGATGGTCATGCGCAACGCCAAAAAGATCGGTGCCGAGTACTGGGGCAGCTATGTCGATCTTGGCGGCATGTTCCTGGAGGCCGTGCAGGGTCTCACCACCCTTAAGGTCTACCAGGCCGATCGCAGCTGGCACGAGCGCATCAACGCCGAGTCCGAGCGTTTCCGCACAGCGACCATGCGCCTGCTGGTGATGCAGCTGCGCTCCATTTGCGTTATGGACCTGGTCGTCTATATGGGCGCCGCGCTCGGCATTATCGTAGCCGCGCTGCAACTCGCCACGGGCAAGATCGGCTTTGAGGCTGCCTTCCTCATCGTCTTTCTGTCGCAGGAGTTCTTTTTGCCTATGCGCCGCCTGGGATCGCTGTTCCACACGGCCATGAACGGCATGGCCGCCTCGCGCCGCATGTTTGGCATTTTGGATACGCCCGAGCCCGAGCGCGGCGATGTTGAGCTTGACGGTCGCGGCGATATCGAGCTCGCGGGCGTGAGTTATGCATACGGCGACCGCACGGTGCTGGACAGCGCCAGCGCGACCATTGCGCACGGCTCGCTCGTGGCACTCGTGGGCGAAAGCGGCGGCGGCAAGTCCACGCTCGCGGGGATTATCTCGGGCCGCAAGGGTGCCTACCGCGGCAGCGTGCGCATTGGCGGCGTTGAACTGCGCGATGCCACGGCCACCTCACTCATGCGCGCCGTCACGCTGGTGCCCACCAACGGCTACCTGTTTGCCGGCACCCTGCGCGACAACCTGTTGCTCGCCCAGCCCAACGCCACCGATACCGAGCTTTTGCGCGCGCTCGACCGCACGCGCGTGGCGGCCTTTGTGCAGGCCAACGGCGGACTCGACATGGTGATTAACGAGGGCGGCACCAACCTTTCGGGCGGCCAGCGCCAGCGCGTGTGCATGGCCCGCGCCCTGCTGCACGACTCGCCGATCTATGTGTTTGACGAGGCTACGAGCAACGTCGATGCCGCAAGCGAGGCCGCGATCGGCGAGGTCATCGCGTCGCTTGCCGGCGGGCACACTGTAATTGTGGTGGCACACCGCCTGTCGACAATCGTGGACGCCGATCAGATCCTGGTGCTGGAGCGTGGCCGTATTGCCGAGCACGGAACTCACGGCGAGCTCTTGGCCACCGCGGGCGCCTATGCGCGCATGTGGAACAGTCAGGAGCAGCTCTCGGCATATGCGTATGCGGAGGGTAGTGCCGAGGATGCCGGCGCGGTTGAGGCTGTTGACAGCAGCGCTGCCTGTACCGATGGCCTCAACGGTGCTGGCTCGTCTTCCGCTGCCGCGGCCACTGACTCCGGCCGCGCCCG
This sequence comes from uncultured Collinsella sp., assembly GCA_900546775.1. Classification (GTDB taxonomy): domain Bacteria; phylum Actinomycetota; class Coriobacteriia; order Coriobacteriales; family Coriobacteriaceae; genus Collinsella. The sequence goes on along the minus strand of UREM01000012.1, from coordinate 15,446 downwards.
TCGCTCGGCACCGTCCATCATGTGGCGCATGATGGGGCTCGTCCGACCGCTTGCCGGCTGGCTTGTGCTAGCCGTCGCGCTGGGCAGCATTGGCATGCTCACTGCCGCGTTCGTGCCGGCCTTTGGCGCCCTTGGCCTTATGGCCGCGCTGGGCAGCAACGCCTTGGGGCTTGGTCTGATCGCAGCATGCGCGGCCTGTGCCGCCTGCGGCATCGCACGCGGGCCGCTCCACTACGGCGAGCAGCTCTGCAACCATTACATCGCATTCCGTCTGCTCGCACACATTCGCGACCTGGTGTTTGGCGCCCTGCGCCAGCTCGCCCCCGCCAAGCTCGAGGGCCGCGGCAAGGGCGAGCTCGTGAGCCTGGTCACCTCGGATATCGAGCTGCTCGAGGTCTTCTACGCGCACACCATCTCGCCCATTGCTATAGCTCTGGTCTGCACCGTTGTGTTTGAGGGCTTTTTGTTGGCTGTGAGCCCCGAGCTCGCGGGCATCGCGCTCGTGGCCTACGCGGTCCTGGGCGTGCTGCTGCCCCTGCTCTCGGCCAAGGCATGCGGCACCACCGGCCGCCAGAGCCGCGAGGGCGCCGGTAAGCTGGGCGCCTTTGTACTCGACAGTCTGCGCGGCGCGGGCGAGACCATCCAGTTTGCCGGTGGCACCGATCGCAGCCGTGCCCTGGGCAAGCTGACCGAGCAAGTCGGCGCCGTGGACGCGCGCCTCAAGCGCCGCCAGGCGGTCAGCGAGGCCGTAGCCGATGCGCTTATTCTTGCGGCTAATCTGGTGATGCTCGGGCGTGCGCTGCAGCTAGTGGCTGCGGGAACGATTGACTTTGCCGCAGCGTTTGTCGCCGTCTTTACCTTTGTGTCGTCGTTTGGCTCGGTGATGGCCGTGAGCCGCCTGGGCGCCTCACTGCAGGAGACGCTCGCCTCGGGCGCACGCGTGCTCGATTTGCTCGACGAGCAGCCCCAGTGCGCCGAGGTCGCCGATGGACAGAACGTTGAGTTTGCCGGCGCCGCAGCCGAGCATGTGAGCTTTAGCTATGCGGGCGGCGTGGACGCGGGCGGTGCGGGCGCCACAGAGCAGGTCGCGAACGACACCGCTGCGAGTCTCATCCTCGACGACGTGACCTGCATCTTTGCGCCCGGTACCATGACCTGCATCATGGGGCGCTCGGGCTCGGGCAAGTCGACGCTGCTTAAGCTGCTCATGCGCTTTTGGGACCCCGCAGCCGGCACCATCACGGTGAGCGGCGTCGATGCCCGCCACATCAACACGGCGAGCCTGCGCAGCCACGAGGCCTATATGACCCAGGACACACATCTGTTCTGCGGCACCGTGCGCGAGAACCTGCTGGTCGCGCGCGCCGGCGCCACCGATGCCGAGCTGCTCGACGCTTGCCGCTCCGCCTCACTCACCACGCTCATCGACCGTCTGCCGCAGGGACTCGACACGCCCGTTGCCGAGCTGGGCGACTCGCTTTCGGGCGGCGAGCGCCAGCGCATCGGCCTTGCGCGCATCTTCCTCAACGACGCACCCTTCATCTTGCTCGACGAACCCACCAGCGCGCTCGATGCTCTCAACGAGGCGTCCGTGATGCAGGCAATCGACGAGCTCAAGCGCCGCGGCAAGACCATTGTGCTCGTGAGCCACCGTGCCAGCACCTGCGCGTTTGCCGATTTCTCGCTTTCGGTCGAGCACGGGAGGCTGAGCTAATGGCGCGCCCGGTCGACACACCGGAGCTGGCACGCAAACGTGAGCGCGAGGCCCAGATGGTGTCGCAGATGATTGCGCTATGGTGTCGTGGGCATCATGACGGCGGGCATGCGGTCGAACAGGCTGGCGACGATGAGTCCGTGCGCGTGAAGCTCGGCCTTCGGACCATTACGCTCTGCCCCGAATGCACCGAGCTGCAGAAATACGCCATCGCGCGCATTGAGCACTGCCCGCACATGGGCACCAAGACATTTTGCTCGGCCTGTCCTTCGCATTGTTACCGGCCTGCCATACGCGAGAAGATCCGCGAGGTCATGCGCTGGTCGGGACCGCGTATGATCCGCTATCGCCCCATCACCGCCGTGAGACACGCAATGGTAACAGTGCAGGCCAAACGCGCGGCGGCACGAAGCAAGTAGTCGCCGGCGCCGGCACGCGCCGCGCAGTCTTTCCGGTCGATTTCGAGCTCCGGCGTGCGCGGCGTGTTGAGAGCTGCACCATTACAATGGAGCGGATTCACCAAATGCAAAGGAGTCGCCATGCCCGCCTGCCCGCTGGTCGATTGCCATACCCACACCTCGTTCTCGGACGGGCACGCCTCGTTCGAGGACAACGTCCGTGCCGCCGCTGCTGCCGGATGCCGTGTCATGGTCTCGACCGACCACCTCACCCTGCCTGCCAGTATGGATGCTAACTGCGAGGTGCAGGTCGTCGAGGGCGACTTGCCGGCACATCGTCTGGCCTTTGAGGACGCCCGCAAACTCGCCGCGCAGATTGCGCCGGAGCTCACCTTTATCTACGGTTTTGAATGCGATTGGTACGAGGGCTGCGAGCCCTTGGTAGAGCACTGGTCCCAGGGCGCCGTCGTACGTCTGGGCAGCGTGCACTGGATTGGCAACCCGGGCGATATTGCGGCAGGCGCCGCGGGCACGGCAGGGACAGAGGACGTCGCGCGCCCCGATACACCCGATTCCCTTTGCGGTTGGATCGACGACGATACCAACCTGCATGTTTGGGAAAACTTAGGCGTACGCGGCGTATGGGAACACTACGTCGACGACTGGTGCCGCGCTTGCGAAAGCTCGCTTAACTTTGACGTGATGGCCCACCCCGACCTGGTCATGCGCTTTTCGAAGGACGGCTTTGCACCCGACTTTGACCCCGCGCCGTTTTGGCAGCAGATGGCCGAGTGCGCCCACGATACGGGTCGCCGCGTTGAGGTCTCGACCGCCGCACCGCGCAAGGGGCTCGACGATTACTACCCCGCGACCGGGCTTTTGCGTCGCTTCGCCCACGCCGAGGTGCCGATTACTTTTGGCTCGGACGCGCACCGCGCCTGCGACATCTGCTGGAACATCCGCGAGGCTCAGGCCCACGCCTACGACTGCGGCTACCGGGCCTTCGATATCCCCCACCCCACCGGCGAATGGGAATCCACGCCCCTCGCCTAACTAGTCGTTTAAGAACGTCCCCAATGACTAGTGGCGGCGAGCGTTGAGTTCGCCGGCCAGCTCGTCGAGGGTAATGCCGTAGCGCTCGAGCGTCACGAGCAGGTGGTAGATCAGGTCGCCGGCCTCGTAGCGAATGTGATCGTGGTCGTTATCCTTGCAGGCCATGATCACCTCACTCGCCTCCTCGGCAAGCTTCTTGAGCAGCCCGTCCTCGACGTCGGTCAGCAGACGGGCGGTGTAGCTCTCCTGTGGCGACGCATCGCGACGACCGTGAATCACCTCGGCCAGACCCGTCAGCGTCTCGCCGATATTTCCCGGCTGCACGTTAGCTGTTCTGACTCCCATGGTTATTTCCTCTCGTTACTGCAGCGTAAAGTAGGTACCGGTCTCATCGAACCGAGGCTTTGCGCCCTTTTTCTCAAAGAACTCGACGATGACGGCATGGGCCTCATCGAGCCTTTCCTTCTCGGCCTCGAGCCAAAGCGACTGTGCCCCGCAGGCATCAGTCAGGTGCACGCGGCATGGCACGCCCGCGCGGAGGAGCTCGGTGTTGCAGTCGGCGACCTCGAACGGCGTCACGACTTTCATCGCACTCCCCCTTCCACGCGCTTAAAGAAGCAGGTACGGTTGCCGGTATGGCAGGCCGGGCCCGGCGAGTCCACCTTGACCAGCAGCGTATCGCTATCGCAGTCGGCCCAGAGCTCCTTGACCTCTTGCATGTTGCCACTCGTCGCGCCCTTGTTCCAGAGCTCCTGACGGCTGCGACTCCAAAACCACGTAGTCCCGGTCTTGAGCGTCAGCCCCACCGATTCCTCGTTCATCCAAGCAACCATAAGCACCTCACCGGTGTCATGCTGCTGAACCACGCAAGGAATCAGCCCGCGGGCGTCGTACGTAAGTTTTGAAGGATCGGTTATCTCTTCCATTTCTCTCCCCAAATTCAAACTTCGCAGGTCGGCGAGGGTTGTCCAGGTGCCCGAGATTCCGAGCGACAAGCCCGACGACGCGTACTTAAAGTACGCGAGGAGGGTTGGAGCCGGAAGGTCGGGCGCCTGGGCAAGCCGCAGCGCTAGAAGTCCAACCTGACAGGGATGCCTTGAGAGGCCATATATTCTTTGACTTCGCGAATGCTGAAAGTTCCAAAGTGAAAGACGCTGGCCGCCAGTACGGCGTCGGCTTCGCCCTCGATCACGCCCTCGGCAAAATGCTCGAGCGTGCCCACGCCGCCGCTTGCGATCACCGGGATCGGCACCGCGCGCGCCACGGCGCGGGTGAGTGCCAGGTCGAAGCCAGCCTTGGTGCCGTCGCGATCCATGCTGGTGAGCAAGATCTCACCGGCGCCGCGACGAGCCGCCTCCTCGGCCCATGCCACCGCATCGATACCCGTGGCGTTGCGGCCTCCTGCGGTAAAAACCTCCCACTTGTCGGCATCCGGCTGCCCAGGCAGGCCGACGCGCTTGGCATCGATCGCCACGACCACGGCCTGGCTGCCAAACGCCGCGGCAGCTTGGCTGATCAGCGACGGGTCGCGCACGGCGGCAGAGTTGAGCGATACCTTGTCGGCACCGGCCGCCACCATGGTTCGCATGCCCGCCAGGTCGCGAAAGCCACCGCCCACGGTATAGGGAATAGCGAGCTCCTCGGCCGCGTGTGCCGCCATCTCGATGGTCGTCGCGCGGTTGTCGCTCGTGGCGGTAATGTCCAGGAAGACGACCTCGTCTGCACCCTCGCGGTCGTAGGCACGGGCAAGCTCCACCGGATCGCCCGCATCGCGCAGGCTCACAAAGTTGACGCCCTTGACCACGCGGCCGTCCTTAACGTCCAGGCAGGGAATGACGCGTTTGGTAAGCATGGGCTACTCCTCCCCTCGCGCGGCGGCCAACGCCTGCACCAGCGTAAAGTTGCCCTCGTAGAGCGCGCGACCGGTGATGGCGCCCTCAATAGCGCCCTCGCCCACCGCGGCGAGCGCACGGATATCATCGAGCGTCGAGATGCCGCCCGACGCCACAACGGGAAAGCCCGCGATCTCGGCCACGTGGCGATATGCTGCCACGTCGATGCCCGTCTGCATACCGTCGCGCGCGATATCGGTATACACCAGATGTTTAAAGCCCAGCTCCGTGAGCTGCGCCACGGCATCGTCGAGCGCCACACCCGCACCGTCGCGCCAACCGTTCACCTTGACCTGGCCGTCACGGGCGGCAATATCTGCCACCAGCAGCTCGCCAAAGCCTTGGGCCGCCACCTCGGCAAAACCCGGCTCAGTCACCAGCACGGTGCCCAGTGCGATGCGACGCGCGCCGTAGCCGGCCAGCTCGTCGATGCGCGCGAGCGAGCGAACGCCGCCGCCCACGTCCACCGACAGACCGTCGACGCCGCAGATGGCCTCGATCGCCGCCGAGTTGGCAGCGCACGCGTCCTCGTCCTCGCCAAAGGCAGCGGACAGGTCGACGACGTGCACCCAGCTCGCACCCTGCTCGGCAAAGGAGCGAGCAACGGCCACGGGGTCGTCGGAATATACCTTGCAGCGGCTCCGGTCGCCGCGCTCCAGGCGCACGACCTTGCCGCCGATCAAATCGATTGCAGGAAACAGGATCATCGGCCGGCCTCCTCGACGATGTTGACGAAGTTCTTAAGGATGCGCTGACCCAGCGCAGAGGATTTCTCGGGATGGAACTGGCAGCCCCACACGTTGCCGTGGTGCACAATGCATGGGAAGCTCCGCGTATAGTGCGTGCGCGCCAAAACATCAGCGGCATCGGCGTCGTCGGTCACCGCGTAGCTGTGGGTGAAGTACATGTTGGCGCCCTCGGCAAAACCGGCGAGCAGCGGGTCGGCCGCACCGGTGGGCGTCATGTGCACCTGGTCCCAGCCCACGTGCGGCACCTTCAGACGGCTCGACTCCAGGCGCGTGCACGAGCCGCGCATGATGCCCAGGCCATCGACCCAGGGGCCACCGGCCTGCTCGGAGGCATCGTCGTCCGCGTCCGCACCCTCGTCCGCCGGCACGCCCTCGTCGCCGCGCTCAAAAAACAGCTGAAGGCCCAGGCAGATGCCGAGCAGCGGAGTTCCGGCGGCGACGGCATCGAGCACCGCGTCCGCCTCGCCGCTCTGGCGCATAAAGGCGATCGCGTCATAGAACGCGCCCACGCCCGGGATGACCAGGCCGTCGGCGCGGCGGATCTGCTCCGGATCGTCCGATGTGCAGGCGGCGGCACCGGCGCGCGCAAGCCCGCGCACGACACTCGACAAGTTACCCTTGTGGTAGTCGACCACCACGATCTTCGGTTCGCCCACGCGACCCTCCCTTTTCCCATCATCCAAAACCTGCCAAAAAGGGACAGGTTTATTTTGGTCGGTTAAACGTTCACCCACCACATGAGACAGCATTTCCGCAGATAAAACCTGCCAAAATAAACCTGTCCCTTTTTGGTAGGTTACAGCGAGCCCTTAGTGCTGGGGATGCCCTGCACGCGGGGATCGAGCTCGCAGGCGTGGCGCATCGTGCGGCCCACGGCCTTAAAGGCGGCCTCGATAATGTGATGCGAGTTGCCGCCCGCCAGCTCGCGCACGTGCAGCGTGAGCTTGGCGTCGCGCGCAAAGGCGTAGAAGAACTCGACGGCCAGCTCGGTATCGAAGCTGCCCACGCGCTCGGTCGGCACGGGCAACTCGCAGTAGGCCTGCCCGCGGCCCGAGATGTCAACGGCGGCCATCACGAGCGTCTCGTCCATGGCAATCGCCGCGTCGGCAAAGCGCGTAATGCCCGCCTTGTCGCCCAGCGCTTGGCAAAACGCCTCGCCCAGCACAATGCCGGTGTCCTCGACGGTGTGATGTGCGTCGACCTCAACGTCGCCTACCGCATGCACCGTCAAATCGAACAGGCCATGGCGGCCAAAGGCGTTGAGCATGTGGTCGAAAAACGGCACGCCGGTCGAGATATCGCACACGCCAGATCCGTCCAGGTCGAGCTTTACGACAATGTCGGTCTCGCCCGTCTTGCGGGTTACCTCGGCATAGCGGTCCATCTACATCTCCTCCTTCACCAGCGCGGCAAACGCAGCCAGCACCTCGTCGTTTTCTTGCGGGGTACCCACGGTAATGCGCAGACAGTCCGCAAGCCCCGGCGCATAGCTAAAGTCGCGCACCAAAATCGAATACTCGTCGCGCAGACGCTCGCGCACGCGCGTGGCATGCGGCGTGCGCACGAGCACAAAGTTCGCCGCGCTCGGCCATACCTCCACGGGCAGGCCCTCGGCAGCCATTGCGCGCAGGGCGCACAGCTCGCGCTCGCGCTCGGATGCGACCTGCGCCACCACGGGCGTGTAGGCATCACGGGCACGCACGCAGGCAAGCGCGGCGGCCTGGCTCAGCACGTTGACCGAATAGATCTGGCGAATCGCCGCGAACACGTCGACGACCTCGGGTGCCGCAATCACATAGCCCAGACGCGTGCCGGCGGCGCCAAACGCCTTGGACAGCGTATGTAGAATCACCAGGTTGGGATGCTCGGCGATAAGGCCTTGCGCCGTGGTGGCCGCGCCAAACGAATCGTCGGCAAACTCAACGTAGGCCTCGTCGACCATGACCATGCCGGGGCACGCATCGCACAGCGCCGCGACAAAGTCGAGCGGCGCCACGTCGCCCGTGGGGTTATTGGGCGAGGTCACGATCGCCAGGTTGCACTCGGACGCCGCCGCAAGCACGGCTGCCTGGTCGAGCTCAAAGGTCGCGGGGTCGCGCCACACGTCGCGCACCTCGATCTGGCAGTGCGACGCAAAGAACGCGTACTCGCTAAAGCACGGCGGGCAGTTGAGCAGGGTCCGTCCCGCACCGCCAAACGCCAGCAGGTAGTTATAGAGCAGCTCGTCGCCGCCGTTGCCCACGCAGACATTCTCGCGCGCCACACCATGCCAAGCGGCAAGCTCGTCGCGCAGATCGTTGGACATGGGATCGGGATAGCGGTTGAGCGGCGTGGCAGCCAGGGCGGCGTCGACCGCCTCGCGCACGCCAGCCGGCACGGGATAGGTGTTCTCGTTGGCCGAAAGGTTGATGCGCGTGGGCGTAAAGTTGGGATCGTAGGGCTCAATGCCGGCCAAGTAGGGCTGGACGAGCTCCTTCATGCGCGGCGTGAGTTCGGCCATATTAGGCCTCCTTGCCAGTCGCGCCGGCGCCATCCGCGCTTGCAGCCGCCAGGTTCACTCCCTCGGCAACCGTCTCCACGGCGTCGCCCGGCCAGGCAACCTTGGTCAGGTCGGCCGCGGCGAGCGACTCGGCGCTCACGGCACCCTCGCCCTGCTCCAACACGCGGCGACGCAGTGCGGCCGAAAGCGCGTGTGCCCACAGCCCCTCGGCCTCGGCTAGACGCTGTGTGGTGGGAGCGTCCGAGAGCAGGCCCTCGGGTGTATAGCAAATGACACTCGAGCGCTTGACGAACTCTTCGACCGAAAGCGGGTTGGAGAACATGGCCGTGCCGCCGGTCGGCAACGTGTGGTTGGGGCCGGCAACATAATCGCCGAGCGGCTCGGAGCTCCAAGCGCCCACAAAGATGGCGCCGGCGTTGCGAATGCCGCCGAGCAGGCCCATCGCATCCTTGCAGTGCAGCTCAAGGTGCTCGGGCGCCACGGTGTTCACTGCCTCGACGGCAGCCGCCATGTCGGCGGCCACCACGATGGTGCCTTCGTTGTCGAGCGAGGCACGCGTGATCTCGGCACGCGGGGACTGTGCCACCAGGATGTCGATACCTGCCTCAACCTCACGCGCAAACTGCTCGTCGCAGGTCACCAGATAGCAGGCCGCCAGCGGGTCATGCTCGGCCTGGGCCATCAGGTCGGCCGCGACCACCATGGGCTTGGCCGTGGCGTCGGCCAGCACGCAAACCTCGGAGGGACCGGCGACCATATCGATACCCACATCACCCGAGACAATCTGCTTGGCAGCGGCGACAAAGGCGTTACCCGGGCCGGTAATCTTGTCGACACGCGGAATGGTCTCAGTACCGTACGCCAGCGCGGCCACGGCCTGGGCGCCGCCCACCATATAGATCTCGTCCACGCCGCCGAGCTTGGCGGCCGCGAGCGTATACGGGCTAATCAGTCCATCCTTTTGCGGTGGGGTTACCATGACCACGCGTTTGACGCCGGCCACCTTGGCGGGAATGGCGTTCATAAGCACGGTGGAAGGGTACTGTGCACGACCGCCCGGCACGTAGATACCGGCCGCAGCAAGTGGGGTCACCTTAACGCCGAGCATCGTGCCGTCCGGGCGCGTGGTAAACCAGCTCTGCTCGACCTCGCGCTGGTGGAACTCGCGAATCTGGCGTGCAGCCTTTTCGAGCGCCGCGACAAAAGCCGGATCGAGGCCTTCGAGCGCGGCATCGATCTGCTCTTGCGGAAGACGGAAGCTCTGCAGCTCAACACCGTCAAAACGCTGACAGTAATCGCGCACCGCGGCATCGCCGTTGGCACGCACGTTGGCCACGATATCGCGGGCGGCGTCGATGATGTTTTGCGGCAGCACGCCCTTGCGGTTGAGCTGGTTGGTAACGAGGCGCTCACCGGGAGCAAGCTTGATGGTCTTCATTTCGGTATCCCCTATCGGTCGAGGTTGTGTTCGAAAAACGAGAGACCGGGCGGCGGCGCCAGTCGGCCCGCAGCCCGGACGTTGGGGCGCCCGTGCGTGCTCGCGCTATTGTGCCGAGCCCGCAACGGGCTCAAAATGCTTGTCCTTAACAGCCGCGGCCAGGCGATCGGCCAGATTGCGCACGCGCTGATCCAAGCGAGCGGCACCCGGGTTGACGAAGAAGCGGGCCGTGCAGTCCATGATGCGGCCGGTGATGACCAGGTCGTTATCGCGCAGTGTGGCGCCCGTGGCGGTAATATCCACGATGCGATCGGTCATGCCGACAATGGGGCCCAGCTCGATGTTGCCGTGCAGCGAGACGATGTCGGCGTTCACGCCGCGCTCGGCATACCAGGCACTCGCGATGCGCGGATACTTGGTGGCCACGCGAAGCGACCCACGGCGGGCATAGTTGCGCTCGGCCTGGCCGGCGCGCCACGCGGGCTCCGCCTCGATAAAGGTGCACAGGCCGTAGCCCAGATCGACCAGCTGCAGCAGGTTGAGGTCTGCCTCGATAAGCGAGTCCCAGCCGCAGATGCCACAGTCGGCACCGCCGCAGCCCACAAAAGCGGGCGCGTCGCTGGGACGCACGATGACAAATTCGATATCGCCGACCGTGCCCTCGCCGGCACGTGTGTCGCGACCACGCACGATCAGGTGACGGCCGGGATCGCGCAGCTCAGAGACGTCCAAGCCCGCGGCCTCGAGCACATCGAGCGTATCGGCCTTGAGCGAGCCCTTGGGCACGGCGATACGCAGCGGACCCTCGGCGCCACGGCCCACGGCATGGTCACCATCGGAAGCAGCGTCCTCGGCCGAGGTGCGCGCGGCTTCCAGACGCTCGAGCGAAAAGGCAAAGCCCGCCGCCGGCACCTCGATGCCGTCGCCAAACGCACCGGTAAAGATGGAGTCGTAGCGACCGCCCGAGCCCACCGGATCGGGCAGGCCACCGGCATAGGCCTTAAAAACCAGGCCCGTGTAGTAATCAAAAGAGTTCATGATGGAGAAATCGAAGGACAGCACCTGGGCGTCCTCGGGAGCCAGACCATCAACCAGGGCACGCATCTCGCGCGTCAGCGGCGCGACGATGCCCGCCGCCGCCAGCAGCGCGTCGACGCGGTCGAATACCTCGGCGCCGCCGTGCAAGCGCGGCAGCTCGCTAATGGCGGCCTTGACGGCCTCGGGCTCGGCGCTTGCCGCCACACGGGCATCGAGGCCCACAAAGTCGTTGGCGTGCACGCAACGCAATGCCACGGCAGCCAGTTCGCGATCCTCACAGGCCGCGAGCAGTTCCTTAAACGGACGCACGCTGCCCGCGATAATGCGCGCATCGGGCAGCGCCAGCTTGCGCATAGCCTCCGCCACCAGCGAGACGATCTCGACATCGCCCGCGACATCGCCCGCACCGATAAGTTCAAGGCCCAGCTGAGTAAACTGACGCGAGCCACCGGCATTGCGTTGGCACTCGCGAACCACCGGTGCCTCGTAGCGAAGGCGCAGCGGCAGATCGGCCGCGCGCATGCGGGTCGAAACCAAGCGCACGATCGGCAGCGTGTTGTCGGGACGGACCACCAGCAGGCGACCGTCGTCATCAAAGAGCTTAAACGGGGTGTCCGCAATGCGGCCGCCCTCCTCGAGCGAGCCCTTGTCCTCGAGCAGCGGCGTCTCGACCGGAAGGTAATGATGCTCCCTGAAGCAGCCCTTCACCGTCAGCGCAATCTCCTCGCGCGCCTGAGCCTCCTCGGGCAATATGTCCCGGAATCCCCACGGTGTGGCCGTCATCTGGTGAGCCTCCTCATGCTGTGTTTCATATAGAGCAGAAGACCGGCGTAGCTCCGCCGGTCTTCTGGGTACTTTAGCATACTAGAGTGCTTGCGGGGAAAATCCGTCGCAGCCGCTCACACCGTATTCATCTGGAAACATAGGGTAGGTTGCCGCAGCCCGACCCCACCTAGGCGCCAATCGCACGACGATACTCTGCCATTACCTGCGCATCGGCAGCTGCGGGGTCGGCAAAATAGCGCCCGTCATAGGTCTCGGCCGAAACAACTCCGCGATAGCCGCGCGCCACCAGCCTATCCAGGTCGGCGCGCATATCGCGGTCGCCGTCGCCCCAGGCAAGATGCGTCGTGCCATCTGCCGCAACATCGACAAAATGCACGTGGGCGACATCATCGCCAAGCAGATCGAAATAATCGTCGATGGTATCCCCCGCCACCGCCATGGCGCCCATATCCAGACACGCCTTAAGTGCCGGATGGTCAACTGTCTCAATCATGCGCTTCGTGTCGGCCGCCGAGTTCACGATTATCGACTCAACCGGTTGTAGAGCCTCGAGCACCAGTCGCACGCCGCGTTCTCCCGCATGCTCGGCAATCGCACGCAGCATCGAGGCACTGCGGCCCCACGCGTCCTCGATCGGCTCGTTCAAAAATGCCCAGCCGCTCGAGACCATGACCTGCTCGGCTCCAAGTTCCGCCGCGATATCCACAACGTTCTTAAAGTACGCGAGCGTGCGGGTACGCGCCTCATTCCCGCGCGCCGCGATATTCCACGGCTTGGGGTTGTTCTGTTCGGGACAAAGCCCCACAATCCGAACCCCATACCGCTGTGACAGCTCCCGCACCTGCTCGATCGAATCGTATCCATGGCAATCGACATACAGATGCATCGCCCCGGTCCAAAGCTCGCAACACGTGTAGCCCGAGGCCGCTGCCGAGGAAAAGAATTCCTCAAGGTCAAAATAACGATGGCTGATATTCATGACGGCAAGCTGCGGATACTCCATCTTGTCCACCTTTCGGCAAAATGGCGCCGCAGCACAATGTGCGCGACGCCCCCTCTTATATTGTTTTAATTATGACGGATACCCTACTGGACACCAAGCACTCCAAAGAACGCGCCGGCGATACTCACGAGTAGGATCACGAGCATGATGAGCAGCGGATTCATCTTCTTCTTGAGCATGAGATAGACAATTCCAAACAGCCCCATCGTGACAAAGCCCGGGAAGATTCCGTTGAGCAGCTCGGCGAGCGTCTGAGCGCCATCGCCCGCGCCGACCATGAGCGGAATGTCCACGGTGACCATCTCCATGGTCATAGCGCCGATCACCATGGCGCCCATGATAGAGGCCATCTTGACGATCGTGTCCATAATGCCCGATTCCTGGACCTTGCTGATCATGTCCGAGCCAAAGCGATATCCCACAAACGTCAGCAGGTAACGGATGATGTAGTGAGGGACGTTGAACACGAGCAGGAACAAAATCGGGCCAAGAATAGAGCCCTGCAGCGCCAGCGACGTGCCGACACCCGTTGCCAAAATTCGCAGCGTGCCCCAGTAGAAGGCATCGCCCACGCCGGACAGCGGTCCCATCAAAGCAAGCTTGACATTAGAGATCGCGCTCGTGTCAAAGCTATCGTCAGTAGCGTTGACCTCTTCCATTGCGGCAGCAATGGACATGGGGAGCGTCGAGATGTACGGCGTGACGTTATAGAGCTCCATATGGCGCTTGAGTGCGGCCTTAAAGTCTGCATCCTGCGGATACAGCTTGCGAAGGATCGGCATAAGGGCCCACATAAAGCCGATATGGCCCATACGCTCGTAGTTCCAGGAATGCTCATAGGGAATCGAGCGCCAGAACAGCTTCTTAAGGTCTGCGCGGGAAATCAGCCCGTCATAAGAAGACTCAAACTTAAAACTCATCGAACCCACTCCCAATCGCAGGATCCTCGGTTGCCACTGCGGGCTGCTCCGCCTTTTTCTTCTCGCCCAAAACCGTCATCGCGACGACGATGATCGCGGCAAAGATCGCCACGCCCGTCGTGCTAATGCCAAAGTAGGCGACGAGGAAGAAGCCAGCGAAGAAGAACGGAGCCACCGTTTTGTTCATAATCATCTGCGCCAGCATCGCAAAGCCGAGTGCGGGCAAGAAGGCGGCGGCGACATCCATGCCGGTCTGAACGAAATCGGGGATGATGTTGAGCAGGCTGGCGACGGCATCGGCGCCAAAGAAGAATGCCAGGGGAATAATCAGCAGGCCGCACCAGCTCTGCGCATAACCCGCGATAAGCATGTTGCGCGTGATGGCCTTGGTGTCTCCGTCCTCGACGTTTTTGTCGATACGGTGCACCAGCAGCAGCATCACCGGCTGGCCCAGGGCGGTATCGAGCGCCAGGACGATCGTTGCGATGGGAATGCCCAGGGTCAGGGCCGCCGAAGCGTCCGCACCGGCCTGCATGGCAAGCGACACGCCCAGGATGGTTCCGGAAATCGTATCGGGCGGGTTATACGCACCGACCGAGATGGCGCCGACCATGGCAAGCTCCATCGTGGCGCCCATGATCGTGCCGGTCACCATGTCGCCCATGACAAGGCCAACCAGAGGTCCGAGCACGATCGGGCGCTGGAGGTAGCTCGTGCCCGTCAGCCACTCGGAATAACCCAAAAGGGCAATAAGGAAAATCAGGATTGTCTTGATAAGCATGATGGCCCCTAACCGATGACCTTCGCGGCGTCAGTCTTCGCATCTGCCGGAATCATCTGAATGAACAGCTCGTAGCCCTCGCCGAGCAGCTCTTTGACGTATGCCTCGTTTTCGGGCGTGAGAAATACGCTGGTCGAGACCTGGCGGGCATCCTCGCTAAAGGCAACATTGCCGAGGTTGATCTTCTTGACGCCCATCGCCTTGGCGACGGCACCGGCCTGCTGGATCGTCTCGCAAACCACGAAGAGCTTGTACTTATCGGTCACACCGCTCTGGAGCGCCTTGACGGCATCCTCGGTGTTTTTGACGACGACCTTGCAGCCCTCCGGCTTTGCGAGGGATAGGGCCTGTAGACGAAGCTTGTCATTGAGGACCGTGTCGCTCACCAACAGGATGCAGTCGGCACCCAGAGCCGAGGTCCAGCTAACGGCAACCTGGCCGTGAAGCAGTCGATAGTCCACGCGAATCATCTGAATCATGATGTGCTCCCTAGTGGTTAAAACTCATCGAGTTCGGCCTGCCCCAGCAGGTCGTTGACGTACTTGACCTTGGTGTCGTCCGCCTCGACGATCTGGCGAATGGCCTCATCGATCGGGGTGGAGTCGGGTACGAACAGCAGCTGAATAAGGAGTGGCAGGTTCATATTGGTCACCAGGTGCGTGTTGGGGCGCGTCTGGACGATCTTGGTGAACTCGTTGTTGACGCTGCCACCAAAGAGGTCGGTGCAAACGACGACCTCATCGTCCGCGGCAAAGCCGTCCAGAATCGCTGCAGCCTCCTTGACCAGGTCCTCGTTTCCGTCGACATACATAGACAGCGCATGGACGTTTTCGCGCTCGCCGGAGAGCAGGCCGATGCTCTCGACGATTCCAGACGCGAAATGAGCATGGGACGCCACGATAAACTGCCTCATTCGATTCCCCTTTCTTGCGAATTTCGGCATAAAAATGCCCGGACGCATGCGCCCGGGCAGGGTGCTTCTTGATCAGTAGCTTATTTATCACCGATTAGTAGTCGAACTGGTGATAGTAGCGGCGATAGTTGAGGTTGTGCTTGGTGACCGTCTCGTAGTAAGCAGCAAGGCGGTCGGTGATCAGCGAGGAGAGGATCCACGGAGACACGATGACGCGGAACTCGTCGTCAAGGCCGGGGATCGCGAACTCGGCGGTGTCGA
>UREM01000011.1 GCA_900546775.1 uncultured Collinsella sp. | reverse complement strand
CACATTAAGTGCTTTCCTTTGCGTGCGGAACTCGCGACAAACTTAAACAGCGGGCGGCCCGTTCCGGGAATCCGACGTGCTCGTCGGGGCAACGTTCCTCACCAAAAAAGACCCGCTTCCCTGTTGGGTAGCGGGTCTTTGGAAGGGCGGTTAACGTACTAGGAAATTACTCCTCGTCGTTGTCCTTGGCCTCTTCGGCGTCGTCGGTGTCCACGAGCTGATTGAGCAGCTCGTCGAGGGAAGCCATGTCCTCGTTGATCGCGCCGTTGGCGGGAGCCTTCTTGTCGTCAATCGGAGCGCCCAGGAGCTCCTCGTCGGCGTCGGCGTGATGCGTCGGAGCGGAAGTACCCAGCAGGATATCGTCCGGACCGTCGGGGCTAAAGACCATCTGCAGCAGCTGCGAGAGGTCTTCCTCGTCGGCAACGTCGTCGTTGTTCTCGAGGATGTAGAGCAGATCGTGGGCCTCGAGGCCGTCACGGAGCTCCTCGATCGCCTTGGCACCGATGCCATCGATGCGCAGCAGATCCTCCTCGGACTTGCCAACCAGGTCGCCGACCGTCTCGATGCCGACCTCGCTGAACTTGTTGGTCCAGCGCTGCGACACGCCCAGATCGTCGAACAGGTACAGACGAGCCTTCTCGGCGGAGATGGTGTGGCCGTTGCGGGTGAACGAACCGTCAGCACCGCCGAACTCGTCGTAGCCGGCCCAGTCGAGCTGCTGCGGGAGCTGCTCGTCCAGGTCCTTGAGCTCCACAGGAGCCCACTCGGGCAGCGACTTGGCGTTGGGCGAAGCCGGGCCATCGATGTCCACGTAGCCGTCGGCCGTGCGATACGTCAGCTTGGCGTTGGCGTACGGCTTGAGGCCAGTACCAGCCGGGATCTTCTTACCGACGATGACGTTGGACTTAAGGTCGAGCAGGTGGTCGACCTTGCCCTCGATGGCAGCCTCGGTAAGGACGCCGGCGGTACGGATGAACGAAGCGCTCGACAGCCAGGAATCGATGTTGGACGCGACCTTGAGCGTACCCAGGATGACGGGCTCGGCCACAGGAGCCTGACCGCCCAGACGGGCAACGCGCTCGACCTCGTCGGCGAACTCGTAGCGGTCGACGTACTGACCAAGCAGGTACTTGGAGTCGCCGGGGTTGGTGATCTGAACGCGACGCAGCATCTGACGTGCGAGCACCTCGATGTGCTTGTCGTTCAGGTCGACGCCCTGGCTGGTGTAGACGTCCTTGACGCTCTCGACGAAGGTGTGCATCGTCGACTCGATGTCGGTCAGCTTGCGCAGGTTGCGGAAGTTGACGAAGCCCTTCGTGATCTGGTCGCCGGCGCGAACCTCGCAGCCGTCCTCGATCTCGGGCATAAAGCGCACCGAAGCGGGGACGCGACGCTCGTCGAGGACACGGGTGTGATCCTCGGAGTCGGTGAGCGTCAGCACGTACTCGGACTTCTCGGGCTTAATCGAGAGGTGACCGGAGTACGGAGCCAGCTCGGCCTCGCGACCCAGAATCTTCTCGTTGACGTTGCCGACGATATCGAACATACGGCTGACCGTAGGCAGACCCTGCGTAATATCGTCGACGCCAGCGACGCCGCCGGAGTGAATGGTACGCATCGTAAGCTGCGTACCGGGCTCGCCGATGGACTGGGCGGCAATAATGCCGACGGCAGTACCGATGGCGACCGGACGACGGGTGGAAAGATCCCAGCCGTAGCACTTCTGGCACACGCCGTACTTGGAGCGGCAGGTGAGCAGTGCGCGAAGCTTGACCTTCTTAAGGCCGGCATCGACCATCTTCTGGATGTCAGCGACCTTCTCGATGTAGCCGTCCTGCTCAAAGAGCACGGTGCCATCGGGAGCCACGACGTCCTCGATGAAGCAACGGCCGACGAGGTCGGTGTTGAGGTCGGTGGTGCCGGGGATGATGAGGTTGTAGGTGACGCCCTCGTGCGTACCGCAGTCCTCCTCGCGGACGATGACGTCCTGGGCCACGTCGACCAGACGACGGGTCAGGTAACCAGAGTCTGAGGTGTGGGATGCGGTATCGACCAGGCCCTTACGGGCGCCGTAGGTCGAAATGAAGTACTCGAGCGGCAGCAGGCCCTCGCGGAAGTTCGCCTTAATGGGAAGGTCGATCGTCTCGCCGGACATGTCTGCCATCAGGCCACGCATGCCGCCGAGCTGACGCAGCTGGGTCTTAGAACCACGGGCGCCGGAGTCGGCCATCATGTAGAGCGGGTTCTCCTCGTCGAACAAGTCGAGCATGAGCGCTGCAACCTTATCGGTACAAGCGGTCCACTCGTTAACGACTTCGATGTGGCGCTCCGTCTCGTTGATGAAGCCCTCCTCGAAGTACTCGTTGATCTGGTCGACGTTGGCCTGGGCGCGATCGAGCAGCTCCTGCTTCTCGGCAGGGATGAGAGCGTCCCACACCGAGATGGTGAGGCCGGCGCGGGTAGCGTAGTGGAAGCCGGAGTACTTGATGGCGTCGAGGATCGGGCCGACCTTGGCCTCGGGATAGCGATCGCAGCAGTCCGCAACCAGCTTGGCCACGTCGCCCTTGACCATCTTGTAGTTCATGAACTCGTAGTCTTCGGGCAGGCACTGGCGGTTGAAGATGATGCGGCCGATAGAGGTCTCGAAGCGCGCGGTCTTGTTGCCGGTGACGTCGTAGTCGACAAACTCGTTCTTGCCGTTCTTGACGCGGAAGATACGGGTGCCGTCCTCGTTGATGACATTGGCGTCGGCAGCGGACACGCGGACCTGAATCTTGGCCTGCATGTCGACCTCGGAGCGGCAGTCATAGGCGTGCAGCGCGTCGTCGAAGCTGGCGAACACGTGGTTCTCGCCCGGCAGACCGTCGCGGACCTGGGTCAGGTAGTACACACCGATGATCATGTCCTGCGAGGGGATGTTAACCGGCTTGCCGGATGCCGGCGAGCGCAGGTTGTTCGCAGAGAGCATAAGCACGCGAGCCTCGGCCTGAGCCTGGCTGGACAGCGGCACATGGACAGACATCTGGTCGCCGTCGAAGTCGGCGTTGAAGGGCGAGCAGACCAGCGGATGCAGGTGGATAGCCTTGCCCTCGACCAGCACCGGCTCAAAGGCCTGGATGGACAGACGGTGCAGGGTCGGTGCACGGTTGAGCAGCACGACGCGGCCGTCGATGACCTCTTCGAGGATATCCCACACAAAGGTGGCACCGCGGTCGATAGCGCGCTTGGCGCCCTTGATGTTCTCGACCTTGCCGAGCTCGACCAGGCGCTTCATGACGAAGGGCTTGAAGAGCTCCAGCGCCATGGTCTTGGGCAGACCGCACTGGTGCAGCAGCAACTTGGGGTCGGTAACGATTACCGAACGGCCGGAGTAGTCGACACGCTTGCCCAGCAGGTTCTGACGGAAACGACCCTGCTTGCCCTTGAGGGCCTCGGCGAGTGACTTGAGCGGGCGACCGCCACGGCCAGAGACCGGGCGACCACGACGGCCGTTGTCGAACAGGGCGTCCACGGACTCCTGGAGCATGCGCTTCTCGTTGTTCACGATGATCGCAGGGGCGTCCAGGTCGAGCAGGCGCTTGAGTCGGTTGTTACGGTTGATCACGCGACGATACAGGTCGTTGAGGTCGGACGCGGCAAAGCGACCGCCGTCGAGCTGGACCATCGGGCGCAGATCGGGCGGAATGACCGGGATGACATCCAGGATCATGTTCGCGGGGCTGTTGCCACCCTTCAGGAAGGCGTCAACGACCTCGAGGCGCTTGACGGCCTTCTCGCGCTTCTGCTTCTGGGAATCCTCGTCGGCAATGATGGCCTTGAGCTTCTCGGCCTCGGAAGGAAGGTCGATGGCAGCGAGCAGGTCGCGGACGGCCTCGGCACCCATGCCACCCTTGAAGTACATGGAGTAGTAGCGGGTCATCTCGCGGAACAGCGGCTCATCGGAGATGAGGTCGCGCTCGGTGAGCTTCATGAAGGCGTTGAAGGCGTCCGTGCGGAGCTGCTTCTCGTCCTTGCACTCTTCCTCGATGTCGACGATGCCAGAGGCGATCTCCTCGGGGGTCAGCGGCTCCTCGTCGGAGAACTCGTCAAAGTTCTCGGGGTCGCCCTGCTCCTTGAGGGACTCGATCTGGCGGGCGCACTCGGCATCGATCTCTTCCAGATCGGCGGCGAGCTCCTCGCGCAGGTCGTCAGCGTCGGCCTCGCGAGCCTCGTAGTCAACCTCGGTGATGATGTAGCTGGCAAAGTACAGAACCTTCTCGAGGTCCTTGGACTTGATGTCGAGCATACGGCTCATCGGGAAGCTCGTGGGGCTCTTGAAGTACCAGATGTGGGACACGGGAGCGGCGAGCTCGATGTGGCCCATGCGGTCGCGACGCACCTTGGCCGAGGTGACCTCGACGCCGCAGCGCTCGCAGACGATGCCCTTAAAGCGGATGCCCTTGTACTTGCCGCAGGAGCACTCCCAGTCCTTGGCGGGACCGAAGATCTTCTCGCAGAACAGGCCGTCCTTCTCGGGCTTGAGGGTACGGTAATTGATGGTCTCCGGCTTCTTGACCTCACCGTGCGACCAGGAACGGATCTGGTCGGCGGAGGCAAGGGAGATCTTTACCGAGTCAAAATCAGTAGCTTCGAAATCTGCCACAGTCAACTACTCCTTATCAGTGGTCGTGGCGGCGACAGCCTCGGGTGCCTCGGCGGTCTCGGCATCCTCGGCCTCGACGTCGGTGTCAACGCCGGCGAGCGCAGCCAGGTCGTCGAGAGCAGAGGTCTCCTCGGCGGTCACAGGGGCGGAGGCGTCCTCGTCGGCATCGTGCATGGGCTCGATGTCCAGCGCGAGGGAGCGGATCTCCTTGACGAGAACCTTGAAGGACTCGGGGATACCCGGGACAGGAACGTTCTCGCCCTTGACGATGGACTCGTAGGTCTTGACGCGGCCCACGGTATCGTCGGACTTGACGGTCAGGATCTCCTGCAGGACGTTGGAAGCGCCGTAAGCGTACAGTGCCCAAACTTCCATCTCGCCGAAGCGCTGGCCGCCGAACTGGGCCTTGCCGCCCAGAGGCTGCTGGGTAACCAGGCTGTAAGGGCCAGTCGAACGGGCGTGGATCTTGTCGTCGACCATGTGGCCGAGCTTGAGGATGTAGGACGTACCCACGGTAATGGGCTCGCGGAACTCCTCGCCGGTACGGCCGTCGAACAGACGGGTCTTGCCGCGCTCGTCAAGCTGGGTGACGAACTCGGGGCGCATGTGATCGCCAAAGGCAGCGGTGGCCTTGTTGAGCATGTTCTTGTTGGCACGACGAATGACCTCGGCGATCTCGTCCTCCTTGGCGCCGTCGAAGACGGGCGTGGCGGTGAAGAACGGACCGGGGACGTACTTGTCGGAGTCGGCCTGCTCGGTATCCCAACCGCAGGCAGCAGCCCAGCCAAGGTGGCACTCGAGCAGCTGGCCGACGTTCATACGCGAAGGAACGCCCAGCGGGTTGAGGATAACGTCGATCGGGGTACCGTCAGCCATGTAGGGCATGTCCTCGACCGGCAGAACGTTACAGATAACACCCTTGTTGCCGTGGCGGCCGGCGATCTTATCGCCCTGCTGGATCTTACGACGCTGGGCGACGTAGACGCGCACCTGCTCGTTGACGCCGGGGGCCAGGTCGTCGCCGTTCTCGCGGCTAAAGCGGACGACGTCGATGACGCGGCCGTAAGCGCCGTGAGGCATCTTAAGGGAGGTATCGCGGACGTCGTGGGCCTTGGCACCGAAGATGGCGCGCAGCAGGCGCTCCTCGGCGGTCAGAGCGCTCTCGCCCTTAGGCGTGACCTTGCCGACCAGGATGTCGCCAGGGCCGACCTCGGCGCCGATGCGGATGATGCCGTCCTCGTCGAGGTTGGCAAGCATGTCCTCGGAGAGGTTCGGGATCTCGCGGGTGATCTCCTCGGGGCCGAGCTTGGTGTCGCGGGCGTCGATCTCGTGACGGGTGATATTGATGGTCGTCAGCAGGTCCTCGGCCACCAGGCGCTCGGACACGACGATACCGTCCTCGTAGTTGAAGCCTTCCCACGGCATGTATGCCACGGTGAGGTTCTGGCCCAGTGCGAGCTCGCCATGATCGGTCGAAGGACCGTCGGCCAGAGGCTCGCCCTGCTCAACGGTGTCACCGACGCGCACGAGCGGACGGTGGTTGATGCAGGTGGACTGGTTGGAGCGCTGGTACTTGGCCAGGTGATACTCGTCCATGCCGCCGGCATGCTTGACGATAATCTTGGAAGCGTCAGCAAAGATGACCTCGCCGGCGTTCTTGGCCAGGGTGACCTCGCCAGAGTCCAGGGCGGCGCGACGCTCCATGCCGGTACCGACATAGGGAGCGGCGGGGTGAACCAGCGGCACGGCCTGACGCTGCATGTTGGCGCCCATGAGCGTACGCTTGGCGTCGTCGTGCTCAAGGAACGGGATCAGCGTGGCTGCGACGGAGAGCATCTGACGCGGCGAGACGTCCATGTAGTCGACGTCCTCGACAGGCACGTCAGCGGGAGCGCCGAAGGAGCCGTCGAAGTCGCGGGTACGGGCGATCACGGTGTGCGGACGAACGATCTTGCCCTCGGCATCGGTCGTGATGAACTCGTTGGTCTTGGGATCGAGCGGCGTGTTGGCCGGCGCGATGACGTGCTTCTCTTCCTCGTCAGCGGTCATCCAGTCGATCTGGTCGGTGGCAACGCCGTTCTCGACGCGACGGAACGGAGCCTCGATGAAGCCGTACTCGTTGACGCGGGCGTAGAGGGCGAGCGAGCCGATCAGGCCGATGTTGGGGCCTTCGGGGGTCTCGATCGGGCACATGCGGCTGTAGTGCGAGTTGTGAACGTCGCGGACGGCCGTCGGCACGTTGGTGCGACGGCTGGAACCGGACTTGTGGCCGGCAAGACCGCCAGGGCCGAGTGCGGACAGACGGCGCTTGTGGGTCAGACCGGTCAGGGGGTTCGCCTGGTCCATGAACTGCGAGAGCTGCGAGGAACCGAAGAACTCCTTGATGGAGGCCACGATCGGGCGGATGTTGATGAGCGACTGCGGGGTGATCTCGTCGATGTCCTGGGAGCTCATGCGCTCACGGACGACGCGCTCCATACGGCTCATGCCGATACGGAACTGGTTGGCGACGAGCTCGCCGACGGTACGGATGCGGCGGTTGCCAAAGTGGTCGATGTCGTCGACTTTGAAGCCCTGCTCGCCGGCAGCGAGAGACAGGAGGTAGCGCAGCGTAGCGACGATATCCTCGTCGGTGAGCACCGTGACCTCTTCCTCGGTGGTGAGGTTGAGCTTCTTGTTGACCTTGTAGCGACCGACGCGGGCCAGATCGTAGCGCTGCGGGTTAAAGAGCAGGCCCTCGAGCAGGCTGCGGGAAGCATCCACGGTGGGAGGCTCGCCCGGGCGCAGGCGACGGTAGATCTCGATGAGGGCGTCCTCGCGGGTGAGGGCGGTATCGCGCTCGAGGGTGCGCTTGATCACATCGGAGTTGCCGAGCAGCTCGATGATGTCGTCGTTGGTGACAGCGATGCCAAGGGCGCGCAGGAACATCGTGGCGCTCTGCTTACGCTTACGGTCGATGGAGACCATGAGCTGGTCGCGCTTGTCGACCTCAAACTCGAGCCAGGCACCGCGGGACGGGATGATCTGGGCCTTGTAGATCTGCTTGCCCGAATCCATCTCGGAGCTGTAGTACACGCCCGGGGAACGAACGAGCTGGGAGACGACGATACGCTCGGTACCGTTGATGATAAAGGTGCCCTGATCGGTCATCATGGGGAAGTCGCCCATAAAGACGAGCTGCTCCTTGATCTCGCCGGTCTCCTTGTTGGTGAGACGGACGTCGGTCAGAAGCGGAGCCTGATAGGTCATGTCCTTCTCGCGGCACTCCTCGACGGTGTGCGCGGGATCGCCGAACTGATGCTCGCCGAAGGTAACCTCGAGAACATGGTTCTGGCTCTGGATGGGGCTGGATTCCTTGAACGCCTCACGAAGGCCCTCGTCCTTAAAACGCTCAAAGGATTCCCTTTGAACAGAGATAAGGTTGGGGAGCTCCATGGCCTCCGGGATTTTCCCGAAGCTGACGCGCTTGCGCTCAGTGGCAGTGTATGCGTAGGTCACCAGGTTTTTCCTCCTTCACGGAAATGCTCGGTGGGTTGGCGAGGCATAGCTTCGCCAGTTATCGCAACCTAATAGTTTATCAGGTACCGACCGTTGGGCAAGAAAAGCCTTGACGCGATTGAGTTTTTGGAGTAGCAAAGTTTTTCGACAGAAAACACGCAGGTAGATAGGTGTGTATCGAACATCTGTTCATATATTTTCTGTGAACGCACACTCCCCTGCAGGACAACGCCGGCCTCCCGCAACGGTTTAACTGGCCCGCGAACAAAAACGGGTGCAGACCGAAGTCCGCACCCGCAAATGTCGATGCCCGAAGGCTTATTTGCGCATCAATCCGCCGCGCTCGTCGATGGCGTCCCAGAAGGCGTCTGCGAAGCGAGGATCGCTTGCGGCCATGAGGGCGTTGGTGGCCATCCAGCCAGAGGGAGTGCCGGTGTCGTAGCCCGACAGCGGGTCGATGACGACTGCGTACATGGCCTCACGGTCAAGCGAACGGGCCATGGCGTCGGTCAGCTGGATCTCGCCGCCCTTGCCGGCCTGCTGATCTACCAGCAGGTCCATGACCAGCGGGCTCAGCAGGTAGCGACCGACGATGTACAGGTTGGACGGAGCAGCCTCGGGAGCGGGCTTCTCGACCAGACCGCCGATCCGCCAGACAGCGCCCGGCTCGGCATCGGCAACGTCCTCGGCACCCTCGAGCGAACCGACGCGCTCACCGGCGATAACGCCGTAGCGGCTGACCTCCTCGGGCGAGCAAGCAGCGACGGCGATAACCGAAGCGCCACCGTGCTCCTTGGAAACGGCGAGCATCTTGTCGCAGATGTCACGGTTAGGCACAACGTAGTCGCCCAGAAGAACCAGGAAGTTCTCCCCTGCCACGGCGTCGGCAGCAGAGCGAATAGCATGGCCGAGGCCCTTGGGCTCGTACTGATAACGGAAGTCGACCGGCATACCGCCAGCGTGGGCTACGGCATCGGCATAGGCGTTCTTGCCGCGCTCGCGCAGCAGGTTCTCGAGCGAGCGATCGGGCTGGAAGTAGCTCAGCAGCTCGGGCTTACCGGGAGAAGTAACGATGATGGCATCGTCGACCTCCTCGGGCTCGAGCGCCTCCTCGACGACGTACTGAATGACGGGCTTGTCGAGCACCGGCAGCATCTCTTTGGGCGTGCACTTGGTGCCAGGCAGAAAACGCGTGCCAAGACCGGCGGCGGGGATGATTGCCTTCATGTTATTCAAAGATCCTTTCGCAGGCGCAAAAGCGCCCCATGCGTGCGGCACACAGCCGCAGACCAAATTGCGATACCCAAGCATCTTACCGCTGGAACTATATGTCGCTACAAGGCAGAGACAATTCTTCAGCAGGTCAACGCAAATTATTGCTCGAATGGTGCAATTTTATTGTCCAACGGCAGGGCACCCGATACGACGCAAATCATAGAACATGGCAGTTTGAGCAACCGATGCCGAGGGACCGAAAAATAAAAAAGACGGGGCTCGCAATGCGAACCCCGTCTGCAAAGGAATCTAGCGAGAAAGCCTGATTACTTGAGGGTGACAGCAGCGCCAGCAGCCTCGAGCTTCTCCTTGGCAGCCTCGGCGTCCTCCTTCTTGGCACCCTCGAGAACAGCCTTGGGAGCGCCCTCGACGACCTCCTTGGCCTCCTTCAGGCCAAGGTTGGTGAGCTCACGGACGGCCTTGATGACCTGAATCTTGTTGTCGCCGAAGCCCTCGAGCACGACGTCAAACTCGGTCTTCTCCTCGGCCTCAGCAGCGCCAGCAGCGGGAGCGGCGACAACAGCAGCAGGAGCAGCGGCGGAAACGCCGAAGGTGTCCTCGATAGCCTTGACGAGCTCGGAAGCCTCGAGAAGGGTCATTTCCTTAAGAGCATCGATGATCTCATCGGTGGTAAGCTTAGCCATTTCTAAGTCCTTTCGGTTTCCGTGCGGATGCACGGAGATCAGTTAAAACACGGCGCGAATGCGCCAGGGGTGCGGCGTTGCCGCCGCGGGTGAAAACAGCAACTAGGCTGCCTTCTGCTCGGAGACCTGCTGGATCGAACGAGCGAGACCAGAGGAAACGCCGTTGACGCAGACAGCGATGTCGCGAGCGAAACCGGAGATGAGACCGGCGATCTGGCCGAGAAGCTGATCCTTGGTGGGCAGCTCGGCGATAGCCTTAACATCATCGGCGGAAACGGCCTTGCCGTCGGAGATACCGCCCTTGATCTCAAGGACGCCCTTGGACTTAGCGGAGAAGTCCTTAAGGGCCTTAGCGGCCTCGACCGGCTCGGTCTCGTAGAACACATAAGCGACGGGGCCGGCGAGGATCTCGTCGATCTCGGGCTGCTCCTGGTTCTTGAGAGCGATCTTGACCAGGTTGTTCTTGTAGACCTTCATCTCGGCGCCGCACTCGCGAAGCTGATGACGCAGCTCCTGAGCCTGCTTAACCGTCAGACCGTTGTAGTTGACGACGAACAGACCGGCGTTCTCGGCGATACGGGACTCGATCTCTGCAACCTTGTCGATTTTGTACTGCTGGGGCATGAATTACACCTCCTCGAATTCTTTCCGGGCACGGTCCGCCACAAGGACGTGACGGGGGCATGTCCAAAAAGAAAGCCCCCGCGCTGCATGAGCGACGGGGGCGAGAAGACATATCTACTCGACCACCTCGGCTGGCGGGAAGTCCCATTAAGCTCGCGGGTAAGACCCGTTTGCGCCGGCTGTCTCTGGCAGCGGATTCGTGCGTGAACCGAAAGTATTATGGCGGGGACCCCGGCGTCGGTCAACGGGCGCGAGGATTCGCACACAAACCCTGCATACGCTCCGGTCCGAGGGGACGGGTCGAGATTTTCGCTCGGTCAAGTCCTGGCTCGCACGAAGGCCACATTAAGTGGCCTTCGGCTCGTGCGGAATCTACGAAAATCTCGACCCGTCCCCTCGGGCCGGAGCTGCGGTAACTTTGCGGCGAATCCTCGTGTCCGTTGAGCGGCGCGCCCCACTCATGATGCTTGGGTCGGTGGGCTGATGGTTTGGGTCCCGTTGGGCTACAGGGTTGAAAGGAAGGTGGACAGGCGGTGGAGGCCTTCGTCTAGATCTTGGTCGGAGACGCAGTAGCTTAGGCGGATGTGGCCTTCGGTGCCGAAACAGTCGCCTGGGACTAGGGCTACGCCGGCTTCTTTGATGGCTTTGATGCAGAAGTCTTCGCTGGTTAGGCCGAATTGTTTGATGCTGGGGAAGGCGTAGAAGGCGCCTGCCGGTTCCACTACGTCGAGGCCCATGGCGTCTAGGGCTGCGAGCACGCGTTCGCGGCGAGCTCGATAGACTTTGAGCATGGGGGTTGGGTCGACGGTCAGGGCTCGCGCCGCGGCGTCCATCTCGAAGGAGACGGCGCTCGATACTAGGTATTGGTGGGCCTTTGCGATCTCGGCGGTGACGGGGGCTGCGGCTGCGAGCCAGCCCAAGCGCCAGCCCGTCATGGCCCAGGGTTTGGAAAAGCTCTCGATGACGACCGTCTGCTCGCGCAGCTCCGGGTGGCGCTGGGCAAAGCGCTCGTAGCCGTCCACATAGACGAGGCGGTTGTATACGTCGTCGCAGACTACGTAGATGCCCGCCTGCTCCGCCACGCGCGCCACGGCGTCGAGCGAAGCCGCGTTGAGGATACAGCCCGTGGGATTGTTGGGCGAGCAGATGACGATGGCCTTCGTCGCCGACGTCACGCAGGCGCGAAGGGCGTCCTCGTCAATCTGAAATTGTGCGGGCTCCGTGTCCAAATAGAC
Source organism: uncultured Collinsella sp. (assembly GCA_900546775.1). Classification (GTDB taxonomy): domain Bacteria; phylum Actinomycetota; class Coriobacteriia; order Coriobacteriales; family Coriobacteriaceae; genus Collinsella. The sequence goes on along the minus strand of UREM01000011.1, from coordinate 46,393 downwards.
CGCTTTGGCGTGGTTGGCCACGACGATGCTCTCGTACAGGCCAAAGGCCGGCGTGGGGATAATGACCTCGTCGCCGGGGTTGAGCATAGCCATGAATGTTGCCGACAGAGCCTCGGTCGCGCCGTCGGTCAGGATGACCTCGTCGGCCGAAAACGCCAGGCCCGCGTCCTCCATGTAGGCAGACAGCGCCTCGCGCAGGGCGGGGCGACCGTTGTTGGGCGGATAGTGCGTGTCGCCGCGGTCCAGCGAGGCAGTCACTTCGGCGCTAATCACATCGGGCGTGGGAAAATCGGGCTCGCCGAGCGCGAGCGCAATGCATCCTGGGTGCTGGGCAGCGAGCGCGTTAATCCGACGGATGCCGGAGGGCTTGAGCGTGGCAAGCGAGGTATTCATGGGCAGGCGCATGGCGTTCCTTTCGTAAGGGTTGCACTAGGATAGCGCGGCGAGGCGCCGCCAGACGGTGTAACCTAAACGGAAACGAACCGGAAAGGAGGCGGCATGGAGACGACCGCACGCGGCGATGTGCCAAAAACGTTGCGAACCATTGCGTATATCAGCATTCCCGATAGCGCCGATCTTGAGTTTTTGCTCTGGGACCTGCAGGATGCCATTGCCGCCTATGCTCAGCTTTCTGGCACCACGCTCCCCCGCCGGGTCGATTTGGAGGCAAATGACGCCGGTGCAGTCAATGGCATGGTGCTCGCTGTTAATGGTGCATTTGATGATGAGGCGATGATCGCTGTCGAGCAGATACTCGATCGCCTTGGCGGTACGGGAACGCGTGTCTATGCCGTGATTCGAGCCGCACAAGAGGGCGCTGAGCAGGCGCGTTGGGCCGCCGTTCGTCTGCACAAGGCATGCGAGCGCCAGGGCCAATTGTGGTGTGGCGGCGTTGTCATCTGCGCCGACAGCGGCATTGCGGCGCTTCGTCGCTCCCCGCGCATGGGACTCTTGCGGCGACCGTTTTCGGAGGCCATGGACAAGCTCGTGGGCGCCGTTCGCATGGGGTGTTCCGTCGAACACGCGCAGAAGCTCGGTGGCGCCGCAACGGGCGGCGTCGACACCGAAGGCATGGTGCGCGCCGAGCCTGCACTGCCCACACCAATCTGGCACGCCGTTATGAGACGTCTTGCCAAGCACTCAAACTGCTAAATCGAAGAAGCCCGCCAATCAGCGGCGCCGCTCCACCGCTCGACAAGCCGCTCCAGGCGCCATGCCGCATTGGCAGGACTTGTCGAGGGCAGGACGATGGCGGGCAGCCCGGTGCGTTCTTGTAGATAGCGCTTGTAGAGCCGGCCAGCTGTACCACCGTTGCATATCACCTGCTCAATGGAAGCGGCGCCGGCAATGCGCTCGATATGTGCCGGCACAACGTTGCGAATGCTCGCGTCGCTCGAGCCCTTAATGTCGCAACTCTCAATCACATCCCACAGGGCCACGCCGCCGTTCAGCAGCATGGATCGCTTGGCAGCAATGGAGGCATCGAGCGTCGCGGGCTCACCGCTTGCCAAAGGATCGCCCTCGTTGGGCGGCACAGGCACACCGAGGCAGGCGGCCATCACGCGCCAAAAGCGATTCTGAGGATTGCCGTAATAGAAGGCATTGGCACGCGAAAGCACCGAGGGAAACGACCCGAGCACCAAAACGCGCGAGTGCTGGTCGAACACGGGCTCAAACCCATGCTCAATATGTTGATAGCCCTCGTCGGACGCAGCCATGGGCTAGGCCCTCAGCAGATAGCGCACCTCATAGGGTGCAAGTTCAAGGGAGCCTGTCAGCTCGACCGTGGGCGCATCGTCGGCAAGCAGGTCGACGAAGGAGCCGTTGAGCTCGCCGGCTCCAAAGGTATAGGGCTCGTTCACGGCGTTCACCGCCACGAGCACCGTCGCGTCGTCGCAGGCGCGCTCGAACAGCAGCTGCTTGTTCTGGATCACCACGTTGCGACAGGCGCCGTAGTTGAGAGCACGGGCCGCCGCGTCGTCGGCCGAGCGAAGGTGCGCAAGCTGCGTGATGAACGCCGTCAGCTCGTTGGGCGCAGGCTCATCGAGCGCAGGGCGCAGCGCCCAGTCGCCATCGGAGCCGCCCTTTTCGCCAGCAATTCCCCACTCGCTGCCATAGTAGACGCACGGGATGCCCGGCATGCCAAAGAGCATGCCATAGGCGGGACGCAGGCAAGACTTGTCGGTGAGGATGCTCGCCAGGCGTGGCACGTCGTGGTTGTCGACAAACGACAGCAGGTGCTTGCCGCGGTAGATGCACCAGGGGTCGCCGCCAAACTGACGGTGTAGCGAGTGCGCGATCTCGAACATATTGACCGAGTTAAAGCTGGAGTACAGGCCCTTGTAGCACTCGTAGTTGGTGCAGGAGTCAAGCATCTCGTCGTTGACGATCTGGTTGTAGTCGCCGTGGAGCGTCTCGCCGATCAGCACGAAATCAGGCTTGAGCTCACGGGTAAAGGCGTGCAAGCGGCGCATGAAGTCGCGGTCGAGCATATAGGCAACGTCCAGGCGCAGGCCGTCGACGCCAAAGACGTCGGTCCAACGGCGCACAGACTCGAGCAGGTAATCGACCACAGCGGGATTTTGCAGGTTGAGCTTTACAAGCTCAAAATGGCCTTCCCAGCCCTCGTACCAAAAGCCGTCGCCATAGCAGGAGTCGCCGTCAAAGCTGATGTGGAACCAGTCCTTGTAGGGCGAGTCCCACTTGCGCTCCTGCACGTCGCGGAAGGCCCAAAAGCCACGGCCCACATGGTTAAAGACGGCATCGAGCACCACGCGGATGCCATGGGCATGCAGCGTGTCGCATACGGCGGCAAAGTCGGCGTCCCCACCCAGGCGGCGGTCGATGTGGCGCAGGCTGCGCGTGTCGTAGCCATGGCTATCGGACTCGAGCGGCGGGTTGATGAGCACAGCGCCAACGCCGAGTTCCTGCAGGTAGTCGGCCCATTGGGCGATCTTCATGATGGGGGCATCGGGGTTGGGCGCGGCGTTGGCAGCCTGGGCGAGCTCATCTTCGGCAACGGGCGCGGCGTTTTCGCGCGGAGCTCCGCAAAAGCCCAGCGGATAGATCTGATAGAACGTCGTCTCGTATGCCCACATAGCAACCTCCCGGCAAGCTCAACACAACGATATCCATTGTATGCCCGGCTTGTATCCTCTCCCCCAAAATAAGTTGCGGTGAAATACGGACTGTTTGCCGGGTTTATTGGGCCCAGCAGTCCGTATTTCACCGCAACTGATGAGGAGGATGTGGCTAGGCGACGGGCTTTGCGCGGCGTATGGCCGGGAACAGCACGGTGATGGCGAGGATGACGCCCACGACGGTGATCGCCCCGCCCACGAAGCCGATCCAGGCGATACCGGGGCCCGAAACCACGGCGCCACCAATCGCCGTGCCCGTACCAATACCCAGATTGAACAGGCCCGAGAAAATCGACATGGCGACGGCCGACGAATCCGCCGGCGTGTACTTGATGAGCTCGGCCTGGAACGCCACATTGAAGGCCGTGGCGCAGCAGCCCCATAGCGCGCACACAGCGAGAACCGCAGCGAGCGACGATGCGGCCGAACCCATGAGCAGCAAAGCCACCGGCACGCCGGAGAGCGTGATAGCCAAGAACGGGAAGCGATGCCCATCGAACAGGCGGCCAAACAGCCAGCTTCCGAGCAGACCAGAGCAGCCAAACGCCGTCAGCGTCATGGTGATGGCACCCGCGTCGACGTGCGCGACCTGCGCCAGGAAGGGCTCGATATAGCTGTAGCTTGCGTAATAGCCGGTCGCCATAAAGACCGTGACCGCGTAGAGCGCGATCAGGAACGGGTTCTTGAGCAGCTCGGGCAGCTGTTTGACGGTAAAGCGCTCGCCCGCCGGCATGGCCGGGAACACTGCGGCCTGGTACACCACCGCGGCGGCAGAGAAGGCCCCGACCACGGCGAATGTCATGCGCCAGCCCACGGCCAGCCCGATGGCGCGGCCGATCGGCAGGCCAAAGATCTGCGCGATGGACGAGCCCGTGGCGATCATGCTGATGGCGAGCGCCCCGTGGCGGGTGTCGACCAGGCGCGAGGCCATAATCGAGGCGACCGACCAGAACACGGCATGCGCGCAGGCGACCACCAGGCGTGCACAGACCAGTATGGGATAGGTCGGTGCCACAGCGGACAGGAACTGACCCAGAGAAAACACGGCGAGCACGCCGAGCAGCATACGCTTGAACTCAAAGCGCGAGGCAAACACCATAAGCGGCAGCGACAGCAGCATGACGCCCCAGGCGTAGACCGAGATCATGATGCCGGCTTGGGCCTCGGTGAGCGAGAACGACGCGGCGATATCAGTCAGAAGGCCGATGGGCATAAACTCCGACGTGTTGAACACGAACGCGCAACAGGCGAGCCCGATAAGCGGGAGCCACTGTTTGACTGAGATGCCATCTTGTCTTGCCTGACTCATATATAACGTCTCCAATCATTTTGAGCGGAGGCGATTATATAGCAACGGCCCCGCATCCGTCAGCAACAGATGCGGGGCCGAAAACAATTCGGCACACAGAGGTTGCGCCGTCAATAAATAACTAAGCTAACCCCAGCAATATGCCCGCCGAATGCACGACAAACGCCACGATCCAGGCGACCGTCACCTGAAACGCGAACACGGCCACGGCATAGCGCGCGCCCAGCTCGCTCTTGACGGCGCCGATTGCCGCCACACAAGGCGGATACAGCAGCGTAAAGACCAGGAACACGTAAGCGGTAAACGGCGAAAACATGGTCGACAGTGCCGCGGGCGACGTTGCACCCAAAAGCACGGTGAGGGTCGAGATGACGCTCTCCTTGGCGATAAGTCCGGTGACGAGCGCCGTCGACGCACGCCAATCGCCAAAGCCGAGCGGCGCCAGCGCCGGAGCGATAATGCTACCCAGACCGGCAAGTAGACTCTGCGACTGATCGGCGACCACATTAAAGCGAATGTCGAACGTCTGAAGGAACCAGATGACCACGGTAGCGGCAAAGATAATGGTAAAGGCCTTGGTAATAAAGTCCTTGGCCTTATCCCATGCCAGCATCACCGTCGTCTTGACGCTCGGCAGACGGTAATTGGGAAGCTCCATGATAAACGGCACCGGGTCGCCCTTAAATGCCGTGCGGTTGAGCACCAAAGCCGCGATGCAACCGATCGCAATGCCAATCAGATAGAGCGAGACCATGGCGGGAACCGTCGCCTGTGGGAAAAACGCCCCGCACAGCAGACCGTAGACCGGCAACTTGGCCGAGCAGCTCATGAACGGCGTGAGCATGACCGTCATCTTGCGGTCGTGCTCGGATGGGAGCGTACGGGTCGACATGATAGCCGGCACGGTGCAGCCAAAACCGACGAGCATGGGGACGAAGCTGCGGCCCGAAAGGCCAAAGCGACGCAGTACCTTATCCATGACAAAGGCCACGCGTGCCATGTATCCGGAGTCTTCCAGAATGGAAAGGAACAAAAAGAGCACGACGATAATCGGCAGGAAGGTCAGCACGCTGCCCACGCCCGTAAGCACGCCGTCGACAGCCAGCGAGCGCACCACGTCGTTGGTGCCGAACGCCTTGAGACCCGCATCGGCCGAGGCGATGATGGCAGCGATGCCGTCCTCCATGAATCCCTGCAACGCCGCGCCGATCACGCCAAACGTCAGCCAAAAGACGAGGCCCATGATCACCAGAAACGCCGGAATGGCTGTGTAGCGACCCGTCAGGATGCGGTCGATCTTGACGGAGCGCACGTGCTCGCGGCTCTCGTGCGGCTTGACGACGCAACGCCCGCACACGTCGCCGATAAAGCTAAAGCGCATATCGGCCAGTGCGGACAGGCGGTCGGTGCCGGCCTCGCCCTCCATCTGGGTAATGATGTGCTCGATGGCGTCGAGCTCGTTGCGATCCAGGTGAAGCGCCTCGGTTACCAGCTCGTCGCCCTCAACCAGCTTGGTCGCCGCAAAACGCACCGGGATATGCGCCGTCGCGGCATGGTCCTCGATAAGGTTGGCGATGCCGTGAATGCAGCGATGCAGCGCGCCGCTGTCTGGACCATCGGGCGCGCAGAAGTCCAGGCGACCGGGGCGCTCACGGAACCGCGCCACGTGCAGAGCGTGTTCCACCAGCTCACCGATGCCCTCGTTGCGGGCGGCGCTAATGGGGACAACAGGCACGCCCAACAGGCTCTCGAGCAGGTTGACGTCGATGGCGCCGCCGTTAGCCGTCACCTCGTCCATCATGTTGAGCGCGATGACCATGGGGCGATCGAGCTCCATAAGCTGCAGCGTCAGGTACAGATTGCGCTCGATGTTGGTAGCGTCGATGATGTCGATGATGGCGTCGGGATGCTCATCCAGGATAAACTGGCGGCTCACGATCTCCTCGCCCGTGTACGGCGACAGGGAGTAAATGCCGGGCAGGTCGGTAACGCTTGCCTCGGGGTGGTTGCGGATGGTGCCATCTTTGCGGTCGACCGTCACGCCAGGAAAGTTACCGACATGCTGGTTGGAGCCCGTCAGCTGGTTGAACAGCGTGGTCTTACCGCAGTTTTGGTTGCCGGCGAGGGCGAAATGCAGCGGCGCACCCTCGGGCACGGCCGTTTTTGCCGCACGGGGCGAATACGTCCCCTCGCCAAGTGCCGGGTGCTCCGTCGTGCCGATTGCGGCGTTAGTGCGCGGACCCGTGTCTGTGTCGTGAACACCCACGAGCTCGATGCGAGCAGCATCGTCCTTGCGCAGCGTCAACTCGTAGCCACGCAGGCGAATCTCGAGCGGGTCGCCCATAGGAGCGTACTTCATCATGGTGACTTCGGTGCCCGGCGTTAGGCCCATGTCCAAAATATGCTGTCGGAGTGCCTGATCGTCCGATGCCACCGATGCGACAACGGCGTCCTTTCCAATCTCGAGTGTATCGAGCTTCACGCGCTCATCCTTTCGTTAGACGCGGTTAACCGTTTACCGGGGCTAACCAACTCGTAACGACAAATGATAGCGCTCTGAACTATTATATAAAGTCAAATACCGATGTTTACCTGCGCAAACTTTATGCGGTGCGCCCCGAAAGCTCTTTGCGCATACCGCTCAGCGAGATCGAAATGGAACCCGACCGCGCGGTAGCAGTGAGTCGATCACCCTCAACCGACCCCGTGCATGTAAAGGGCGCCTTGCCCATCAAGACGTGGGAGATAGTACCCGAGAGCTCAAAGAAATCGCACTCAGCGCGGGCACCCGAGAGAGCGATATTGAGACCCCTGACGTTTAGTACTGCCCTGAGCGCGCCGTTCACCCCATGTGAAAACGTCACCTCGCCGCGCTTGCTCCCCACCGGCGTCTGGGCCAAAACCACATACGTACCCTCAAGCATGGCTCCTCCTCTAAGCAGACTTTTTGAAACGGGCAAGTAGTCTACTTTTACATATGGCGTTCCAGGAAGCGGAAGGCCAGGCGGATCCAGGGACGGACGGAAACCTGCTTGTCCTCGTTGTCGACCGCGGTATTGGCGTTGCCGAGCGAAAGGCCGTGGCCACCCTGGTCAAAGACGTGCATCTCGCATGCAACACCCTCCTCGGCCATGCGCCGCGCAAACGGGTAGACCTGCGCGACCGGCGCCGTCTTGTCGTCCGAAACGCCCCACACAAAGGTCGGGGGCATCTGGCGCGAAACGTGCGTGGTAGGGCAAATGTCGGCCAGGTGCTCATCGGTCGCCTCGCCGCCCGTCACCATCGACAGATAGTCGTTGAGCAAATCGCGCCCTGTCTTGCCACCCGTCTTGGGCACGCGCAGGTCGATGCGCGGGTCACGCGTCTGCATATCGCGCACATAGGCAAGGTCGAGCAACGGATAGCCCAGCACCACGGCGTCGGGACGAATATCCTCCGGACGAGCCCCGGCAAGGCCCGCGAAAGGTCCGGTCTTCCACTGCGTTGCCAACGAGGCGCAGATCATGCCGCCCGCCGAGAAACCCACGATGCACACGCGCTTGGGATCGACATGCCACTCGTCGGCGTTGGCGCGCACGGTAGCGACCATCTTGGCGAGGTCCGCCTGCGGGTGCGGAAAGCTCACGTCGCCCGTGGCGCTCGTCACATAGTTGAGCACAAAGGCCTGGTAGCCGCGGTCCAAAAACGCAAACGCCACCGGGTCCTGCTCGTGCGGAGCGATATGCGTAAACCCGCCTCCGCCGCAGATGATCACCGCGGGGCGGCGGCCATTGGGCTTGTCGGGCAGCGGCTCGGCACCCAGATACGTAAACGTCGCCGGATAATCCTCGGTCGGCTCCTCGCCCCACAGCGCATGGTTCTCAATAATCATAGGTGCTCCCTCCGTGCGATTCGTGCGCACTCGTTTTTCGCACCTTAGCGTACCCCACTTGAGCCCGCGGCGCAGAAACACCCCCGCAATAAGTTGGCCTTCAACTGATATATCACAAAATCGCTGTTCAGAGGTATCGTTGGACAGCGTAAAATAGGAGCGCTGACCGTGCTGGGAAACACGTACGAAACGTTTCCGGCAAACCACACGCGTGCAACATGCGCGCCTGATACGTTGGAGGCATCTATGGGTCTGCTCGATTCGCTCAAGTCCACGTTCACTTCGTCGGGCGAGGCGTCCGTTCCGCCCGCAGCAAGCTTCGCCACCCGCGAAGGCGTCATCTACGCTCCTGTCAACGGCGTGCTCGTCAATCTGAGTGAGGTTCCCGACGAGACCATCGCCTCGGGCATGCTCGGCCAGGGCTACGGCATCGAGCCCATTACCGGCACCATTTACGCCCCCGCTAACGGCCGTATCGGCGCCACCACCGTCACCAACCACTCCATCGGCATGATCACCGAGGACGGTCTTCGCGTGTTCATCCATGTTGGCCTGGGCACCGTGGAAATGAACGGCAAGGGTTTTGCCCGCTTTGTCGAGATGGGCGACACGGTCAAGGCCGGCCAGCCGCTCATCAGCTTCGACCGCGACGCTATCAAGGCCGCCGGTCACGAGGACATCGTGACCGTCATCATCTCTGAGCTCGACCGCCTCAAGAGCATCGACCACGTCGGCGAGTCTGGCACGCTTATCGGCGGCAATCCGCTCGTCAAGCTTGGCGATCCGCTGCTGGTTGCCAAGACCAAGTAGCCAGGCCCCGCGCCACACAGCCAAAAGGCACCTCGTCAAGCGCCCGCGACCATTTGGCCGCGGGCGCTTTTCGTTTGAAAAACCATCCCGCCAATGCCTTATCTGTATAGCCCAAATGAGCCAAGCTGCTAGAATATCGAACTGTATGGATAACTATCATTCAACCGTTATGGGAGGATACGTGAACCGCACCAAAATCGCGCAGCTCTATGCCGATGCCGAGTCGCTCGGCGGCCAGACCGTCACCGTCGCCGGCTGGGTCAAGTCCGTCCGCGACATGAAGAACTTTGGCTTTGTCACGCTCAACGACGGCAGCTGCTTCCGCGACCTGCAAGTCGTCATGAACCGCGAGGCACTCGACAACTACGACGAGATCGCCCATCAAAACGTCTCGGCCGCACTCATTTGCACCGGCACCGTCAAGCTGACCCCCGATGCGCCCCAACCTTTCGAGCTTTCTGCCACCTCCATCGAGGTCGAGGGCGTCAGCGCCCCGGATTACCCGCTGCAGAAGAAGCGCGCAACCGTCGAGTTCCTGCGCACCCAGCAGCACCTGCGCCCGCGCACTAACCTGTTCCGCGCCGTGTTCCGCATCCGCTCTGTCGCGGCTGCCGCCATCCACCGCTTCTTCCAGGAGCAAGGCTTTGTCTACGTCAACACCCCCATCATCACCACGAGTGACTGCGAGGGTGCCGGCGAGATGTTCCGCGTGACCACGCTTGACCCCAAAAACCCGCCCCTCACCGAGTCCGGCGAGGTCGACTGGAGCCAGGACTTCTTTGGCAAGCACGCGAGCCTTACCGTGTCCGGCCAGCTCAATGCCGAGAACTTTGCCATGGCCTTTGGCGACGTGTACACCTTTGGCCCCACCTTCCGCGCCGAAAACTCCAACACCACGCGCCACGCCGCCGAGTTTTGGATGATTGAGCCCGAGATGGCCTTTGCCGACCTGAACGACTACATGGATAACGCCGAGGCCATGCTCAAGTACGTCCTTAAGGACGTTATGGCCACCTGCCCCGACGAGCTCAATATGCTCAACAAGTTTGTGGACAAGGGCCTGATCGAGCGCCTGGACCATGTGGCAAACTCCGACTTTGCCCGCGTTACCTACACCGAGGCTGTCGAAATCCTGGAGCAGGCAGTCGCTGCTGGCCACCAGTTTGATTACCCCGTCAGCTGGGGCATCGACCTGCAGACCGAGCACGAGCGCTTCCTGACCGAGGAGCACTTTAAGCGACCGACTTTTGTGACCGACTACCCGGCCGAGATCAAGGCGTTCTACATGCGCATGAACGAGGACGGCAAGACCGTCGCCGCCGCCGACTGCCTGGTGCCGGGCATCGGCGAGATTATCGGCGGCTCCCAGCGCGAGGAGCGCCTGGATCTGCTCGAGGCCCGCATCAAGGATCTGGGTATGAATCCCGAGCAGTACAAGTACTACCTTGACCTGCGCCGCTACGGTTCCTGCAAGCACGCCGGCTACGGTCTGGGCTTCGAGCGCTTGGTGATGTACCTCACCGGCGTGGGCAACATCCGCGACGTCCTGCCGCACCCGCGCACCGTGGGCAACGCCGACTTCTAATCGCCACAGCGCCACCAAACGCGTTCCAGCGCATCACGCCAGCGCCTCTCGGCAAGCCGAGGGGCGCTTTTTTCAACAGCATCCGTCAAGCTTTTGGCAAGTTTTTGGTCAGTTGGGCAGGGCTGTTGAAAACTCGACCCGCCGTTTGCCGACGGCCACCGACCGCCCAGAGTGCTCTGCGCCCCTGGGAAAGCCCCGCGTCCTAGGCTCCATACCGTCGCCACCCAAAACGGAAAGGACGTGGGCGCCATGACCGAAACCGCTGTTGAAACTTACGAGACCACGACGAGGGGCGCCGCCTCGATGGCAGCCTATCGCGCCGTTCGCATCCTGCAACTAATTAAGCGAAAACACCGGCGAGGACAAGGCCATGCTTTCCGATGAGTTGATCCGGCGCCTCGCCCATCCCGACGACCCCGCCCGCATGCCCATCTCGGCGGCGCGGCGCAGCATCTACACCGCCATCTCCGCACTTCGCCATGCCGGATACGAAATTGAGTACAAGCGCGGCGTGGGCTATCGACTCTTGACCCGTCCGCTCACCGACGAAGAGATCATCCGGCTCCACGGCATGGTCATGCGCAACCGCTCCACGCCCATCGCCATTCGAAAGAGCATGGCGCAGCACCTGGTCGCCATGGCGAGTGCCGACGTTCGCGGCTACCTCGATGCACCCGAGCCTGCTCCAAGCGCAGGCGACAAATCCACCAAGGCCACACGCACGCCCGTCAAGCGCATCGATGCCTGCGAGCTCATCGAGCAGGCCATCGACCACGGAACCACGGTGAGTTTTGATATTTCGAGTGTCACGGCACGCGGAGAGGTCGAAGTGGCACGGATGACACTCCGGCCCTTTGCCATCAAGCAACGAGACGGCATCTCGTATTTGCTGGGAACGGTCTATGACGCGCGAGGCGCCGATGACACGTTGCGTACCGTAGAGATCGGCCGAATGAGAAACGTCACCACACGTCTCCTCGACGGCAAGAAACTGTTTGCCGCCCTGGACGAGGAAGAGCGGCCCGCGCCCGCCGCCTAAGTCTCGCCGTTGCCCGCCGAATCCCCCGCCGTCCATCCGGTTCAGTATTAAAAAAACCCGACAGGTAGTTGTAAAAATGGACATCGGCGCTACTATAGACCCACTTGCACTTTGTTTGAGTGCAGTGTTTCCAGCCATTTCTATACTGGGGGTAATGATATGAAGGACATCACCATCAGCCGCAGGAGCCTTCTGGTCTCTGCCGGCCTGCTCGCGCTCGCTCCGCTCGCCGGATGCGGCGGCAACTCTGGTTCCGGCTCTGCTGCCGCCGGTTCCGACTACACCATCGGCGTTTTGCAGCTCACCGAGCACTCCGCACTCGACGCCGCCAATGATGGCTTTGTCAAAGCCATCAAGAAGAGCGGTCTCAAGGTCAAGATCGACCAGAAGAACGCCCAGAACGACCAGTCCACGTGTAAGTCCATCGCCGACAAGTTCGTGGGCGATGGCGTCGACCTGATCTATGCCATCGCTACGCCCGCCGCGCAGGCTGCCGCCGGCGCCACCGCCGATATCCCCATCGTGGGCTGCGCCATCACCGACTACGCCGCCTCGGGCCTGGTCCAGGACAACGACAAGCCCGGCACCAACGTCACGGGCGCTTCCGACCTCACCCCAGTCGCCGAGCAGCTCGAGATGATGCAGAAGGTCCTGCCCGACGTTAAGAAGGTCGGCTTGCTCTACTGCACCGCTGAGTCCAACTCCGACGTCCAGATCAAGGCCGCCAAGAAGGAACTCGACAAGCTGGGCTTGGAGTACACCGACTTCACCGTCTCGAGCTCCAACGAGATCCAGTCCGTCGTAGAGTCCGCCGTGGGCAAGGTCGACGCACTGTACTCCCCCACCGACAACACCATCGCCGCGGGTGCCTCGCAGGTGGGCCAGATCTGCAAGGAGAACAAGCTCCCCTTCGTGACCGGCGAGGAGGGCATGTGCAAGGCCGGCGGCCTGTTCACCCTCTCCATCAACTACGAGGACCTGGGCTACGCCGCGGGCGAGATGGCCGTCAAGATTCTGAAGGGCGAGGCCAAGCCCGAGGATATGCCGATCAAGCACCTCTCAAGCAAGGACCTGGTCGTCGTCAAGAACGACGAGATGGCCGAGGCGCTGGGCATCGACCTCTCCGCTCTGGACGAGTAGCGGCATGCGCGGCGATGTGCCTAGGGCCCATACTCGCGCCGTTGCCGTGTTATTCAATATCTGAGCCACAGGGGCGAACGCCAAAGACCGGCGTTCGCCCTGCTTGTTACGGATGAGACAAAACATCCGGCCGCAGCTCTTTCATGCATTGTTACCGCTATCATGGTGACTCACGTGTCCACCCTATCCTAGGAGGTATGAAGCATGCTCATTGCATTGCAGGGCGCCATTTCGCAGGGCGTCCTCTGGGGCATTATGGTGCTTGGCGTGTTTATCACGTTCCGCCTGCTCGACATCCCCGATATGACCTGCGACGGCAGTTTTGCCCTCGGCGGCTGTGTCTGCGCCGTGCTCATCGTCAATAACGACGTCGACCCGCTGCTCGCCGTTTTGGCCGGCATGTGCGCCGGCGCCATCGCGGGCGCGGTCACGGGCATTTTGACCACCGTCTTTGAGATTCCCGCAATCCTCGCCGGAATCCTCACCCAGATCAGTCTGTGGTCCATCAACCTGCGTATCATGGGCAAGTCCAACACGCCCATCCTTGCCAAGGGCACTATCTTCTCGTCTGTCAGCAACATGACGGGCCTGCCGCAGTCCACTGTTGCCATTATCCTAGGCATCGTGCTGGCCGTGGCCATCGTCGCCATCCTGTACTGGTTCTTTGGCACCGAGATCGGCTCGGCACTGCGTGCCACCGGCAACAACGAGTACATGATCCGCGCCCTGGGCGTTAACACCAACACCACCAAAATGATCGCCCTCGTGCTCTCCAACGCCCTCATTGGCCTTTCGGGTGCGCTCATCTGCCAGAGCCAGAAGTATGCCGACATTGGCATGGGCACCGGCGCCATCGTTATCGGTCTTGCCGCCATCGTCATCGGCGAGGTGCTCGGCCGCCTGCTGCCCGGCGGTCTCACGCAGTTCTCCGTCCGTCTGGCCTCCGCCGTCTTTGGCTCCGTGGTGTACTTCCTCATCCGCGCCATCGTGCTGCAGCTGGGCATGGACGCCAACGACATGAAACTGCTCTCTGCTGTGATTGTCGCCGTGGCCCTGTGCGTGCCCGTGGTTTGGGAGCGCTATAAGCTCCGCAGCTCCTACACGAAGGGAGATGAGGCAGATGCTTAAGCTCTCGCACGTCAAGAAGACCTTTAACAAGGGCACCGTCACCGAGAAGCGCGCGCTCACCGGCGTCGACCTTACCCTCAACGACGGCGACTTTGTAACTGTGATCGGCGGCAACGGCGCCGGCAAATCCACGCTGCTCAACATGATTGCCGGCGTATATCCGCTCGATTCGGGCGTTATCGAGCTCGACGGCACCGACATCTCGCGCCTGAGCGAGTCGCAGCGCGCCAAGTACCTGGGCCGCGTGTTCCAGGATCCCATGCGCGGCACCGCAGCCGACATGCAGATTGCCGAGAACTTGGCCCTCGCCAAGCGTCGCGGCCAGCGTCGCGGCCTTTCGTGGGGCGTCACCAAGGCCGAGAAGGACGAGTACGTTGAGTTGCTCAAGCGCCTGGACCTTGGCCTGGACACGCGCCTCAACGCCAAGGTCGGCCTGCTTTCGGGTGGCCAGCGCCAGGCACTCACGCTGCTCATGGCCACGCTCACCAAGCCGCGCTTGCTGCTGCTCGACGAGCACACCGCGGCACTCGACCCCAAGACCGCCTCTAAGGTGCTCAATCTGACCGAGGAGATTGTCGACGAGAACCACCTGACCACGCTCATGGTCACGCACAACATGAATGACGCCATCCGTCTGGGCAACCGTCTGATCATGATGCACGAGGGCCATGTGATCTACGACGTGGCCGGCGACGAGAAGAAGTCGCTCACCGTAGCCGACCTGCTGCAGAAGTTCGAGGAGGTCTCGGGCGGCGAGCTCGCCAACGACCGCATGCTGCTGAGCTAAAACCTGCCAATAAGGGACAGGTTTATTTTGGCAGGTTTTATCTGCGCAAACGTCAAAACCGTCGCAAAGGAACAGATACCTTTGCGACGGTTTTCGCATATCATGTCGATAATCCAGCGTCAGCAGGAACCACTGGTTAAGAACTAAGGAAACTGCCATGAGAAGACTCCTTCCCCGTCTTGCTTGACCGCCGCACTCCTTGCCGGCGTGCTCGCCGGCGGCCCAGCTTACGCCACCGCGGCCACCCCATCTCAAGTTATCGGCCCGTCCGATGTGATCGGACGGGCTTTTTGGTGGGTATCATGGTTGAATGATCATTAGGAGGTTTTCCCTACATGGAATTGTTTGAACCGATTCTTCATTTCTTTGAGCAGCGCTGGGTCCACAACATCATCTGGGCCGTCATCTTGGTAATAGTCACCGCCATCGCCGCCAAGGTGGCATCCAAGACCCTGCGCCACCTACTCAACCGAGACGACAACCCGCTTCCCGCATCGAGCATCTTCATCAACATCGCGCGTGCCGTCATTTGGATGATCGGCGGCAGCTTTATCCTCGACAACTGCTTTGGCATTAACGCAAACGCGCTCGTCGCCGCTCTTGGCGTCGGCGGCATCGCCATCTCGCTCGGCTTTCAGGACACGCTATCAAACCTTATCGGCGGCATGCAAGTGACCTTTATGGGCATCATCAAGCCCGGCGACAATATCGAGGTCGGCGGCGTGTCGGGCGTGGTCCAGGACATCACTTGGCGCCACACGACCATCGAGGACGCCTGCGGACAGACCATCATCGTCCCCAACTCCAACATCTCCAAGAACACACTCGTGCACCTCATGCCCTTTGGACGCGTTGTCGTTCCCGTCGCGGTGAAGGACACGTCAAAGTGGGACTCGCTCGATGCGCTGGCAGACGAGCTCGCCTGTGCCACCAAGGTCGCCGTTTCACCCATCTCGGGCTTTGACAAGGAACCCTACGTGCTCTTTAGCGAGATCGGCGACTTTGGCATTAAGGGTAAGATCATCTTTATCGTCAGTGACGACAGCACCACCTTTACGGCAGCCGACGCCTGCATCCGCGCCATCGCCCCCATCATCGCCTAAAACCACCGCAAAGGGGACAGGCACCTTTGTGGTGGTTTCGCATCGTGGTACCATGGTTCATATCGTTGTTTAAACGACTAAGGGAGTAGACACCATGGAAGAGGCCTATCGTCAAGCGCGCAAGCGCGGCGAACAGGGACGCCGTCGCGCCATCAGCCAAAGCGAGCATCCATATCTTACGGACCTCGACAGCTTGGTCGCCCAGCTTCCCTGCGGGCAGCGCGAGAACATCGGCCTGCGGGACATTCCGCTCGAAATGGTCGTCGGCACGGTTACCAAAGGTCGCCAGTCCGCCTTTTCGTGTAACTTTATGCCGCTGCTCCCCTGGAATACCGAATTCGCCCGCAAATGGTCCAACCTCTACGATATCCAAATCTCCGAGGGCTACCGCGACCCCATCATCGTCACCGAGTTCATGCACCGCTTTTACGTCCAAGAGGGCAACAAGCGTGTCAGCGTCCTCAAATTCCTTGACGCTCCGACGGTTTCGGCCAAGGTGACGCGTCTGTACCCCGGTAAGTGGGATTCCGTCGAGAGCCGCCTGTACGGTGAGTTTTGCGCCTTTTGGTACGTATGCCCCCTGTACGAGATTGAGTTTTCGCCCGAGGGCAGCTACGAGATGCTTGCCAAAATGCTCGGCCAAGATCTTGTCGAAAAATGGCCTCAAAAGAAGGTCGACTACCTACGTCACACCTTCCTGCTCTTTAAGCGCGCCTATCTTCGCGCGGGCGGCGACCACTTGGACATTACGCCTGCCGATGCCATGCTCGTCTACCTCAACGTCTACAACCAGGACCGTCTGCTGGATACGCCGACGGATATCGTCGTCAACCGTCTGTGCAAGATTTGGCGCGAGCTTGTCATTGCCGGCAAAAGCGACGAGGACAAAGTCGATCTTGTCGAAGCGCCGCAGCCCAACGAGAAAGAGGGCGCACCGACAAAAGCTACCTCGGGCGTGCTCAACTTCTTTATGAGCAAGACCGTCTACTCCACTGCCAATCCCATGCGAATCGCCTTTATCCACGAGTTTCCCTGTGCCACGTCGAGCTGGGACAGCCTACACGACCAGGGCCGCCGGTATCTTGATGAGCACTTTGGCGGCATCGTGCGCACCGAGGCGTTCGAGGACTGCCACGATTCGGACGTGTTCTACGCCGCCGTCGAGACAGCCGTAAAGCACGGGGCGAACGTCATCTTCTCGACCTCACACCGGCTCATGGAATACACGCTCAGGGCGTCAGTCGAGTATCCCCAGGTGCGGTTCCTTAACTGCTCAATCGGCCTTCCCCACCAAAGCGTCCGCTCGTACTTTGGAAAGATGTACGAGGCCAAGTTCCTACTGGGCGCCCTTGCCGCCAGCATGGCCGACAACCACCGTATTGGCTACCATGCGTCGGTCTTCGCCTCGGGCGCGCTGAGCGAAATCAACGCCTTCGCTATCGGTGCCTCGCTGCTCGACCCTCGTGCGCAGATTATCCTCACTTGGGGAGATGTTCCCGCCGGCGGTCTTGCCGAAGCCATGTGTCGCGAGGGCGTGAGCGTCATGACCGGCGCCGATATGTCCAAGTCTCTCGAGGACCCCACCGCCTACGGGCTTCACCGTCTGGTAAACGGCAAGGAAGTTACCGGTATTGCTATGCCGGTATGGAACTGGGGCCGTTACTACGAACTCATCGTACGCAGCCTACTGCACGGCACATGGGACGAGACCGCCGATGACCAGCAGGTGCGCGCCGTCAACTACTGGTACGGTATGAGCTCCGGCGTCATCGATATTCGCTACGCTCCGGGCCTACCCTATCAGACGCGTAAACTTGTGCAGCTGCTTCGCAACGGCATTGTCGAGGGCTCCATCAACCCATTTGGCGGCGAGCTCCACAGCCAGGACGGCGTGGTTCAGATTGAGGGCTTCCCTCCCCTGCCGAGTACGCAGATTGTCGAGATGAACTGGCTGGCTGACAACGTTATAGGCTCGATTCCGCAGCTCGATAACGAGCCGGAGGTCCGTGCCCTATGAATATCCTAGCCATTGCCGATGTAGAGGAGCGCTGCCTGTGGGAATGTTTTCGCAAGGAGCGCTTTGAGGACGTTGACCTGATTCTATCCGCAGGCGACCTGGATCCGGACTATCTTGAGTTTTTGGTCACTGTCATCAACAAACCGCTTGTGTACGTTCGTGGCAACCACGACGACCGCTACGCGCGCCATGCACCGGGCGGGTGCATTTGTGTTGAGGACAGCGTATATGTGTACCGAGGTATTCGCATTGCGGGTCTGGGCGGTTCCATGCGCTACCGCGACGGCGCGAACATGTATACCGAGCGCGAGATGGCAAAACGCATTCGCAAGCTATCGAGAAAAATCGCACTGGTAGACGGATGCGATATTCTACTTACCCATGCACCCGTCGCAGGCATGGGCGACCTGGACGACCTGCCGCATCGAGGATTCGAGTGCTTTAATGCGGCTCTTGAGTCTTGGGGTCCCGACTATATGATTCACGGGCATGTGCACCAAAGCTACGGCCCCAACTTTCAACGCGAGCGCCAACACCCATGCGGAACGAAGATTGTCAACGCCTGCGGCTATACCAAGATCGAAATTGACGAGGCGCGCTACCCCACGCGCGGTTGGAAGGCCGCTTGGCTCAACTCGCAAACCATGCGCCGCGAGCTCAAACGCCACGAAGCAATCGAGTCTTCAACCGCCAGAACCCCCTGGTAACTGCCAACAACCACCACGAAGGGGATAGGCACCTTTATGGTGGTTTTGCTGACTCGTCCGACCTGTCCATCACGGTGCTTGTGTAATTAACGAGAACACTCATTGTTTTGTAAGGACGGCGCTCACGTGCCGTCTTTTTTTGTCAACTTATGCAGTCTCGACCGTGTTGTATGTAGAGGGACCTCGCGAGACGCCTTCCCTATATCCACCACGACCAATTGGAGGTGACACTATGCCTGCACGCCGTAACCGCAATAGCACGCTCCGATGCGATGCCGATCAGATCGAGCGGGAAGCAAAGCGCTTGGTCGACACGTATTCCGACCTCATCCTTCGATTGTGCTATTCGGCCCTTGGATCCGCTGACGACGCTCAAGACATCTGCCAGGACACGCTGATCAAGATTCTCCAACGCACTCAACCGTTCGACTCGCTCGAACACGAACGTGCTTGGGTGATCCGAGTCGCACTGAACGCATGTCGCGATATCGGCCGTACGCACGCGAATCACCCGGTTGTCGACCTCGATTCGCTCCCCGATTTCTGCGCACCCGTAACACATACCGAGCAAGAATTCGCGCAACGCGACTGCGCCATTCTTTCCGCTGTCACGGCCCTGCCTCAAGCACAGCGCATCGCCATCTTTTTGCACTACTACGCAGGCATGAGCATCAGGGAAATCGCAGACGCCGTTCACGCGACGCCAGCTGCAACCGCCCAGCACCTTAGCCGCGGACGTGCGTCACTTCGGCTTTCCTTGAAAGGAGACCACAATGACTACGAATTCGAATGACTATCGCCACGCCCTGGAGCACATTTCGTTTACCGATAATGCGAAGCAGCACATGGCAAACTCGATTGCTCAGTCCGTCGCCTCAAGCGATGCGGCGACCGCTCAAAGCAACTTTAATGGCACGCGACGCAAGCCGCGCATCGCCCGCCATCCCGTAAGAACAGTCGCTCGCATTGCCGCTGTAACGGCAGTCCTCGCTATCGTCATTGGAGGCGCTGGCACGGCTATGGCAACAGGCGTCCTGCCGCTTCCTTCTGACATGCTTTCCGACATCTTTGACGGACCTGCTTCTCAAACCGAGATCATCGACCGTATTGGCCGGCCCGTCGGTGCTAGCTGCTCCAACAACGGAGTCACCGTGACCGCCGACGCCATCATGGGCGACAAGGATATGGTTACCATCGCCTATACGCTTACGTTCGACGATCCCGCTGCCCTGAAAAAGCTTTCCGAGCCGGGCGAGAACGGAACTATCGCCGGAAGTGTCGATGGAAACGTATACGTTGATGGCGAGCATGGCGGCCAAGGCCAATCATGGCTCATTGACAAGAACCCCAATGACTCCAGCATTCAATACTTTGCACAGTTCAGCGTTGAATCACCCGGCCTTATGGGCAGGACCGTCCGCACGCATATCAACTCTCTCGTTGTGCCACGTGCTGGCAAAGAGCTTCCCGAGTATAAGAAAATACTTACGGGCCCATGGGATCTTAAGTTCCAGCTGAATTACGAAGATACATCCGTTACGATTCCCGCGCCCAAATCGGTCAACTTTAACGGCACCAAGGCGACGATTCAAGAGGCCACCGTATCCTGCGTTGGCGTTTCAGTCCGCTACAACATAGATCGTTCCATCGAACACGACAACAACAGCGGCAAGATGTCTCAAAACATGGAGGAGTCTATGGATGCCGTTGGCAACATACCCCTCATCGTGACGTTCAAAGACGGTCATGTTGAGGACGCAACAAGCCACAGCGGCTATTTCGCAAATAAACTGGATAACGGCACCACTGATGTCCACAAGACCTGGCCGTTCTCGCAAGTTTGTGACACAGACAAGATTGCAAGCGTACAAATTGGCGATACGGTCATTCCCATGAATTCGTAACGCTACGCGGCTCGTATATGCACCCGGTTCCGCACTTCGCGTCTAAAGATGCGCTGTCATCGAGCAGCGTGAGCGCAAGGCCGCCCGTATGGTCGGCTGGGAACACCTCGTTGCGCTAAAAACCACCACGAAGGGGACCGGCACCTTTGTGGTGGTTTTGCTGACTCGTCCGACCTGTCCCAACGGTTTGTCTCAATCTGTAACAGGTAGGGCCCAAATAATCGGTTAGCTGTTACAGATCGAGACAGACCACGGATGCTCAGCCGAAAATCTCAATCTGTAACAGGTAGGAACGATTTTGCCCCTTAGATGTTACAGATTGAGATATTTGACAGCTTGAATCGGCATCGCCTACAGCGCGGCGACGACCTTGTCGCCCATCGTCGTGGTGCCGAGGATCTTATCTGCCGGGGTGTTGACATCGGCGATGTCACGGGTGCGCCAGCCCTCGTCGAGCACGCGCGCCACGGCGCTCTCGATCCACGCGGCTTGCTCGCCCATGTCGAGCGCGTAGGTCAGCAGCATCGCCACCAACAAGATTTGAGCCAGCGGATTGGCCACGCCGAGCCCCGCGATGTCAGGAGCGCTGCCAGCGCTCGGCCCAAACAGCGATACGCCATCATCCAGCGAGGCAGAGGCAAGCATACCGAGCGATCCGGTAATCTGAGCCGCCTCATCGGACAGGATGTCGCCGAACATGTTCTCCGTCACCACGACGTCAAAGTCTGCCGGTCGACTGATGAGCTGCATGGCGGCGTTGTCGACGAGCAGGTCCTCAAGCTCCACGTCGGAGTACTCCTCGTCTTGCACGCGATGCACGATCTCGCGCCACATGCGGCTCGTCTCCAGCACGTTGCGCTTATCGACGCTCGTCACCTTGCCGCGACGTTTGCGCGCCGCCTCAAATGCCTGGCGCGCAATGCGCTCAATCTCGTACTCGCGATACTCCATCACGTCGACCGCACGCTGACCGGCCGCACCCGCAGCGCCCGCGCAGGTCACGGATGCGGACGCCAAAGTCCCACGGCATGTTGTGGCCCATCGTATCGGGGATGTTCACGACCGTGGCACCGGCCTTTACGGCCGCCTCGATAATGCGCACCAGAAACTCCTGATCGGAGCGGCCGGCATCCTCGGCATAAAACTCAACATCGTCAACGAACTTGCGAGCATGTTTGACGGCATGGATCGCTCACTCAATTGCCCTTTCCTCAGTCATATGGAGCTTGTCGCGCAGGTGACTGGTGCTCACACCCAGCCCTGTATGGATACGGGGCCTCTGGGCCGTTTTGAGCGCCTCTGCAGCCACTTCGATATCCCTGTCGACAGCGCGCGTCAGGCCGCATACCGTGCATCGGTCGCCCGCAATCTTGCCAATCTCCTGTACGGAGCGAAAGTCACCAGGACTCGAGATGGGAAAGCCCGCCTCGATAACGTCCACGTTCATGCGCACCAGCTGGCGGGCGATGAAGAGCTTTTCCTCGGTATTCATGCTGGCGCCCGGCGACTGCTCACCGTCGCACAGGGTGGCGTCAAAGATTGTGATTTTGCGGCTTATATGTTCCTCCTGATTGACCGTTTTATGACAGATGGCTTTCAGGAGAGAGAAGGCCTAGAGATAGAAAAATACCCGTGTCGCTCATCACGCCTGAAAGCGGCAGACGATAGCGCACCCGGGTACAACAAATCGTTATAGCGAGATTACAACCCTAGCGCGCTATCCAATCTAGTAGCGCTAGGCCTAGGAGCTGTTGCGTGTTCTTAAACATGTTGGGCTCCCTTCGGCCTCGGGTAGTACTACATCGCGCTAAAGTACAACACAAGTAAAACCACCACAAGGGTGCCTGTCCCCTTCGTGGTGGTTTCGTTGACTCAAAAGCAAGAGACCCGGTCCTGCACGAGGCAGAACCGGGTCTCTTTAGCAATGCTTGCTTTGCTCAGGCAGTAACTGTTAGTTACTCAGCCAGGAAGTCGCGCTGGATAGCGGGATCGACCTTGACGCCAGGGCCCATGGTGGAAGACACGGAGATGGACTTGACGTACTTGCCCTTAGCAGAAGAGGGCTTGACGCGCAGGATCTCGGTGTACAGGGCAGCGTAGTTCTCGACGAGCTGCTGCTCGGTGAAGGACTTCTTGCCCAGGGGCACGTGGCAGATGCCGTAGCGGTCGGCGCGGTACTCAACGCGGCCAGCCTTGAGCTCGGAGACCATCTTGGCGACGTCCATGGTCACGGTGCCGAGCTTGGGGTTCGGCATGAGGCCACGGGGACCAAGGATCTTACCGATGCGGCCAACCTTGGCCATCATGTTCGGCGTAGCGATAGCGGCGTCGAAGTTGATCTCGCCCTTCTGAATCTGGGCGACAAGCTCGTCGGAACCGATGATGTCGGCGCCGGCAGCCTCAGCCTCGCGGGCCTTCTCGCCCTCGGCGAAGACGGCAACACGAACGGTCTTGCCGGTGCCGTGGGGCAGGGAGATGGAACCACGGATGTTCTGGTCAGCCTTACGAGTATCGATGCCCAGACGGAAGTGGGCCTCGACGGTCTCGTCGAACTTGGCGGTGTCGAGCTCCTTAATGAGCTTGGCAGCCTGAAGGGGGGTGTAGAGCGTGGCGCGATCGATCTTCTCGGCAGCGGCGTTATAGCTCTTACCATGCTTAGCCATGTGCATTACCTCCTGTGGTTAAACGGGCGTGAGCCCTCCCACATCGTATCGTGTGCCCTATTGCACACATTTAACGGGCGCCCAGGTCGGAGCACCCGTCGTTACCATAAGAAATCGCTACTCAGCGATGGTGACGCCCATGGAACGGGCGGTACCGGCGATGATCTTCTTGGCGGCGTCAATGTCGTTGGCATTGAGGTCCGGCATCTTGATCTCGGCGATCTTGGTGAGCTGCTCCTGGGAGAGCTGACCAACCTTGTCGGCCTGGGGCTTAGCGGAACCAGACTTGAGGTTCAGCTCCTTCTTGATGAGGTGAGCCGCCGGCGGGGTCTTGGTGATGAAGGAGAAGGACTTATCCTCGTAGACAGAGATCTCAACGGGGATGATGTCGCCCTTCTTGTCCTGCGTCTCGGCGTTAAAGGCCTGGCAGAACTGCATGATGTTCACGCCAGCAGCGCCCAGAGCGGGGCCGACGGGAGGAGCGGGGTTAGCTGCACCAGCAGGAATCTGGAGCTTAATGACGTTGGCAACCTTCTTCTCAGCCATGGTCATTCCTTTCGAATCACGAGTGTGAAGTACTTGCTATATCGTAAGCACGCACGTGTTAGAAGCACTCCTGAGATGAGCAGTCACAGAAGAAGCACGCTCGCGCGAACGGACGAAAACTTAAGCGATGACAGCGACCTGGTTAAAGTCGAGCTCGACCGGCGTCTCGCGGCCAAAGATCATCAGCGTGACCTTGAGCTTGCCAGCCTCGGTGTTAACCTCGGAGACCTTGCCATCAAAGTCGGTAAGCGGGCCATCGGTGACGCGGACGGACGTGCCGACCTGAATATCAACCGAGGTGCGCTTGGGCGAATCGCCCTTACCGGGACGACGAGTCATCTTGTTGTACTCGTCGCGGGAAAGCGGAGCGGGCTTGCCGTTGCCGCCTAGGAAACCGGTGACGCCGGGCGTGTTGCGAACACACGTCCACGCATCGTCATCCATCTCCATGCGAACCAGGACATAACCCGGAAAGATCTTAGAATCCTTGGTCTCGCGCTTGCCACCCTCTTTGATCTCGGTGACGCGCTCCATAGGAATCTCGATATCAAAGATACGGTCCTGCATGCCCATGGTCTCGATACGATGCTCGAGATCGGACTTAACGCGGTTCTCGTATCCAGAGTAAGTGTGAACGACGTACCAACGCTTAGACATGGTTTAGCCCCTCAATCCAGAGAACAGAGCAAGAGCCTCGCCAAAGCCAGCATCGAGCAGAGCGATGACGACGCCGACGACGATCAGAGAAGCGCAAACGACGACCGAGTAGTTCACGAGCTCCTTCTTATCGGGCCACGTCACACGCTTCATCTCGGACTTCACCGAAGCGAAATACTTCTTGGTGCGGGCGAAGAAACCAGGCTTCTCGTTCTTCTTAGACTTCGCAGCCTTCTCGCTCTTCTTGGCAACGGCCTTCTTGGCCTCAACCTTGGAGTTGGCGGCAGCGTTGTTGGCAGGCGCCTGCTGCTGTGCCTTCTTCTTGTTCTTCTTGTTGGCCATTTGGGTTACCTCCGCGCAATGCGCTTATACATGAGTAAACCGTAAGCCCCCAAGTGGGAGCTTACGGAATAATGACTGGCACGCCAGGAAGGACTCGAACCCTCAACACTCGGTTTTGGAGACCGATGCTCTACCAATTGAACTACTGGCGTATATGACTAGAGACTAGCGAGTCTCTTTGTGCAGCGTGTGGTGACGGCACCAGGGGCAATACTTCTTGATCTCCATACGATCAGGCATGGTCGACTTGTTCTTGGTGGTCGTATAGTTGCGGCGCTTGCACTCAGTGCACGCAAGAGTAACTAGAGTACGCATGTATCCTGAACCTTTCATTTCCGCCCCGTACAGGCACGAGTTGTTACTTTATCAGCTCCACGTAAGTGCTGTCAATGAAAACCTCGAGTCAATTGGTTCTCGGTGGATCCATTCATATTTGGAACACATCAATGAAGCCATCGAGATCTAATCGATCCCCCACGCTCGGCTTAAGGGCGAGCGAAGCGCAATCGGCAGGGAACAAGCCCCGCGTAGAAAAGAACCCGGCACCCTAAAAGTGCCGGGTTCTCTAAGTCAGCTAAATCAAAGAGCTAATTTACTCAATGATCGTGGAGACGATGCCCGAGCCGACGGTGTGGCCACCCTCGCGGATAGCGAAGCGCAGGCCCTCCTCCATGGCGATCGGGTGAATGAGGTCGCCCTCGATGGTGATGTGGTCACCAGGCATAGCCATCTCGGTGCCCTCGGGGAGCTTGACCGTACCGGTAACGTCGGTGGTACGGAAGTAGAACTGAGGACGATAACCATCGAAGAACGGGGGGTGACGGCCGCCCTCCTCCTTGGTCAGAACGTAGATCTCGCCGGTGAACTTGGTGTGCGGGGTAACCGAACCGGGCTTGCAGAGAACCTGGCCGCGCTCGATGTCCTCGCGCTTGATGCCGCGGAGCAGCAGACCGACGTTGTCGCCAGCCTCGCAGAAGTCCATGGACTTACGGAACATCTCGATACCGGTAACGACGGTGTTCTGGGTATCCTTGATGCCGACGATCTCGACGGGCTCGTTGAGCTTGAGCTCACCGCGCTCGACACGGCCGGTAGCAACGGTACCACGGCCGGAGATGGTCATAACATCCTCAACGGCCATCAGGAACGGGAGGTCGTTGTTACGAGCAGGCGTCGGGATGTACTCGTCGACAGCGTTCATGAGCTCGCGAATGGCGTCCATCCACTTGGCGTCGCCCTCGAGAGCGCCCAGAGCGGAACCACGGATGACGGGGATGTCGTCGCCGGGGAAATCGTACTCAGAGAGGAGCTCACGGGTCTCCATCTCGACGAGGTCGATGAGCTCGTCATCGTCGACCATGTCGCACTTGTTCAGGAAGACGACGATGTAGGGAACGCCGACCTGACGGGCGAGCAGGATGTGCTCGCGGGTCTGAGCCATGGGGCCGTCGGTAGCGGCGATGACCAGGATAGCGCCGTCCATCTGAGCAGCACCGGTGATCATGTTCTTGACGTAGTCAGCATGGCCCGGGCAGTCAACGTGAGCGTAGTGACGGGAAGCGGTCTCGTACTCGACGTGGGAGACGGAGATCGTAATGCCGCGCTCGCGCTCCTCGGGAGCCTTGTCGATGTTCTCGAACGCAGTGAAGTCAGCCTTGCAGCCCTCGGTCTCAGAGAGAACCTTGGTGATGGCGGCGGTCAGCGTGGTCTTGCCGTGGTCGACGTGACCAATGGTGCCGATGTTAACATGCGGCTTAGTGCGCTCAAACTTCTCTTTGGCCATAAAGCCCTCCTCTTAACAGGTCGTCCCCGGACGGGACTTTGCCTTTATACCATAGTGGCCTCTCAACATACTATTGAGAAGCCACCGTGTTACCTATGGTAGCGGTGACTGGATTCGAACCAGTGACGCCACGGGTATGAACCGTGTGCTCTAACCAACTGAGCTACACCGCCGGATGGAGCCTGCAACCAGACTTGAACTGGTGACCTCTTCGTTACCAACGAAGTGCTCTACCGACTGAGCTATACAGGCACTTGACGGGTGGGAGCTATAGGATTCGAACCTATGTAGGCAGAGCCAACGGGTTTACAGCCCGTCCCCATTAACCACTCGGGCAAACTCCCAATCGTTCAAGTATCCGCAGGTTCTTTGGTCTTTTGGGCCTCCGCCCCCGCGAACGAAAAAGATAATACGATGCAACCTTGGGGGCTGTCAATGAAAACCTCTATATACACGGTACCGGGCGTATCTATATATCCGTGACCTGCGTTTTTGTTGAGTTTGGATATGAAGGACCGTGGTTTTGCATGTAGCGGTGACATTTCCCGAGGGAACACTTTGGCACGGTGGAGTACGCCTACAGCATCGACCTTCGATAACGACCCTCTTGCACTATTACATAGGTCGCGATCGGGCTTCCCTGGCTTGATCGAGCGTGGATTTTCTCCCGTTTGAAATCGAGCGTGGACTTTCTCCCGCTTTTAGCGCGGCTCTAAGGCCAAAGTGGCAGATTATCCACGCTCGTTCTCCAGGCGGGAGAACTATAGAGCCGCAACTACTCGGGCCAGGCCAAAGTAGACCCATAGAGCGGCTCCCCCTTGGTGCAGGGGTAGCGACTCAAGTAACACGACGATAGCAAGTCGAAGAAATAAGTCATGGCATATTTCGAATAAACGCCGAGTCGGTCAATTCCGTTTCCCGCATTACCAAGACGATATACACGGTCAAAAGACCTCGATTTGTCATCGTTGCTAAACGCAGTAATTAGAATCTTCCTGCCCGAACGGCAATCAAGATACTCACGCGCCTGTGACGCAAATAGCCCGGAGACCGATACGAGAATTATCAATGACTGCGAAGCGTCTCCCATGTTTTTCAATTCCGCGACGTTAGCCCCAGCAACTATGCGAACTATCTTGCCCGCATAAAACATTTCCTGCTGAAATCGTACGAGATTGGCGCTTACATTATTGGTGCACCAGATTTCAACGTTTTTATTGCCATCAATTTCGTCGGCAAGGTGCTTAATAGCGATATCGGACACGCCGCTTTCAACCTCAGCGAACATCTCGATCATGCGAACGTCGAGCTCTGCCCTGTACTCCTCGTAGCCAAATTCCTCCTCTCGATGGCTTAAGTCGCTTGGAAAGACTGATTGAGTAAATGATTCTTTCAAATCGCTAAGAGACTGGTAGCCCAATCGATTGCAGAAACGACGAACAGCGGAACGGGTCACGAATGCATCGCGGGTTATTGCGGCAACATTGATTTCGCTCGAACGCCTAATGTGAGCGATGAGATATCGAGCGATGGCGGCATCGTTTGACCCAAACTCGCTGTTGATGATGGAGCTAATGCGATTGAGCACATCGAAGTCATTGATATTCACGTGATCCCTCTTTCCGCTCTCCTCGATATTATGGTTCATTTATTGAATCAAACAGCTTTGGTCGTTCTCCTATGATTCAAATCAGTTGACGTCATCTTAATCGTAATTCCGTCACACGTATCCACCGTGTTGAATGATGGAAAGGGGATTCATGGGCAACGTGAACAACATGCCGTTTCTCTGGGGTTCCGCCACGGCGTCTTATCAGTGCGAGGGTGCCTGGAACGAAGACGGCAAAGGCCTCGGCGAGTGGGATTTCTTTAACCACACAAGCAATAAGAACATCAACCATGTTGACGGTGATGTATCTTGCGACTTCTACCATCGCTATGAAGAAGATATCCGCATGATGAAAGAAGGCGGACAAAACACCTATCGCTTCTCTCTTTCATGGAGTCGAATCATCCCCACGGGTATCGGCGAAGTGAATGAAGAGGGTATCGATTTTTATAATCGAGTCATTGATTGCTGCCTCGAAAATGGCATAGAGCCCAACGTTACGCTGTTCCATTACGATCTGCCATTCACGCTTGCTTGCAAAGGCGGATGGCTGAACAACGACATGGCAGAGTGGTTCTGCAAATACGCCAAGATTTGCTTTGAGCGCTTTGGAGACCGCGTCAAAATCTGGGCTACCGTTAACGAGCCGCATTTCTACAGCTACTGCGCAAACATGTTGGGCAACTATCCCCCCAATCGATCGCTCGACGTTCAGTCGTACATGCAGTTTCAATACAACCTGATGCGCGCAAGCGCACTCGCAGTCCGAGCATATCGTCAAATGGGCTACGACGGCATCATCGGCGCCGTCCACGATGGCGGCGTTGTCGAACTCGACCCGGCAACCGAGCACCCTGATGACGTATTTCGATACGCAGACTTTTTCGCCAATCGCATGATTCTGGCACCAGCGCTTCAGGGTCAACTGCCGCCAGAAATGGACGAAATCCTTGAAAAACTTGGCGTCTCGCTCTATCGATCCCCAAATGACGTAGAAGAATTCAGAGACGGTAAAGTCGATTTTATTGGACTCAACGTGTATTGCCGAGAGTATGTAACCGACTGGCACGGTGGAGAGCTTGCCGTTTCGGCGAACAATAAGGGCGGTTCGAGCAAAAAAGTCGAAGGAAAATGCATTGCGCCCTTGTTTGAAAGCGCCCGCGACAGCAATGTTCCCCGCAATAAATGGGGCCGCGAAATACTCCCAAGTTGCATGTATTCAACCATCATGGATGTCCACGAGCGCTATGACGCGCCCCGCATCTTTATTACGGAAAACGGACATGGCGCCTATGAGCAACCAGACGCAGACGGAATGATCCACGATGATGACCGCATCGAGCTTCTGGGCCAGTTCATCGAGCACATGATGAGGGCTAAGCGCGACGGCGCGCGCGTTGAGGGCTACTACCTCTGGTCGACGATGGATCTGTATAGCTGGATCAACGGCTACGAAAAACGATACGGACTTGTCCATATCGACTTCGAGAACAATTTAGAGCGCACCCCCAAAAAGAGCTGGTATTGGTACCGAGACCTTATCTCGAAATATCAGGAGCAGGAAGGCTAGGAGAAAGAGATGAAATATCAGGCAATGTCCGAAACAGTCCTAAAGGCTGTTGGCGGCAAAGAGAACATTACATCGGTAACTCATTGTGCGACGCGCCTTCGCATCGACGCACGAGACACCTCGATCATCGATCTCCAGCTCGCCAAATCGGCCGATCAGGCGCTCGGGGCAGTAGTCAGCGGTGGCCAGCTTCAGGTGATCATCGGCCCCAACGTCACCGAGGCTTACAACGACTTCCTCGACTTCGCGGGAATCGAAGTCGGCGGCGGCGCGGTTGCCGACGATGCCCAAACCGCCAAGGATCTTGCAGAGGGTATCAAAAGCGGCAACACTGCCATGAGCCTGGTTGAGAAATTCGGAAATGTCTCCGCACAGGTATTCATGCCCATCGTCCCGGCGCTCATCGTAGGCGGACTCATTCTTTCGATTAAGAATCTCCTGGTCAATTATTGTGGATTGAGCACCGATAGCGGAACTGCTCAGGTTCTGCTGGCGATCTTCAGCGCCTCATTTAGCTTCCTGCCCGTTTACCTAGGCTACCAGCTCGCCGCTGTCATGAAGATGCAGCCTATCATGGGCGCGCTGCTGGGCGCAATCATGATTAGCTCGTCTATTAGCGGTGCTGAGGGTCTCGACTTTCTTGGCATCCCCATCCCGACGAATGACTACTCGAGCACGGTGGTGCCAATCGTACTGGGCGTTGTGTTCATGTACTTTGTTGATCGCGGTCTTCAGAAAATCATCCCGGACGTTACCAAACTGTTCTTGAAGCCGCTACTCACCATGTTTATCGTCGTGCCTGTTGAGCTGATTATCCTCGGCCCCGCCGGCAGCATGATGGGCTACGCGCTGAGTGATGCCGTCACGTGGCTCATGGATAACGTGGCATTTATCGCTACTCCAATCCTTGCAGCCCTTAACCCCTATTTTGTCATGCTCGGTCTTGATAAGGCCTACATCGCAATCGAAGTTACGAGCTTGGCGCAGCTCGGCTGGGCGCCCATCATCTTTGGCTTCATCTCAAACCTCTGCATTGGCGGCACGAGTCTCGCCTTGGCAACTGCAATGAAAGGCAACAAGGAGAAGAGGGGTATGGTCACCACGGTTGCCGTCACCGCACTCTGCGGCGTAACTGAGCCCGCGTTCTACGGCTGTCTCATCGAGCGTCCCCGCCTGCTTGTCGGCACGGCAATCGGCGCCCTCTGCGCGGGACTCCCCGCAGGTATCTTCGTCCTGAAGGAGTATGTTGCGGGAGCATGCCCCGGCCTTCTTTCGGCGCTGATTTTTATCGCTCCCGATGGATCCATGGGCAACTTCGTACTGGCGTGCGTTGTCGCCGTCATCGCCATCGTCGTCTCGTTCATCGCTGCACGCGTGATCATCAAGAAGAACCCCAACTATATTGAGTAAATGCCCGCTGTTTGCATTGGGGACATCCTCGGCAGACCATTAGCAAGAACCCAAGAAGTCCCTTAGGAGCTCGATTAATCCATTCGGATTCCTGAGGCACAAACGACCCCGATTCCACAATGAAATCGGGGTCGTTGTTTCTAAAGCCGTCGATAGACAATCGGTGTTTACCTTAGCTCCCTATCCAAGTTAATTATCCACGCTCGTTCTCCGGTCGGGAGATTTTCTTCTCTCTCGTGTCCAGAAATCCACGCTCGAGCAGGACATCCAGGACCGTACCTGCCCTTGTCTCGATCTGTAACAGCAGGAGACCTATTCCGCTTCTACATGTTACAGATCAAGATATTCCTAAAACACCCTAAGTTTCATCTCAATCTGTAACAGTTAGATGCCAAATATCGGTCTTGGTGTTACAGATTTAGACAAACTGGAGGACGAGACAAACCAAAAACGGGATGGGCGCTGACCCAATGGCGCACCACCTAAATAGAAACGGGCCCTGTCCCACAAGGAACAGAGCCCGAAACTCTCATGGAGCCAGTGACAGGAATCGAACCTGCAACCCACTGATTACAAATCAGTTGCGCTACCGTTGCGCCACACTGGCACACTTGGCGCTTTCGCGCGAAGCCAATTAAGAATAAAGGAATTGCGGACGAGGCGCAACAGGCCGCGCGGCGTTATATAAATATGCAAAATCCAGCAACAACACGTACCAAGCCCGTTCATTTCTGTCAGTTCGCCCTCAATCTTAAAACTCTTCGCCAGAACGAATAGTTTTAATTACAATTGGCTATATAAAACTATTCGTTCTGGCGAAGGGTTTCGCGATGTTGACTACAAAGGAAGCAGCCGAACTGCTCGGCATCACCCCGCGCAGGGTGCAGGAGCTCATTAAGAACGGCGCGCTGACCGCCCGCAAGGCTTCTGGCGTGTGGCTTATCGACAAAGACAGCGTAGACACGCGACTCCGCTCCGCAACCAAAAGAGGGGGACGGCCTCGTCGCGGGCATGGGAAAAGCGAAATCGCATTTACCCTCATGAACCGCACGCACGAAGTGGCCCAGCTGGTCTACAGCAGATCACGGAAAGACTTCACCCACATCGGCGCCGACGTCGATCGTGCCCACGCCCCTATTGGAGTTTTTGCTCCCAGCAAACCTGTATCGCTCGACTCCTTCCGCATCTGGTGGCGCGGCCGCGGTATCCCGCTCGCACGCATTGGGCTAGCCTCCCTGCTTGCAGAAGCCGCAGTCGATGTTCCCGATGAACTCGTACAGCGAAATCTTGGCCTCTCCTTATCCGACCAGTATTGGATTAGACCCCAAGGCTCCGGTCTCGCGTGGGAAGATATCAATTTCTTCAATAATGCTTTTGACGACGTCTCTCTCAGCATCGCGCCCTTCGCCCCAGAGGGCAAGGCAGCTGCCGCAAAGCCCGACAACACCTCGGACGGCAATCTTCAAAAGTACTGGACATGCGAGGATGACCGTCGAATACTCCACAAGGCAGGTGCGCACCTGAACCAGGAACCCTATAACGAGATGGTGGCGACCGCACTTCACCGTCGCATCCTAAACGCTTGCGATTATGTACCCTATTCGCTCGAAGGCACAGGTACTTCTGCCTTGAGCACATGCAATGTCTTCTTAACTGACGAAGAAGAATATGTCCCTGCGTTCTATGTAAACCAGCATGCAAATGCAGACGAGCGACTAACCGATTACGAACGGTATGTAGCAAACTGTGAGGAGCTTGGAGCGACAGATATAAAAGACGCCCTTGACCGCATGATCGTATGTGACGACATCATTGCCAACTACGATCGTCATTGGCGCAACTTCGGCCTCGTGCGAAACGTCAACTCACTGGTCTGCAGACCAGCCCCCATCTTCGATTCGGGCTCATCACTCTGGTGCAACATATCACTAGAGGAGCTTAGGGCGGGAGAGCACAGTTTTACCAGCGCACAATTTCATTCAAGCCCCGCCAAACAAATGTTGCTCGTCGAGGACATGGGCTGGTTTGACGGCGACAAACTCGAAGGCTTCGTTGACGAGGCAATCGAGATTCTGTCCAGAAACAACGCGCTCACGGCAAGGCTGCCATATCTAAAAGAGGCGCTTACATGGCGCCTCCGTAGAATGATCGACATCGCTGAATGGAGTTAGCGAGACAGCGTCGCGCCGTCAGCTCCCCTACCGTCCGCGCAGGGCCTTGAGCTTGGCCAGGGCATCGGGGCTCAGGCGGCTGCCCAGGGTCATCTTGATCTGCGGAGCTTCCTCTGCCTCGTGAACATCGTTATCTATCTGCTTGATCTCGTCCACCAGCATGCGGCTCGAGATGCGCGTAACGCCCTTACCCATGACGACGGCCTGGATCGTGCCGTCGCTCGACACCACGGAGCACGCGCGGCCTTCCTCGCGCGCCTCGATGCAGAGCTTCTGCACCACGGTGTCGGCCGATACGCCCGTCGGCGAAAACTCGATGCGCACGCCGCGGGCCGGCAGGTTGGGGCGCTCGCTGGAGATATTGCCCGCGCCGTCAAACACGATTACGGCCTCGTAGCGGCCCTGGGCAAACGCGGCAACATCGTTGATGAGTGCCGTGCGCGCCATATCGTGAACGTCGCTGGAATACGGATCATCGGAATGGTCGTAGACGAGCTTTTCGTAGCGCGGCGTGCAGTGGATCACGTTGTAGCCGTCGACCACCAGCAGCTCGGGCTTATTGGAGTGCACCGTCGAGACCGGGTCGGCGATGGCCTGCGCAAACGCATTGCCGCCCACGCCATAGGTCGCGGCCGAAACAATCGGCTTGGCCGAGCCTTCGCCAAAGCGCTTGGCCTTGGACTTGGCGCGGTTCTTCTTGGACATGCGCTACTCCTCCCCCATGAGCTCGCCGGCATTGCGGCGCAGCCACTCAAAGCACAGCGCGGTGGTCGCCTGGGCCACATTGAGACTCTCGGTCATGCCGCGCTGGGGAAGCTTGGTCAAAAAGTCGCATTTCTCGAGCACCAGGCGCGAGATGCCGTCGCCCTCGGAGCCCATGACGAGCGCAACGCGGCCCTCGAAGGGAGCATCCCAGCAGCTGCCCTCGGCGTGCTCGGAAGCACCGCCCACCCAAAAGCCGGCGGCCTTGAGGTCGTCAAGCGCTCGGGCGATATTGGGAACTTGTGCGATGGGCAGGTGCATGACGGCACCAGCAGAGGTTTTGTAGCTGCCCACGGTCACACCGGCGGCGCGCTTGTTTGCAATGATGACGCCCGCCGCGCCCACGACCTCGGCGGAGCGCACGATAGCACCAAAGTTACCGTCGTCGGTCACATGGTCGAGCACCACGACGAGCGCCGGTCCGTCACCCGCGTGATCGAGGATATCGGCGACATCGGCATAGGGGAAGTTGCCAACCTCGAGCGCGATGCCCTGGTGAGCGCCATGGCTCGACAGTGCGTCGAGCTGCGCGCGCTGCACATACTTAATGCGGACGCCCGCGGCGTTGAGGTCATCGACCAGGCGCGACAAGGCGGCATCGCGCTCCCCGCCCTCGGCAATGAGCGCGCACTTGATGGGAAAACCAGTGCGTAGCGCCTCGGCGGCAGCACGACGACCTTCGATAAACTCGCCCTTGGGAGCCTGGACAGCGTCGCGGTTGCGATCGCGCTGCGGACGCGCGGCCTGGGTGCGATCGCGCTGTCCCTTGGACGCAGCAGCGCGATCGTTACGGCGAATCGGACGCGAGCCAGAAGCAGCCTGCTTGCCGCCACGAGGCGCACGCTTGCGATTGTCGGCCATAAAGCGACCTCCTTAAATAGATAACGAACAAGAATCGACCGTCCGAGCCACGGCACCTTGCCTTTCAATCGTCGGGCATGACCACCAGGTCTATGCCCTCCTCTTTCAAGGCAATCTGCCGCACCTCGAACGGTCGACAAATACTAGAGACTCTTAATACGAGTGCCCGCGGCAGTATCCTCAATGGTGAGGCCCAGGTCCTTGAGCTGGTCGCGGATGGCGTCTGCCAGGTCCCAGTTCTTGGCGGCGCGGGCCTCGGCGCGAGCCTCGAGAATCTTGGCAGCGGCCTCGTCCACGTCGTCACCCGCGTAGGCAACCAAACCGGCGGCAACGCCCAGCAGGCCCAGCGGCAGCTCGACCTTGGGCTCGGGAAGCTCGACGCCAAATGTGTCGAGCAGCTCAACCAGCGTATCGGCGGCAGCCAGGACTGCGGCCTTGTCGGCAGCATCGCCCGCCTGCTCCAGGTACTGGTTGCACTCGGTGACAAAGCCAAAGACAGCACCCATGGCACCGGCGGTGTTAAAGTCGTCGTCCATGCACTCCTTAAAGGCGGCGCGGGTCTCGGCGGCCTTGGCGGCAAACGCCTCGGATGCTGCCTCATCGGCGTCGGCCGTCGCGTGGTTCGCTGC
This sequence comes from uncultured Collinsella sp., assembly GCA_900546775.1. Classification (GTDB taxonomy): domain Bacteria; phylum Actinomycetota; class Coriobacteriia; order Coriobacteriales; family Coriobacteriaceae; genus Collinsella. The sequence continues at coordinate 10,850 of UREM01000011.1, read as the reverse complement.
CCAACGCAGGTTCTCGACCGTACCGGCAATACGCGTGAGCGAATTCTCGGCACCCTCCAGGCGCTCCCAAGAAAAGTCGAGCGGCGAGCGATAGCTCGTCTGCAGCATCAGTAGGCGCAGGGCCGCGGCAGAGTGCTGCTCGAGCACCTCGGCCAGCGTAAAGAAGTTTCCGAGCGACTTGGACATCTTCTCGCCGTCAACCAGCAGCATGCCCGTGTGCATCCAGGTGTTGGAGAAACCCTGGTGCCAGGCGCAAGTGGCCTGGGCGCACTCGTTCTCGTGATGCGGAAAGGCAAGGTCGGAGCCACCGCCGTGGATGTCGATCGGGGTGCCCAGGTAGCGGTGCACCATGGCGGCGCACTCGGTGTGCCAGCCGGGACGGCCCTCGCCCCAGGGGCTCGGCCAGCTGGGCTCGCCGGGCTTGGCGGCCTTCCACAGGGCAAAGTCGAGCGGGTCGTTCTTGTCCTCGTTCTCCTCGATGCGCGCGCCAACCATAAGGTCGTCGATGTTGCGGCCCGAGACCTGACCATAGTTGGAATCGCTGCGCACGGCAAAGTACACGTCGCCGTTATCGGCGGCGTAGGCGTGGCCCTGCTCGATGAGCGTCTTGATCATGGCGATCATGGGGCCGATCTCTTTGGTGGCGCGGGGGCGCACATCGGGATCGAGCACGTTGGCGGCACGCATGACGCCGATGAACTTGTCGGAGAACTCCGTCGCGACCTCGGCAGCCGTACGGCCCTGCTCGTTGGCGCGCTTGATGATCTTGTCGTCGACGTCGGTGAGGTTCTGGGCGAACGTGACCTCGTAGCCGCTCGCGATGAGCCAGCGACGAATCACGTCAAAGCTGATGAACGTGCGGGCATTGCCGATGTGGATGTTGTCGTAGACCGTGGGGCCGCACACGTACATGCGGACCTTGCCGGACTCGATGGGCTGGAACTCTTCCTTTTTATGGGTAGCGCTGTTGTAGATACGCATTCGTTACTCCTTAACGGTTTTCTGTAGCAGGCAGACGGCCCAGGCGCCGATTCCCTCGCCCTGGCCTTCCCAACCGAGCTTTTCGGTCGTAGTGGCGGCGACGCCCACGTTTTCGACGTCGACGCCCAGGGCATGGGCAAGGTTGGCGCGCATGGCATCGCGGTGCGGGGTGATCTTGGGTTGCTGGCAGGCAATGGTGCAATCGGCATCGACAAACTCAAAGCCCAGCTCGCGCGCATAGTCCATCACGCGAGCGAGCAGTACCATCGAATCGGCACCCTCGTAGGCGGGATCGGTGTCGGGGAATAGCTTGCCGATGTCTCCCCCGCGGCAGGCGCCCAGAATGGCGTCGGCCAAGGCATGCGCGAGCACATCGGCATCCGAGTGGCCCAGCAGGCCGCGCTCGTAGGGAATGTCAACCCCGCCGATGATACATCGACGCCCCTCCACCAAACGGTGGACGTCGTAGCCGTGGCCAATGCGCAGGTTACTGAACATGGGGAAGGTCCTCTCCCTCGGCCATGCGGCCAAGCAGAATCGCGGTTACGGGACGCAGGTCCTCGGGCACCGTCACCTTAAGGTTATCGCGCGGGCTCTGGACACAGCGGACGCGCCCGCCCATGCGCTCGACCAGCGAAGAATCGTCGGTCCCGATAAAGCCCTCGGCGATAGCTGCGGTGTGGGCGCGCTTCATGGCGTCGACGCTAAAGATCTGCGGTGTCTGCGCGGCCCAGTAGAGCTCACGCGGCGGCGTCTCGACGATATTGTCGCCGTCGACGATCTTGAGCGTGTCGATCGCGGGCTGACCGCATACGACACCGTCGAGCGAGCGGTCGCCCACAAGCACGTCGATCGCATGATCGATGGCCTCGGTCGTGATGAGCGGACGGGCGCCGTCGTGGATGGCGACATATTCGAAACCCGCCGGAACCGCATGCACGCCGGCACGGGTGGAATCCTGACGGGTATCGCCGGCATCGGCGAAGCTGATGGGCGTGTCATAGTCAAACGGATCGATGGCCAGGCGGCGCATCTCGGCACGGCGCTCGGCAGGACACACCACCACGATGTGGCCGACCTTGTCGCTACGATCGAACGCACGGATGGACCAGCTCATGAGCGGACGGCCCGCCACGTTAACGAGCTGCTTGCCGCCGGGATTTCCAAAGCGCTGGCCGCTGCCGCCGGCAACGACCACGGCGCATACGGGCGCCATTATGCGTTCCCCTGTTTGGTGCCCTTCATGCGGTACAGCGAGTCCGCAAGAATGGCAGGGTTGTTGACGCCAAAGTCGCCCAGGCGCTCCGGATCCTCGCTGATGTCGTCCATGAGCTCCTGCAACGAGCCGTACTCGTCGACGATCTTCTCGGCCACGCCGTCGCGCACGACGGACACGCGCGAAAGCGTGCGCAGGCCCAGTGGCGTCATGACGGAGTCCTCGTCCAGGTCGTCGTAACCCAGAACCGCCGCCACATGCTGTGGGTCGGACAGGTCCTTAGGTGTCATACGGCTTAGGTTGGCGCGAATCTTCTCGGCATTAGCCTCGGAAGAATCACTTGCGTAGTCGCGGATCATCAGGTCATACTCGGTATCCATGCTGGAACCCGCGAGCTGCTCGAGCTGCATCTGCACGAGCTTGCCCTGGTTGCCCAACTTGACGATGCAATCCTTAAGCTCGGTCTTTGCCTGCTGCATGATCTCGAAGCTCGAGAAAATACCGGTAATGTCGGCGAGCGTAACGTAGTCGTCGAGCTCGAGGGCCGTCAGGCGCAGCAAGGAGCGGTCGAGCGACTGACGGGTAGTCTGGAGCGTGGCGACGAGCTGGTTGACCGAGCTCATGATGGTGGTGACGGGCTGGATCTCGTAGCTCTTGCCGTGAACGTACACGTTGACGACGGCACGACGGGCCGAGACCGAGATCACAATGGCATCGGTGAGCACCGACATGCGAGCGGCGGTGCGATGACGCATGCCCGTCTCGCTCGTGGCAAGCGAGGGATCGGGATTGAGATGGAAGTTGGCGCGCAGGATCTGGGTGAGGTCGCCGTCGATGACGATGGCGCCGTCCATCTTGGAGAGCTCGAACAGACGGTTCGAGGTGAACGAAATGTTGAGCGGGAAGCCGTCGTTACCGGCAGCGAGCACGTTTTCGGTGTCGCCAACGCAGATAAGGGCGCCCAGGTGACCGGCGATGATCATGTCGAGGGCAGTGCGGATCGGCTGACCAGGTGCCGTCAGGCGGATGGCCTGTTCCATACGCTTTTGCAGCTCGTTCTTATCCAAGGCATCGCTCCCATCGTATACGCTCCATAAACGCTAAATAGTTTCTCACGGTTTGTCCCCGCGGCGCTCGCGAAATCCGATGCTTACAGAATGAGCGAACACCGCTAAGATAGCTAATTTGGGACGGGCTCTTTTGACTACCCACTCAACCATGTGCCAAGGATAGTCTTTTTGTTGCTCCCCCAAGAGGTACACGCGGGCCCGCCCGCAGAGAGGGAGCCAGACTATGGGACTCGCAGAGCTCGTGCTGCTCGCCGTTGGCCTTTCGATGGACGCCTTTGCCGTATCCATCTGCAAGGGCCTTGGCATGAAGAAGATCAACCTTAAGGTCGCCGTAGTGCTCGGCCTGTTCTTTGGCGGCTTCCAGGCCGGCATGCCCGTGATCGGATGGGCGCTTGGCAGCCAGTTTATGGGCATCATCGGCCCCATCGACCACTGGATCGCCTTTATCCTGCTCGCCTTCATTGGCGGCAAAATGCTGTGGGAGGCCTTTACCGAGGACGAGGATGAAGGCGACGGCGAGGATGCCGAAAAGATTGACCTGGGCGAGTACCTGATCCTCGCCATCGCCACCTCAATCGACGCCCTAGCCGTAGGCATCTCATTTGCCGCGCTCTCGGTCGACATCATGCCCGCCGTGTCGCTCATCGGCATCACGACCTTTATCTTCTCCGTCGCCGGCGTAGCGATCGGCCACACCTTTGGCGCGCGCTACGAAAAGCCTGCCACCATCGTGGGTGGCGTCGTGCTCATCTTCATCGGGCTTAAGATCTTGCTTGAGCATCTGGGGATTCTCGCGATATAAAAAACGCCTCTCATAAGCTCAACCTCAATGTAGAGGTCTCATGCAGAGTTTTGCATAATGCCTTTTCGTACAGACTTTTGCATGTCATACTGATATGCAAAAGTCTGCACGTTAGGAGATCGCCATGGATACCCTTCCCATCACCACACCGCGGCAAGCTGGCATCTATGTGCGTCAGGCACGCGAGGCTCAGGGTCTCACCCGTGCCGCCCTCGCCAAAACGGCCGGTGTTTCAGAACGCCTGCTCGCATCGCTCGAGCTAGGCGATGCCACGGGTATTCGACTCGACAAGCTGCTGACGATTTTCAATGCTCTTGGACTGGCACTCGCCGCTCAAGGGGATATCGGCGAAGCGAAAAACGAGCGACCAGTCGACGCCCCGCATGACAATCCGCTGCCTCGCAGCATCCCAAGGCGCCATCACACTCAACGTCCTCATCATCGCAACCGTCGTAGTACCGCCATTCCGGCTCTTGCAGACGCCCCATTTACGTCCGACCTCTACGACAAAGCCTTCGCGGATTTCGCCATGTCCAATCTCGGAGTCTCGATTGCCGCAAACGCATCCAACCAAACCAAGCCCGAAGGGAAATAGCCAATGGTCAGAACATCACTTCGGACCATTATTTGCGGCGTACCTGCGGGAACGCTCACGCAAGATGAGAACGGTCTTATCAGCTTTACCTACGATCATGACTATGAAGGGCCAGCCCTATCGACCAACATACCCGTATCAAATCGCACATACGGCCAACAGGTCATGAATCCGTACCTGTTTGGCCTTCTACCCGACAGCGAGGACCAACGAAAAGCGATTGCCGCCGAATTCGACGTTAGGCCCAACAATCCCGTTGCGTTGCTCAGCCATATCGGACTCGACTGTCCGGGCGGCGTGCAGTTTTGTGCCGAAGAAGATGCCGACGCCGTCCTGCATCGCGCTGGCGAATACCGCCCCATAGACGACCACGAAATTGCTCTCCGTCTCAAGTCGATCAGAGATGACCGCGATGCATCGTGGATGGGCCTAGATGAAAGTTGGTCACTTGGAGGCAACCAGGGCAAGTTCGCGCTCGCGTTCATAGACGGTCGCTGGTGCGAATGCATGGGCCCCTCGCCCACGACGCATATTTTCAAAAATGGCGTTATCGGATTTAAACTCGAGGCTCTTAATGAGTTTGTCTGCATGAAAAGCGCCCAGCGCGCCGGTATCGCAACGGCAAACGTCGAATATCGTATGTTTGAGGACGAACCTGCCCTCATTGTTGAGCGCTATGACCGCGTGAAAGTCGAAGACGGAACGATCAGGCGTCTACATCAAGAAGACCTCTGCCAGGCACTTGGGGTGATGCCCGCCCAAAAGTACACGACAGACGGCGGCCCGACCACCCGCGACATTCAAGAGCTCCTCGTAACTACGAGCCACCATCGACTTAACCTGTATCTGTTTACGCAGATACTGTTCTTCAACGCCATTATCGGCGCACCGGATGCGCATGCGAAAAACTATTCCCTGCTCCTTGGAAACGACGGCGCAGCCATGATGGCTCGAATGTACGATGTCGCATCGGGCTTGGCGTACGAGCGTATGCGCCGCCGGGCGCGCCTTGCCATGAGCGTTGGCGGCGAAAATCGAGTGGGGCGCATCGGTCCAGGCGCTATCCGCCGATACCACGGTATGGGCGACCCCGCGCTGGAGGCGGCGCTCACCGATGCCGGGCTATCCGAGAAGTTTTGCTTTGCGACCATGATGGACCTCGCCTACGAGGTGCCCATTTGCATGGAAGAGATCATGGACGAATACGCCGACCTGCCCGGCATGGCGGACCTGCGCGAGCATATGCTCGGCCCCGTCCGCGAAAACTGCCAGCGCACCCTCGACCTCATCAAGGCGGATATGGGCTAGGCGCCAATCAATCCACATTTCTTAAAAGAAGAGGGGGGCACCCGTCGCAAAAGTTCGGATGCCCCCTCTCGTAATGTCATTTGCAATCCGCTAGCACGTGGCTCGAACTGCTGCTAGCGCGACCCTTACGCGGCAAGGCGCTTGAGGACGTCGATGAGCAGCTCGTAGAAGCGCTCGGCAGAAGCGAGCTCCATGCTCTCGTCCGGGGTGTGGACATCGGAGAGCGTCGGGCCCACGGCGATGGCGTCCAGGCCGTGCAGGGCCTCAGCAAACAGGCCGCACTCAAGGCCAGCGTGAATGGACTCGATGCGCAGCTCGGAGCCAAAGAGCTCGCGATAGCTCTCGACAAAAACGTCGCGGACCGGCGAATGCTCGGCATAGCTCCAGCCGGGATACTCGAACTCGAACTTGGCGTCGAAGCCCAAGACATCGGCCAGCGTCTGCAGGCGGTCCTTGAACTCGTTCTGCAGCGAGGTGATCGAGGAGCGCGGGGACAGCATGATCTTGACCTGGTCGTCGGAAGTGGCGACCACGCCGATGTTGGAGGAAACCTCGACGGAGCCGTCAGTGGCGACGTTGCGGCGAATCACGCCGTTAGGGGCAAGACGCAGGGCGCGGATGAGGGCAAGCGCGGACTTCTGATCCATGGCCTCGACCTCGGCGTCGTCGGCAATCTCGACGGTGCAGGTAAAGCCGGGGTCGAAGACCTCGAGCTCGGCAGTGACGTCGGCGATGATGCCCTTTGCGATCTGGGCCGCGGCCTCGGCGGCAGCGTGGTCGGCGTAAACCAGCTCGGCCTTGCACTCACGGTTGATGGCGTTGTCCTTAGTGCCGCCGTTAAAGCTAACGATGGCGGGCTCGCCGGCGACCATCAGGCGGTCGATGATGCGGGCCATGATGAGGTTGCCGTTGCCGCGCTCCAGGTTGATATCGTTGCCGGAATGACCACCCAGTAGGCCGGAGATGTCGAGCGTGAGGGTGCTGCCGGTCTTGTGCTCGCGCACGATGGGGCAGGTGTAGGTAACAACGACGCCGCCAGCGCAGCTGACGGTGGCAACGCCCTCTTCCTCGGAGTCAAGGTTAATCATGGTGCGGGCGCTAATCTGGGACTTGTCGAGCGTCTCGGCGCCGACCAGGCCAGTCTCCTCGTCGGTGGTGAATACGCACTCGAGGGCGGGGTGAACGATCGAATCGTCGTTGAGCACAGTAAGCATCAGAGCGACAGCAATACCGTTGTCGGCGCCCAGGGTGGTGCCGTTAGCGGTGAGGACGCCGTCCTTCACGACCAGGTCGATACCGTCGGTCGTAAAGTCGTGCTCAACAGAGCCCAACTTGTCGCACACCATATCGATGTGGCCCTGCAGCATCACAGTCGGGGCATTCTCGGCGCCGGCAGAAGCGGGCTTGCGAATGATGACGTTGTAGACCTCGTCCTGGTACACATCGAGGCCGCGCTCCTTGGCAAACGCAACCAGGAAATCGCTGATGCCCTTCTCGTTGCCAGACCCACGGGGGATCGCGCTGACCTCCTCAAAGAAATGGAACAGCTGGGCGGGCTCGTAGCCGGTGATCTTGTAATCCATAGTGCCTCCTTGGCGCAACTGGTTAGACAGTAAGACATGCGCCTTGTATATTCCCAGACTTTGCGTGCATAAACCAGTCGAAAACGCCGAGCGCCCTCGCATCATCGGCTAACGGTGGGGAGACGCCACTTTATTAAGATAAAGCAGGTTAGACGGGCCGCGCCGAAGGGACGTTGGACCCTTCAACCAACCTCAACGCTTGATCAACGTTTATGCATACGCCATTGACATGTTTAATGAGATCTACTTTGAACGAAGGGGGCTTTCCAACAGAAAAAGGGCGCTCCTTTGGAACGCCCTCGTGGACACAAGGTTTTGTTACGCCCTACAGCGCGCCGGAACCGGCTTGCATCATGCCGCCGGGGCCCGAGGTCACGCCGCCGCTCACGGGCGCGGCGCTGCCAGTGTGCGGTGCCGCCGGGGTGGTATCGCCACCGAGCGTACCTGCCGGACGCGGTGCCGGAATCTCGCCCGTGCCGTGGCTAAAGACAAACTTGCCATCGGCCACGTCGCACAGGACGGTATCGCCCTCGCCCCACTCGCCGGCCAGAAGTTCCTCGGACAGCGGGTCCTCGATGAGCTTTTGAATAGCACGGCGCAGCGGACGCGCACCGTTGGTGAGGTCGGTGCCCTCGGCCACGATCTTGTCATAGGCCGCATCGGTGAGCTTGATGTTCATGCCGTTGGCAATCAGACGCTGGCGCAGGTCGTCCACCAGCAGGTGCGCGATCTTGGTGAGATTCTCGCCCGAGAGCTTCTGGAACACCACAATGTCGTCGATACGGTTGAGCAGCTCGGGGCGGAACAGGCGCTTGAGCTCGCCCATCGCGCGACCACGGATCTCACTCGACGTGAGACCCTGCTCGCCGGTGGTGCCAAAGCCCACGCTCGCATCCTGCGCAATCTCGCGGGCGCCCACATTGGACGTCATGATGATCACGGTGTTGCGGAAGTCGACCGTCTTGCCCTGGCTATCGGTCAGGCGGCCCTCCTCCAGCACCTGCAGCAAGATGTTGAAGATATCGGGGTGCGCCTTCTCGATCTCGTCGAACAGCACGACCGAGTACGGGTGGCGACGAACGGCCTTGGTGAGCTGGCCGCCCTCGTCGTGACCGACGTAGCCCGGAGGGCTACCGATGAGCTTGGAGACCTCGAACTCGCTACCGAACTCGGACATGTCGAAGCTGATGAGCGCGTCTTTGCTGCCAAAGAGATACTCGGCGAGCGTCTTGGCGAGCTCGGTCTTGCCCGTGCCGGTGGGACCCAGGAAGATAAAGCTGCCGCCGGGACGACGCGGGTCCTTGAGCGGCGAGCGGCTGCGGCGCACGGCCTTGGCGACGGCCTCGACGGCCTCGTCCTGGCCGATAATGCGGGTCTTGAGCACGCTTTCGGTCTGCAGCAGGCGACGGCTCTCGCTCTCGGTGAGCGAGGAAACCGGCACGCCAGAGGTCACGGACACGATGTCGGCAATCTGACTCACGTCGATGGTGAGCGGGCTGGCGTCGAGCTCGGCGGTCCAGGCAGCCTTGGCCTCGGCGAGTTCAATCTCGGCAGCCTTCTGCTGCTCGGTGATCTCGGCGGCCTTGTTCATGTCGTCGCTCTCGGTGGCCTCCTGCGCGGCGGCCTTGAGCTCCTCTATGCGATGCTCGGCCTCGCGCACCGGCTCGGGCGCGCGGTTGGCGGCGATGCGGGCGCGGGCACCGGCCTCGTCAATGAGGTCGATGGCCTTATCGGGCAGGAAGCGATCCTGGATGTAGCGGTTGGAAAGGTTCGCGGCGGCCTCGATAGCACCCTGCGTATAGCGCACATGGTGGTGCTCCTCGTAGCGAGGCTTGAGCGCGGTCAGGATCTTGACCGTGTCCTCAACGCTCGGCTCCTCGACATCGATGGTCTGGAAGCGACGCTCGAAGGCCGGGTCCTTGGTGAGGTACTTGCGGAATTCCTCGGCCGTGGTGGCGCCGATGATCTGGAAAGCACCGCGCGCGAGCACCGGCTTGAGCATGGAGCTCGCATCGATGGAGCCCTCGGCAGAACCGGCACCGATGATGGTGTGTATCTCATCGATAAACAAGATGACGTCGTCGGCCTCGGTGGCCTCTTGGATCACGTTCTTGAGGCGCTCCTCAAACTCACCGCGATACTTGGCGCCCGCGACAAGACCCGGCAGGTCGAGCGTCCAGATATTCTGGTTCATGAGGTTCTCGGGCACGTTGCCAGCGGCGATCTGCTGGGCCAGACCCTCGACGATGGCCGTCTTGCCCACGCCGGGATCGCCCAGGATGAGCGGGTTGTTCTTGGTGCGACGCGAAAGAATTTCCATCATACGCTGGACTTCCTTTTCGCGGCCGATCACCGGATCGAGTTCGCCGTCGCGGGCCTTCTGCGTAAGGTTGGTCGCGAACTGCTTAAGCGTATCGGTACCACTCCCCTTTTGCTGAGAGGCATCCGAGCCGCTAAAGAACGGCAGGCCCGCACCGGGACGACCAGCACCGGCACCGGCGAGCGGACGCTTCTTGTCCTGGTCCTTGGCGGTGAGTTTCTCGATAGCCTTTTTGATGGAGGCGGACGACACGCCCAGGCGCATGAGGATGTCCATGGCCATGCCGTTGCCCTCTTCGACGATGCCGATCAGCAAGTGCTCGGTCGACACGTAGGTCTGGTTGTTCTCACGCGCCACGCGGAATGAACGCTCCATCACGCTAATGACGAGCGGCGTAAAGGCGAGCTTGGCCGCCTCGGTCTCCTCACTGGGCTCGGGAACCGTGGTCTGGACCTCTTTGAGAGTATCCATGATGTCATCGTAGGAGATGTCGAGCGAACGCAGCGCCTCGGCGGCAATGCCCTCGTCCTCCTTGGCGAGTGCGAGCAGCAGGTGCTCGGTACCCACCTTATTTGAGTGAAGATCGAGCGCTTCTTGCTTGGCCATGGACATGACCTTACGCGCGCGATCGGTAAAACGGTCTAACATGCTAGTTCCTCTTAGACGAGCTAGTTTTTTTCAAACGCAAAGCGCCACTCGTGGCGGCGCTTTGGTCTCTTTACCCATATGGAGTATATGTTAACCGCTGGGGCCTTTTCCGCATGCAGCCATACGACAACGTCTACAAAAAAGGAATTGCCAGGTGCGTCTGCATCGGCCCAACGAGCGTGGATTTTCGGACACCCATTCCACGAGCGTGGATAATCTCCCGTTTTGAGCCCGTAAACAAGCCAAAAACGGGAGATTTTCCACGTTCATGTGGTGGCGCGCGCAGACGTGGTGTAAGAGCGTCCCGAGGTCCGTCGCTGCAAGTCC
>UREM01000010.1 GCA_900546775.1 uncultured Collinsella sp. | reverse complement strand
CATTCCGCAGCGCGAAGGCCCCCGTTGTCAACGCTTCGAAGAAGCGAGACAACGGGGGCCTTCATGCGCGAGGACGTTTTGGAAACTGAGTACGGGACCCGCCCAAACCGTCCGGTGGGATCAGAGTACCCTTGCTGTTACTCTGCTTTGCCCACAGAGTTGAGGTTGGTCATGCGGATCTTAACCAGCTCGGTGATCTCACGCATGCCCTCCTTGGCCGGCTTCTTGGGATCGAAGCAGGCGGGGTTCTCGGCCATGTAGGCCATGAAGCCCTTGGTGTAGGCCTGACGCAGCTCGGTGGCGTAGTTAACCTTGCAGATGCCGTTCTTCACGGCCTCGGCAACCTGCTCATCGGGCACGCCGGAGGTGCCGTGCAGAACCAGCGGTACGTCGACGGCGTCGCGGATGGCCTTGACCACGGACTGCTCGATGTGCGGGTCGCTCGTGTACACACCGTGGCTGGTGCCAACGCCAATGGCCAGCGAGGTGCAGCCGGTGCGCTCGACGAACTCCTTGGCCTCGGCCGGATCGGTGTAGGGGCTCTCGCCCTCAACTGCGGGACCGTCGTCCTCCTTGCCGCCGACCTTGCCGAGCTCAGCCTCGACAGGCACGCCCATGGCGCGGCCAGCATCGGCGACGGACTTGGTCAGGGCGATGTTGTCCTCGAAGGACTCGTGCGAGCCGTCAATCATAACGGAGGTGTAGCCAGTGCGGAAAGCCTGCATGCAGCGGTCATAGCCATCGCCGTGATCGAGGTGCAGAGCGACGGGCACGGAAGCGCGCTCGGCGGCAGCCTTGACCATGCCGTAGAAGTAGTCCAGACCAGCGGTCTTGATGGTGCCCGGGGTGGTCTGCATGATGACGGGGGACTTGGTCTCCTCGGCAGCGGCCAGAACGGCCATAACAAACTCGAGGTTCTCGACGTTGAACGCGCCGACAGCGTAGTGGCCGGCCTGAGCGTCCTTGAGCATCTTTTCGGTGGTAACAAGTGCCATGAGCGTTTGCTCCTCTCCCTCGCCCGCATCTGGACATCGGGCGTAGTTGTTCACAAGGCGTTTTACCTTGCGTTTTGCTGCGCTCATTGTATGAAATTCAGCGGCTTTGCACGTGCGAGATATTGTCATCGCGCGAGGTTCAACCTTCATTTTTGAAAAGCAAACGGAAGGGATCGAACCCGAGCGCGCGTGTTCGATATTGAGTTTTGAGCCTTGATCGTCTTTCTTTTATAGAAAAGATAAGTAATCGAAAGGTATTTTCTTACTCAAAAAGAAAATGAACGAAAATAGAGTCAACACAATTCCTGCAAATTTCAGACGATGATGGAGCAGATATGGCCCACGCAACAACCCGAGCTTTCGCCGACGAGCGTCGTTCCGCCATCATGGAGATGCTCGATCATAATGCCTCGGTGCAGGTAGCAGAAATCGCCCAGACCTTTGGCGTGTCCTCCGTCACCGCCCGAGCCGACCTGGACGCGCTCGCCGAAGCAGGCAAGCTGCGCCGCACGCATGGCGGTGCCGTATCGCTCCACAAACGCCTGACCGTTTCCACGCAGGATCGCCGCATCAATGTCAACGTCGCCGCCAAGCAGGCCATCGCGCAAAGCGCCATTGAACTCGTCGGCAATGGTGACACTCTGCTCGTCGACTCGGGCACCACAGCGCTCGAGTTCGTCCGGCTCCTCGACCAGCGCGATGGCATCACCGTCATCACGGCCGACATTACCATTGCCGATTACATCGACGAGAGCATGCCCTTAGTCGATGTCGTCATGCTGGGCGGGGCACTGCGCAAAGGCCATCGCTATCTGTACGGCCCACTTACCATGCAGGCGCTCCAAATGGTCCACGCCGATCTTGCCGTCATGTGCCCTGGCGCTTTTGTTCCCGGCTGCGGCTTTACGACCGACTTTCCGCAGATGGCCGAGACCAAAGCGGCTATGGTCGGTGCCGCTCGTCAAAGTGTCGCCCTCATGGACGCCAGTAAGGTCAACGGACGTGGCATGTACCGCTTTGCCGAGCTGACCGACGTCAACGCCATCGTAATGGACCGTGACCCCGATCACGCCGTCGCCATCTCAATCGCCGAGATCGCCGACGACACCCGCCCAAATCTCGTCATCGCCGGCGCTTAAACAAAAACCACCACAAAGGTCTCCTTTGTGGTGGTTGAGCATCAGAAGTGAATGTGTCGCTACTTGGACAGCTCGTCGGCGAGAACCTCGATCTGAGCGCGCGAGGCGTCGTTGAGCGAACCCAGGACGGTCACCTTATTCTGCGTCAGCGTGATGTCTTTCATACCCTCGAGCTCCTTGGTCATAACCTTAGCGGCGGCAGGTGCCCAGGAACCGGCCTCGACGAGCGCCACGGTGCGGTTCTGGTAGGCATGCTCGGCGAGCGTGTGGATGAAGGTGCTCATAAACGGGAATATCTCGCCCTGATAGGTGATGGAGGCGAGCACCAGACGGTCATAGCGGAACGCGTCCTCAACGGCCTCGGCCATGTCGTCGCGAGCCAGGTCAAAGACGGAAACCTTCTGGCCGCGAGCCTCAAGCGCAGATGCAAGCTCCTCAACGGCAGCCTTCAGATGGCCATACACACTCGCATAGGCAATCGTGATGCCCTCGTCCTCGGGCTGATAGCTCGACCAGGTGTTGTAGGTGTCGAGGTAATAGCCCAGGTTCTCGGTAAGCACGGGGCCGTGGAGCGGGCAGATGATCTGGATGTCCAAATCGGCGGCCTTCTTGAGCACCGCTTGCACAAACTTGCCGAACTTGCCCACGATGCCAAAGTAGTAACGGCGCGCCTCGCAGGCCCAACCCTCGGGATCCTCGATGTCGTTGGCGCCAAACTTGCCAAAGCCGTCGGCACTAAAGAGCACCTTGTCGGTGGCCTCGTAAGAGAACAGCACCTCGGGCCAGTGAACGTTGGGGGCGCCGACAAACGTCAGGCTGTGGCCGCCCAGGTCGAGCACGTCGCCCTCTTTGACGACCATCTTGCGCTCGGGGAAATCGGTGCCAAAGAAGTTGACCATCATGCGGAAGGCGCCCATGCTGGCCACGATCTGGGCCTGGGGATAGCGCTCCATAAAGGCGGCGATGCCAGCGGAGTGGTCGGGCTCCATATGATGAACGACCAGGTAATCGGGCGTACGGCCATCGAGCACGGCCTCGATGTTGCCGAGCCACTCGTCAACAAAACCGCCGTCGACTGAATCGGCGACAGCGATCTTTTCGCCCAAGATAACGTAGCTGTTGTATGCCATACCGTTCTCGGACACATCGTACTGGCCCTCGAACAGGTCAATGTCGTGATCGTCGACGCCAACGTAGCGGATATCCTTGGTGATCTCCATCAGGCAAAGCCTCCTAGATAGACAAAAGAGCCCGTCTATCATAGCACTCGGCTACATCCCAACAGCTATCTACCGACATCCTTACCGATTGTTATTGATGTTCAACATATCACCGTTGACCTGCAGAAACTATGCACGCGGTGCCGCCGTACTATGTCGAACGATGAGCTGACCGGGAATACGAATGGCAACAGTTTTGCCCGCCGTACCCGCCTCGGGAACCGCATGCTCAAACACCTCGCGTCCGCGCTGATGTAGATCGAATCGCACGGTCGTGAGCTCGTTGTGTGCCACAAAATCATCGAGTGAATCGTCGACGCCCACTACGCTCACATCCTCGGGCACGCGCAGGCCACTATCGCGCAGCGCGGCGATGGCCCCGTTTGCCATCTGATCGTTTGCCGCATAAATCGCTGTCATGGTGCGATCGTGCTCGGCCAGATATCTGCCGGCCTCGTAGCCGCTGTTGGCAGACCAGTCGCCCTCGAGCGGCTCTGCCGGCTCGATGTGTTTACGCTCGAGCGCATCCTGCCAACCGGCGCGACGAAATTGCTCGTCGACCGAGAAGGACGGGCCGCCAATATAGCGAATCTGCTCGTGCCCCAGCTCAAACAGGTGATCCATAAGCAATAACGAGCAGCCGTAATGGTCGGAATCGACCGTGGTCACGCGCGGATGCGCGTACATGGTAACGATGACCGTGCCAATGCCCGGCAGTGGATCAAACGTCTCAAAATCGGGCGCCATACGGCTCATGCCGATGATGATGCCGTCCACGGGCAGCGCAGCCATACGACGCGTTGCCTCGGCAAGCGAGAATTCCTCGGTCTTGGACATCTCGACCAGCGTGATGGCACAATTATGCTCGCGAGCAGCGCTGGCGATGCCGTCGATCATTGAGAGGTTGCCAAACTTGGTGACATCGTTGATGCACAGGCCGACCGAATGGTAACGGCCATCGCGCAGCGAGCGACCGGCATAACTCGGACGAAAGCCGAGCTCTTGCATAGCGGCCTGCACGCGCTGGCGCGTCTGCTCGTTGACGTTAGGGAGGCCGTTGGCAACGCGCGAAACCGTCTGCTGCGAAACACCGGCAGCGCGGGCGACGTCGGCCATGGAAACCGGACGCGTACCTGTATCGTTGGACGGACGCCTTGCCACAGGATCACCTTCACCCTTGCGAGATCTGAATAGCGTGCATGCCGGCCCGGGCAGAAATACACCCCGCGCCGAGGCCCGCTATCGTCGGACGCATGTTAACGTACTCTACTTTTTCAATCCGCAACTCTTCTGCTCTATAAGTCCATACGGCAATACCGTTCACGGCTGAATTTCTACCGATTACCAGATTCTCAAAAAGTGATAAGTGTTGTGTTATGAGTACGTTAACATAGCCTGTAACGTGCGGTATTGTGAACACTTGGTTTATGCCGCTTCAAATTGTTAACGTACTCATAACGACGCAAAACTCACCCGTGCGCGCCAAGGAAAGGACTCCCATGACCACCCCCGACGAAAAGACATTCGCCACGCTCACCAAGCTGTTCGAGGAGGAGTTTGGCCCCATCGGCGATCGCCAGGTGCTCTATGTGCACGCGCCCGGCCGCTCCGAGATCAGCGGCAACCACACCGACCACGAGGGTGGCCACGTTATCGCCGGCTCGCTCGATGTCGCCGTTGACGGCATTGCCGTGGCGACCGACACCAACAAGATTCGCGTCGCCGACGAGGGCTACCCCACGTTTGAGATCGCGCTCGACACGCTAGACGTTCAGGAGTCCGAGAAGGGCACGTCCGCAAGCCTCGTCCGCGGCATGGCGCACGAGATTGCAACCCTTGGCGTTGAGCCCCAGGGCTTCGACTTCGCCTTCACCTGCTCCGTCCCCTCGGGCGGTGGCCTTTCCAGCTCTGCCGCCGTCGAGGCCGCATACGGCCGCGCCATGGAGACGCTCTGGGGCGCGCCCGCCATTGAGCCCGTCGCGCTCGCGCAGATGAGCCAGCGCACCGAGAACAACTACTACGGCAAGCCCTGCGGTCTGATGGACCAGGCCGCCGTGTGCCTGGGTGGCCTCGCCTACATGGACTTTGAGGACCAGGCTCAGCCTAAGACCCAGAAGCTCGAGCTCAACTTTGAGGATCACGGTTATGCGCTTGTGCTCGTTAAAGTGGGCGCCGACCACGTGGCAGCCACCGATGACTACGCCGCCGTTCCGCGCGAGATGCAAGACGTCGCTGCCGAGTTTGGCAAGGCGCGCCTGTGCGAGGTCGACGTTGCCGACTTTGACGCTAAGCTCCCCGAGCTGCGCGCCAAGCTGGGCGACCGCGCCTGCCTGCGCGCCGTTCACTACTGGTACGAGAACGGCCTGGTCGATAAGCGCTGGGCAGCGCTCAACGCCGGCGACATTGACCAGTTCCTGGTCCTGACGCGCGAGTCCGGCGCCAGCTCTGCCATGTACCTGCAAAATGTTGTTGCCAAGCTGGGTTCCGAGCAGCCTTCCATGTATGCCCTGGCGCTGGCCGAGCACGTGCTCGACGGCCGCGGCGCCGTCCGTATCCACGGTGGCGGCTTTGGTGGCACCATCCAGGCCTTCGTGCCGCTCGATCTGGTCGACACCTTCATTGCCAAGATGAACGGCTGGCTGGGCGAGGGCTCTGCCCGTCACTACGCCATCTCTGACAAGGGGGCTTACGCGGCATGGCTGTAATGACTGACGTGCGAGAGGCCGCGCAGAACCTGATCGAGTACGCCATCCACCGATCGATGATCGGACAGGACGACCGCATCTGGGCATACAACACCATTTTGGAGTGCATCGGCGCTACGGGTCCCGCGCTCGATATGGCCTGGGCGCTCCAGGTTGAGAAACTCTCGCTCTTGCACCCCAATACCCTGCCCGACTTTGATCTTGAAGGCACGCTTGCCGCGCTTTCCGAGGCCGCCGTTACCAACGGTGCCGCCGAGGACACGGCGTCAGGCCGCGACCGCATCGCCATGCGCATCATGGGTGCGCTCATGCCGAGGCCTTCGGTTGTAAACGAGGAGTTCAACGGACGTATGGGCGTCAACGAGCCCCGCGCCGCAACCGACTGGTTCTACGGCCTGTGCTGCGACGCCGGCTACGTGCGCCGTGCCGCCATCGCGCGCAACATCAAATGGAGCACCCCCACCAACTGGGGCGATCTTGAGATCACCATCAACCTCTCCAAGCCTGAGAAGGACCCGCGCGATATCGCCGCGGCAGGTGCCGCCAAGAACACGGGCGAGAAGTATCCCGCCTGCCAGCTCTGCATCGAAAACGAGGGCTATCCCGGACGCTCCGCTGCAGCCGACGGCGGCGCTCACCCCGCTCGCCAGAACCTGCGCATTATCCCCATCCAGCTCAACGGCGAGCGCTGGGGTTTCCAGTACAGCCCGTACGCGTACTTTAACGAGCATTGCATTGCCATGAGCTCCGAGCATCGTCCGATGCACGTCGACCGCAAGGGCCTGACCTGCCTGCTCGACTTTGTGGACCTGTTCCCGCATTACTTCATCGGCTCCAACGCCGACCTGCCTATCGTGGGCGGCTCGATTCTGTCGCACGACCACTTCCAGGGCGGCGCGCACGAGTTCCCCATGATGCATGCCGCCGAGGTCTCGCAGTTTAGCGTGCCCGGTTTTGACCAGGTCACCGGCACTGTGCCGCAGTGGCCGCTCTCGGTGCTGCGCCTGCGCTCGCATGACCGCGCTCAGCTGCTCGACGCTGCCGAGAAGATTATCCTCGCCTGGCGCGAGTGGACCGACGAGTCTGTGGGCGTTATCGCGCACACGGCCGACGGCGTAGCGCACAACACCGTGACGCCCGTCATCCGCCGCGTCGACTCCCGCGGCAACGCCGGCGGCGAGATTTACGAGGCCTACCTGGCGCTTCGCTGCAATATCACGACCGACGAGCATCCGCTGGGCGTTTTCCACCCGCATGCCGAGTATCACCACATTAAGAAGGAGAACATCGGCCTGATCGAGGTCATGGGCCTGGCCATTCTGCCGCCGCGCCTGGTTCCCGAGCTCGGCGCTGTCCGCGAGCACCTGCTGGCAGCCAAAGCCGATACCAGCTACGACCTTGCCAGTGCGCTCGAGGGTGACGACCTTTGCCGCAGCCATGCCGCATGGGCCGAGGACGTCTATGCCCGCCGCGCCGACGAGCTTACGGCGGATAGCGCCATCGGCATCCTGCACGAGGAAGTCGGCGTAGTGTTTGGCCACGTGCTCGACAACGCCGGCGTCTTTAAGTGGGACGAAGCCGGCCGCGCCGCCCAACAGCGCTTTATCGACTCACTGTAATGATCCCTTGGGGACGGAGGAAAACGGACTATTTCGTCTTCAAGACAACGGCGCCCGCCGGCAACATCGCCGACGGGCGCCGTTTTTGAGTGTAGCCATTGGGGACGCTCTTAAACGACTAGTCAAACAAGAACGTCCCCAACGACTACTTGCGACCAAGGCAACGTCGATGTCTTGGCATTGTCAGCGAAAACGCCCCTAAGCGAGCAAGGTGACGTGAAAGAGGAGGGCATTGACCTTTTGGTCATGCCCGACGATTGAACGTCAGATTGCCGCTTAGGGGCGTTTGCAGCGTCGAGCCGTTACGCGGTTTGGTAAAACCGCGTAACCCTACAACTCTACGACCTCAACGTTGCTGTAGATCTCGTCCCAGCGGTCCATGACCAGGTGGCCGGTCTTGGGATCCATGGCGTTGAGCTTACCGCAGGTATTGGCGGTCTTGAGCACCGTGACGTCGTCGGCACCAGCAGCAATCGCATGCGCAAAGCCGGCGATGGTCGAGTCACCGGAACCCGTCGCGTTCACAGCCGCAATCGCGGGCGTCTTGGCGCGGAACGCGCGACCCTCATGGAAGCCCACCGAACCGGCAGCGCCCATCGAAACGACAACCCAGGGAATACCGACAAAACGGCTATCGGCGGCGAGCGCCTCGCGCAGGGCATCGACATCATCGGTCGTAAAGGACGTACCCAGCAGGCCGTTAATCTCGGTCAGGTTGGGTTTTACGAGCTCAGGCTTAGCGTCGGACTCCAGCGCAGCCTCCAGCGATGCACCCGAGGTGTCGAGCAGCACCTTGGCGCCCGCCTCCTCGGCGATCTTAACGAGCTCGGCATAGTAGCCGGCATCGACGCCACGCGGCAGCGAGCCCGAAAGCGTCACAACGTCCGCCTTCGCTGCAAGCTCGGCGAACTTGGCCGTAAAGGCCTCGAGCTCGGCCGGGGCGATCTGCGGGCCGCTCTCCAGCAGCTCCGTCTGATTACCCTCGTGCAGAATATTCAGGCAAATGCGCGTCTCACCGGCGATGGGCACAAAGTCGTTCTTGACGCCGTCGGCATCCATAAGCTCGGCCATATAGGCACCCATGTGGCCGCCAAGCAGACCAGTCGCGAGCACGTCGTCTCCCAGTTGCAGCAGCACACGGCTCACGTTGAGGCCCTTACCGCCAGCGGTCTTTTCGGGCGTGACGCGGTTAACGTCGTCAATGACCAGCTTGTCGAGCTGATAGCGCGTATCAATCGACGGGTTCATGGTAACGGTCAGAATCATATTGAACTCCTGTTCCGGGGCGGCACGACCCACCCCAAACATACGATAGCTCGTTAAAGGATCTCGATCTCAAAGCCGCGGGTGACGGTCTCCCCCGGCTTGGCAACCAGGCAGCCACGCTTGTGCTCCAGAATATCGTCCTCGTCGGAGCAGGTAGACAGGCCACCCCACGGTTCCACGGCCACAAAGTTGCCCTCGGGCTTGCTCCACACAATCAGGTATGGCATATCGGGGAACGTCAGGCGCACGCCCTTGTCCTCGGTTTTCTTGGTCAGCGTAACCACGCGGCTCTCGAGCACGTCAAAGATGGTCTCCGCGAAGTCGAAGAGTTCGTGGGTCAGCGGCAGGTTCTGGTCGATCATAGGGTTCTTGCTGCGATCCTCAACATCAATCAAGCCCGTCGAGGGAACGGCAGTACAGAGCTCGGCGGCCTCACGCTGCTCAAAACGGAGCTCGTAATCGTCATAGGACTCGCCCTCGTCGAGCGGGCACTTAAAGCCGGGGTGACCACCCACAAAGAATGGCATATCCTCGGTGCCCTCATTGGTCACCTCGTACGACACGGCCACCTTTTCCGAATCGATCGTGTAGCGAGCAACGATCTTAAACGGATACGGGTACTGCTCAAGCAACTCGGCATGGTCGGCAGAGCTTAGGCTCAGCGCAACCATGTTGTCGCTCTGCTCCTCGAGCTTCCACTCCTGCTTGCGAGCAAAGCCGTGGCGGGCGAGCTTTACCTCGCGGCCGCCCATGGTCATCGCGCGGCCATCACGAAGGCCGCCGCAAATCGGAAAGCAAATGGGTGCCTGGCCCGACCACACCGCCGGATCGCCCTGCCACAGATACTCACGACCGTTGGCTTTAATCGAAGTGAACGATCCGCCAGCCGTGCTCAGTGCCACACGAATAGAACCGTTATCAAGAACAAACTCCATAGGAGCCTTCCCTTTCGTACGCCAGCCCGCCAAGTCAATAGGGCTGATAGAAAACCGGCCCGCGCCCCCTCACAGAAACGCGAGCCGTCAATTGAAAAGCTGCAGAATGCCGGGGACCGCCAAGAGCGAGGCACTCAAGCCAAGCAAGCAAACGTGTTATCGGAGCAGCTAGCCGAACCAGAACGCTTCCCAACAACAGCGGCAACCCTGCTGGTACCCCCTACGTCAGCGAGCGGCGCTCAGGTGCCCCAGGTCGCCGCGAAAGAGGAGCGACGCGTACTTCATGTACGCAAGCGACGGTTTGAGCGGCGAGATGGGATGCCTGAACGCCGCGCAGCGTCGGCCGGTCCGGCGTTCGGTAGAACGCCGGAACCCCACTAGTCGTGATACTCGCCACGGTCCCACTTCTCGAGGAACTCGTCAAAGAAGTGCGGGTCAGCCTGAGCCTCGGCGTCGGCCTTATTGCAGGCATCGATCTTGGCGATCAGGGCATCGTGCTCGGGGGTCTTCTCGTAGGGCTCCTCCAGGAAGGCAAGCATAATGTCGGCCATCAGGAACTCGCCGGTAATCTTGCCGCCAAAGCCCACGATGTTGGCGTTGAGCTCGCGACGGGCATACAGGGCAGAGGTCATGTCGCGGACCAGGGCGCAGCGGGCGCCGGGAACCTTGTTGACGGCGTTGGTGATGCCGATGCCGGTGCCGCACAGGGCCACGCCAAAGTCGGCCTTACCGCTGGCAACAGCCTCGCCCACGGCCTTACCGTAGATGGGATAGTGCGTACGGGTGTGGCTGTAGGTGCCACAGTCGAGCACCTTGTAGCCAGCCTGCTCCAGGCGGTCGGCCAGATAGATCTTCTCGTCCGTAACGATATGGTCGCAACCGATTGCGATGGTCTTCTTCATCAGAACGTCCTTTCGTCTGAATTCACAAGTTGAGGTAGAAGTTCGAGTTCTCGGTGGCTCTCGTTAGGCCATCTTGTTGAGCATGTCGACACGGATCTGGTGACGGCCGCCGGCGTACTGGGCGCGCAGGAACTCGCGGGCGATCTTCTTGGCGACCTCGGTGCCCACAACGCCCGGGCCCATGGTGACCATGCGCGAACCGTTGTGCTCGCGGGTCATGTAAGCGGAACGCTCGTCGGAAATGTTGGCGACGACCATGCCCTTGATCTTGACGGCGGCCATATAGGAGCCGACGCCGTACTTATCGAATGCGAAGCCCTGGGAATCCTTGTGCTCCAGCAGGTCCTTGGCAACGGCGGTCGCGGAATCGACAAAGTCCGCGGCAGGGGTCTCGGAATAGTCGACGACCTCGTGACCGTCGGCGATGAGCATCTCCTTGATGGACTCCTTCATCGACATACCGTCGGCATCGGAAGCGATTACAACCCTCATGACATCCTCCTTGAGAGATACGCAGGTGCGTAGTTTCTGTTTGGAAGTGTTGAATCGCGTTCAGGTCCGGGCATCTGAATGTGCGGTTCTTCACTGTTCATGTTTATTTGAACACATTCGAACAGCGACTGCAACCATTATTTGTTTATCTTTGTTCTTTTTTGAACAAATACCGTTCACGGATGATTGGCGACCGTTTGAGCCCGGCGCAGACGTAGCGACCATGTGTTCAGCAAACAAAAGGGCGGCCGAGAACGTGTCTCGGCCACCCTTCTTACGGTTGGTCTTCCAAGGATCGCTTTGCCGCCTACTCAGACTGTCCGCTCTTCTTGGCATGTTTGGACGGAGCCCTCAGAAAACGGCCCGTCAAATAGTTCGCCGGGCCAGAAATATCGATCCCCAGCAGCGTGTGCCCCAGCCACAGAAACGCCGCGAGCACCAGCAACGGGATAACGCACGAGGTCACGATCATCACGATGACGCCTTCGATCAGATCGGTCACCTGTTGCACCACCTTATCGGTCATCGACTTGGCACTGTCGGTCACCGATGTGAGTAAACTCGATGCCCCATCGGTCAGCTGCTCAAGCACATTCTTGTTTTCCGTGGTCTCGGATTTCTTCTCGCTCTTTGTGGAGCTCGCCTTGCTCGCTTCAGTCGCCTTTTGCTCTGTCTGCTCGATACTCACCTGATACGTCTCATCGACCTTTTGCGACACCCATACGCTCGCGGGCACAAGCGCCATGCCGATCACGGCAACCACCAGCACGCGAGTCGCCACGCGGCGCAGGACGGCGCTCGTGCTCCAGCGCCCGTGAATGCCGAGCGACACCGCAAAGAGTACCAGCGCAAACGGGATCAGGATGCCCAGGCCAACCGACCACAAAATGGTCAGCAGGTATTTCTCGAGGTAGAGCACGGCAAGCACGATGCCCAAGTTACCCGAAAGCTGCGCGAGCTGCTCGGCAACCGGCGTTCCCGTATCACCCGGCAGCGCGGTAATGCCCGCAGACAGCGCCACGCACGAGGTCGTGAGCGCCAGTACGTTGCCTTTCTTTTGATCGATGAACTCGATGGTGGAGTCCCATGTTTTGGTATCGGCAAAATGCGGACGAGCCACAAAGCCCGACAGCAGCGCCAGTACCACGAGTGCAACGATAAAGCCAATCTGCAGCTTTTTGTTTGCGCACACGACATCGGACAGGCTGGGCTGCAGCTCGGTTACCGTCGTGTGCTCGGTTATCTGGACAGGACGCCCATGAGCCATCTCGCGCGCATCTCTTTTTTGTATTGACCCGTTATCCGGCATTTGGATACCTCCTCAGTCCGGTCTGTATTGCGGATGGAAGTATACCCACCCAGCAAAAAACCGAACGGGAGGGCGTGCAGAAGCTCCATAACGCTGCTAGTCGAATAGTGCCATTTCAAAACTATGCCGGTTTACTACGATAAAACCGATAGGACCGACCACATTTGCTATTAGCAGAAAATGACAAGCTTTCTACCTGCGGCTTTGATAACGCTGTTCTTTCCATAGTTGAAAGAATGCGATTCATCGTAGTAAACCGGCATAGTTTTGTAACCGACAGACCGAGTCGGCACCGCAGCAAACCTAATGACCCGGTTTCTTCCATCCTCAAAGGATCGAATGCATGGCAGGAGTGTCCCAAACTGCCGGCAGATAAGGAACGTCCCCAAGTGCCGGGTAAACAGAAAAAGCCCTGCCGCGGGTAGCGGCAGAGCTTTTGGAAGGGGACTTGGTTGTGAGAGCTCGTTAGGCGAGCTTAGCCTCGAGTGCGGCGATGCGCTTATAGGCATCGATGGTAAAGCGGGTCTGCTTCTCCAGGATCATGGTGGTCATGAGAGTATCCTGAGCGTGAGCCATGATGAAGGTCATCTCCATCTCGCCGCCGCCGGCCTCCTGCGAAAGCAGCTTGGTCTGCGTGTCGTGGGCGCCGATAAGTGCATCGCTGGCATCCTTGTGCAGCTGCTCGGCCTTCTCAAAATCACCCTCGCGAGCAGCATCGAGCGCTGCAAGCAGATCGGTCTGGGCGTCGCCCGCGTATGCGACAATCTCGAATCCAACCATCGAGATTTCTTCTTTGGTTGCCATATTGCGTTCCTTTCACATATGAACCAACGGAGAGCATCGCGTCCGGGCATACGCGCTGCGCTGTGTATGGCAGGAACATTAACATTCAAACAAAAAAGAACAGCGCAAAACGTAATTTCGAGCTATGAACGGTTGCTTTTCGCCCGTGAACGGTTTTTAAACCAATCTGAACATTCTCGAACACAATTAGCGGCAACCCAAACAGGTCCGCACCCTAGCGTACATAGCGCACCGTATCGCCCTCGACGAGCACACCCGGAAACAGCATGTGCTCCACACCGGGTGCAGCGCCCTCGGCGCCGGCAATCTTGTCGACCGCCCACATGCCGACGCGCTTGTTGTCAAAGCGCACCGTAGTCAGGCGACGATCGGGCACGATATCGCCCAAACTATCGTCAACACCCACCACGCTTACGTCCTCGGGCACGCGCCTTCCGCACGACTCGAGCCCGCGAATGCAGCCGTAGGCCATGGCATCGTTGGAAGCATAAATGGCCGTACAGGTCGGATCGTCCGCCAGAGCCTGACCGGCAGCATACCCGCTCCGTGCCGTCCAATCGCCACGGACGAGTCGCGGCGGCTCAATACCATGCGCGCGCAATGTCTCACGCCAGCCCTCCTCGCGTTGCATGCCCGAAAGCGAGCGCTCGGGGCACGAGATAAAGTGCACGGTCCTGTGCCCCTGCCCCAGCAAGTACTCGACCACCTGGCGCGAGCAATCGAACTGGTCGTTATCGACCGTCGAGCACAGCGGGTGCTCCAGCATGGTAACGAGCACCGTCTGCATACCGGGCAGCGGCTCAAAGGTGCCAAAATCCGCCGGCATGCGGTTCATGATCACAACCATGCCGTCCACCGGAAGCGCACTCATGCGCGTTGATGCGCTCTCGAGGGTATAGGGGTGTCCATCTACTTTAGTAAGGGTGATGGCATAGCCGTGTTTGTCGGCTGCGGCGGCAAAGCCCTCCATACGGTCGAGGTTGCCGGTACCGGTAATGTTGAACATGGCGACGCCGACCGTCTTGAACTTGCCGCGACGCAGCGACCGGCCGGCAAAGTTTGGACGATAGCCAAGCTCGCGCATGGCGGCGCGCACGCGCTCCTTGGTCTCGGGGCGCACGCTGGGCGAATCATGCACGGTGCGCGAGACCGTCTGCTCCGAGACGCCCGCGAGACGTGCCACGTCTTTGACGGATACCGATTTTTTAACAGCGGCCATAGGTCGATCTTTCTATGTCAACGATGCCATTGGTGGCACCCTACGCAGTCAAATGAAACGTCTTTAAGTATATCTAACGCCTCCTCCGCCATACGCTCACCACCCAAAACCTACCGTTCACCGACATTTTTGCTTCCCCGAACGGCTTTTGTAGTCCAAATGTTAACGTTGCCATTGTGCAAACACAAAGCCACCGGGCGGCTCAAACGTTTACGCATAAGGAATCGACGGTTCGCAGGCACAGGAACCACTGGTTCACGTCTTTTTTTGTGTCACAAAATGGCAACGTCAACATTTTGGCAACCGAACGCCAACAGCTACCATCGTTGCTAACCCACCGACTCTTAGGAGCATTGCATGGAGCAACTCATCGCCATCATCGAAAAGGGCCAGCCCTTTTTCAACGCGATCGCCCGCAACAAGTACCTCAAGGCGATCCGCGACGGCTTTATCTCCGTCATCCCCATCATCATCTTCTCGTCCATCTTCTGTCTGGTAGCCTCAGTCCCCAACATCTGGGGTTTCTACTGGCCCGATGACATCAACAACGCCCTGTGGAAGTGCTACAACTACTCCATGGGCATCCTGGCCATCGCCTGCGCCGCCACCACTGCCAAGCACTTCGCCGACGCCCAGAACCGCGATCTGCCCAAGAACAACCAGATCAACTTCATCTCGTGCATGTGCGCGGCCATCATCGGCTTCCTGCTCCTTTCGAGCGACACCATCGCCACGGATGCCGCCAGCGGCTTCAACACCACCTATCTTGGTTCCAAGGGCCTGCTGACCGCCTTTATCGCTGCGTTTGTGACCGGCATCATCTACAAGTTCTTCATCAAGCGCAACATCACCGTCAAGATGCCCGAGCAGGTTCCGCCCAACATCTCGCAGACCTTTAAGGACATCATCCCCTTCTCCGTCTGCATCACCGTCTTTTGGGTCTTTGACATCGTCTTCCGTGCTGCCTTTGGCTTCTGCTTTGCCCAGGGCGTCATCCAGGTGTTCCAGCCCCTGTTCACCGCTGCCGACGGCTACATCGGCCTCGCTGTGATCTACGGCGCTATGAGCCTGTTCTGGTTCGTGGGCGTCCACGGCCCTTCGATCGTCGAGCCCGCCATCGCCGCCGCTCTCGTTGCCAACATGACCGACAACCTGGCTGCGTTCCAGGCCGGCCAGCACGCTTCCGCTGTCCTGACCCAGGGTGCCCAGTACTTCGTCGTCTGCATGGGCGGCACCGGTGCCACGCTCGTCCTGGTCTTTATGTTCTGCTTCCTGGCCAAGTCTCAGGAGATGCGCGCCGTCGGTAAGGCCGCCATCGTCCCGGTCTGCTTCGCCGTCAACGAGCCGCTGCTGTTCGCCGCGCCCATCGTGCTCAACCCCGTCTTCTTTGTCCCGTTTGTCTTTGCCCCGATCGCCAACATCTGGATCCTCAAGATCTTTATCGACTTCTTGGGCATGAACGGCTTTATGTACACCCTGCCTTGGACTGTCCCCGGCCCCATCGGCACCATCATGGGCCTGGGCTTCCAGCCGCTCGCCTTTGTGATGCTCGCCCTCATCCTGGTCGTCGACTTTGTCCTGTACTATCCGTTCTTCCGTGCCTATGACGCCCAGAAGTGCGCCGAGGAGGCCGAGATCTCCCAGGAGGAGCTCGCCGCCAAGAACGCCGAGAAGGCCGCCAAGCTCAGCGACGCCTTCCAGGGCAAGACCGATGCCAAGAGCGTTGCCGCCGGCGCCGCTGCCGAGGTCGTAAAGACCGACGCCGCCCCCGCTGCTGCCGCCACCGAGGCTACGGCCACCAGCGACCTCAACGGCAAGCGCGTACTCGTGCTCTGCCAGGGCGGCGGCACCTCGGGCCTGCTCGCCAACGCGCTGGCCAAGGCCGCCAAGGAGCGCGGCATCGACCTTGAGACCGCTGCCGATGCCTATGGCAACCACGTGGACATGCTTCCCGACTTTGACCTGGTCGTCCTGGCTCCGCAGGCTGCCAGCTACCTGGCCGACCTGCAGAAGGACTGCGAGCGCGTGGGCAACAAGTGCGTAGCCTGCCGTGGTAAGCAGTACATCGAGCTCTCCCAGAACGGCGACAAGTCTCTCGCCTTTGTGAGCGAGCAGCTGTCGAAGTAAGTAACGCTTAGGGCCAGCCGACTATCCAAGACCGGCTGGCCCTTCGATTTAAACGATTGGATCATCATGTCCGTTAACCCCGCCAGCGTCACCAACCCGCCCGCGCAGTTTCCCGAGGACTTTGTCTTTGGCGGCGCCACTGCTGCCTACCAGGTAGAGGGCGAGACCCGCACCCACGGTAAGGGCAAGGTTGCCTGGGACGACTTCCTGGAGGCCCAGGGGCGCTTTTCCCCCGATCCCGCTTCGGACTTCTACAACCAGTACCCCGTCGACTTGGAGCTGTGCGAGGAGTTCGGTATCAACGGCATTCGCCTCTCCATTGCCTGGAGCCGCATCTTCCCCAACGGTACCGGCGAAATCAACCCCGAGGGTGTGCAGTTCTATCACGATCTCTTCGCCGAGTGCCACAAGCACCACGTTGAGCCGTTTGTCACGCTGCATCACTTTGACACGCCACTGCCCCTCTTTGAGAAGGGCGACTTCCTCAACCGCGAGACCATCGACGCCTTTGTGGACTTTGCCACCTTCTGCTTTAAGGAATATGCCGACCAGGTGACCTACTGGTTCACCTTTAACGAGATCTGGGCCGACGCCTCCAACACCTACATCGAGGGCACCTTCCCCGGCGGCGTCAAAGCTCATCTGGCCGAGGCCTTCCAGTGCGAGCACAACATGATGCTCGCCCACGCCAAGGCCGTGCTGGCCTTCCACAACGGCGGTTTTAAGGGCAAGATCGGCGTCATCCAGTCGCTGGAGTTTAAGTACCCACTCAACGAGAACGACCCCGCCGACATCAAGTCCGCCAACAACGAGCACGTGCTGCAGAACCAGTTCTTGCTCGACGCCACCTTCCGCGGCGACTATGCCCCCGACACCCTCGAGTGCGCCAACCGCCTGGCTGCAGTCTCCGGCGGCACCATCGAGATCCGCGAGGAGGATCTCGAGATCATGCGCGAGGCAGCGCTCTACAACGACTACCTGGGCGTCAACAACTACCAGTGCCGTTTCCTCAAGGCCTACGACGGCGAGAACGACCTGCACCACAACGGCACGGGCGAGAAGGGTACCGGCCGCTGGCGCGTCAAGGGCATTGGCGAGCACGTGAACAAGCCCGGCATCCCCACCACCGACTGGGACTGGATCATCTATCCCGAGGGTCTGTTCGATCTGCTCGTCTACATTAAGCAGCGCTACCCCAACTACAAGCAGATCTTCATCACCGAGAACGGCATGGGCTACAAGGACCCCTACAAGGACGGTTTTGTGGACGACCAGCCGCGCATCGACTACATCGAGCAGCACCTGCGCTGGTTGCTCAAGGCCATGGAGGTGGGCGTCAACGTAGGTGGCTACTTCCTGTGGAGCTTGCAGGATCAGTTCTCCTGGACCAATGGCTACAACAAGCGTTACGGCTTCTTCTACGTAGACTTTGAGACCCAAAAGCGCACGCCCAAGGCGAGCGCCTACTGGTACAAGCACGTGGCGCAGACCCGTCGTCTGGACTAAAGACTAGCGGGGTTGCCTGCCCACATAACCTGTCCCCATTTCTCAGCCGGGGGCGGCACGTCACACGGCGCGCCGCCCCCGGTCTTTTTTGTTTTTGAGCGGGTCGAGGTCCGTTTGTCTCAATCTGTAACATCTAGCCGAGTTTTTCGGTCCCACCTGTTACAGATTGAGACAAACGTGGAGGCCGGGCCGAAATATCTAAATCTGTAACACTTAACCCGGTTTTGGACGTCTAGTTGTTACAGATTTAGATAAACGTGCGAGCCAATCCCTTCAATCTAAATCTGTAACAACTAGCTTGTGTTTTCGCCCCTAGCTGTTACAGATCGAGACAAATAAAATAGACCGGGCTGACAATCTCAGCCGCATGCCCCCTTTTTGGCCGCATTCCACCGATCAGATAAAGATCGTCATATACAGAGGTAGATATATCCTATGCCCTTCAGCCCTGAGCTGTTTTGGGTGAAGAACTATCTCTTCTCCGACTCGTCGTTCGAATCGTCTGCCGAAATCGTCAAGCGAGATTGTTGAATACGATTTGGAAGATTTAACTTCAACAGGAGTGACCCGCGGTTTTCCAGCCGCGTCTTCAAAGCCGCGCGAAACAAGAAAATCAATTTCACGCGTTCTGGGCCGACTCCCCTCTGTTTTGGAAGGCTCCTGCCAGCTGTAATAAAAAAGCGAATGCCCCAGACTCTTAAGCTGCTGCGCCACGATGTTCTCGATTAGCATTCCTTTATTAATTGAAATTCTTCCAAATTGAATGTCTCTATGAACATCCATAAGGTCCGGACCATCATCAAACGCCAAGCTCACGAGCAGTCCCGTGTCCGCC
Source organism: uncultured Collinsella sp. (assembly GCA_900546775.1). Taxonomy (GTDB): domain Bacteria; phylum Actinomycetota; class Coriobacteriia; order Coriobacteriales; family Coriobacteriaceae; genus Collinsella. Next base: position 40,620 of record UREM01000010.1, on the reverse strand, counting down.
ATATAGCATTTAAGCGAAGACGCGTCCTCGTGCAGGCGGTAACCCACGCTCGGATCACTGCATAAATAGCAACGGTTAATCAGTCGCGCATCCTCAAGCCAGATTAACGCCGACTCATATGTCTCAAAACGGGACCCCTTCTCCAAGCTGTCAAATTTGAACCGTTTATTTGCCGCAGATAATTGACCCGGAATATCGTCATAAACCGCCCGCGCACGTCTAGCGTCCGAACCTCCAAACTTGGCAATGTCCTCCCTGTACAGTGCGATAATCTGCCGTTTAACCCTGTCGCATCCTCTAAAATCATTCTCTGCCACAAAGGAGTCGACCGACTGAGGCATACCACCGACAAGCATATACTCATCAAATAATCTCATGCACGTCGCATGAACGCCGTCCGGAAGCGCGGTCCGAGATTCGCGCGCTTTACGGATCTCTTCTGCATAAAGATCTTTTCCGGTCGCCCAAAGATACTCCTCAAAATCGAGGGGCTCGAGAGGGATTCTTTCTTCCTCTGACGGTATGACAATGCTATCGACATTCTTTTTGATGGAGACAAGAGAGCCTGTCTCGATGTAATCAAATCTGCCGTCTTCTACAAGATGCTTTATGTATTCGCGCGCGATGGGAAACCGCTGCACTTCATCAAAAATGACCAGTGACTCTCTCGGTTCGAGGGCCTTACCATACTGCAGCTGAAGCATGCGTAAAAAAAGATCGACATCTTCACGATGGTTCAGAAATATATCGAGCGTGGCTTTGCTAGCAGCCGAAAAGTCAATGTACAGATAATCCTTGTATTCATTTTGCGCGAAGCACTTGACGAGCGTCGTTTTGCCAACGCGTCTTGCACCCTCAATAAGCACCGCAGTGCGCCCTTGCGAGCGTTCTTTCCACTCCTGCAGACGATCATATGCCTTCCGTTTAAACATAATCTCACCTCAGCATAATTTACGTGCTAGTTTACAAAAATACCGACCTTCAGATATATCTAATAATACAAAAATACCGAGCTTTAAATGAGCTTATAGCTACAAAAATACCGACCATTGCAATGGTCTAAACATACAATAATACCGAGCTTCATGTATAACGGATGCTATGCCGAGCCGTCTCGATCTGTAACACTAAACCCGGTTTTGGGCGCCTATCTGTTACAGATTGAGACAATTCGGCGGCGCCGACAATTTTTTATGACGTGGCACAATTATGGCCCAACGCAAAGGAGGTACCTATGTCCACCTGTGTGCCTGTCCGAGACATGAAGGACACCGCTGCATTTACCGCGCTTGTCGAGTCCGAGCGCGACGTCACCGTAACCAAAAACGGCTACGAGGCCATGCACTGCATCAGCAGCGACCAGTATCGCCTCATGCAAGACGAAATCGCCAAAGCCAAGCTGCTGTCTCGTATGATGCTGGCAGAAGACGAGATATCGCAAGGCGACTACAGGGACTACGATTCCTTCGCGGCTTCGATACGAGACAAATATGACCTATAACGTCGCAATCCTCAAAAGCGCGCGATATGAGTACGAGAGTATTGTCGGATACCTTGCTCAAATCCTCAAGAATCCGCGTGCAGCAGGCAATTTTGTCGCTGAGTTTGAATATCAGCTTGATCTGCTTCGCGAGCAGCCGCTTTTACGTCCCCTCTCGCACATGCAAGAGCTGGCGGCACGTAATTACCGATCGTTTCCCGTCAACAACTACGCGTGCCTTTACAAGTTTGAGCGCGATGCGATCTATATCGCCCACGTCTTTCACCAGTCACAGGACTACGCCCGCCTGATCTAGCACGGCGGCACTCGCTGGTAAATGACCTGCGTGTGTTCCTCGATGGCAGTGCGGTCCTCGGCGGTAATACTCGGCTCGCACACCACGGCGTCCAGGCTGTCCAGGCGGCAGAAGGTGTAGAAGTCGCGTTTGCCGATCTTGCTGGAGTCGGCGATCAGATAGCGCGAGTCTGCCTTGCTAAAAGCGAGCTGCTGGATACGGCCCTCGTCCATGTTGGACGTGGATACGTCACCGTCCAAGATACCGTTGGCGCCGATAAACGCCGCATCGATGCCCAGCGCACGTAGGGTATCCTCGGCCGTCGGCCCCACAAAAGCGGCAGTGCGGCGGCGGTACATACCGCCCACGAGGCACAGCTCGCAGTCTTCGCGCGCCTCGAGCAGGTTAAACACCGAAAGCGAATTGGTCACAATGCGCAGGCGAAACGTCGGCAGCATCGAGGCCATCTGCTCAACCGTGGTGCCCGTGCCCAAAAAGATGGTCGAGCCCTCCTCGATAAGCTCCACAGCACGGCGCGCAATCTGCAGCTTTTCCTCGGCATGCTTAGTGCGCTTTTCGCTGTGCGAATACTCATGGCGCAACATAGCGTGCGGACGGCCCTGTGCACTGCGGGCTCCGCCGTGCACGCGCTCAATCTCGCCTAGGCTCGCAAGTTCTTCGAGGTCGCGGCGAATCGTCATGTCCGAAACGCCCAACGCATCCGAAATCTCTTTAACCGAGACCGTGCCCTGCTCCTCGAGCAGCTGACGAACCTTATCCTGTCGCTCTGCCTTAATCACGATGAATCCTCGCCGTTCTTTGCGCGCATATCATTCAAACAGTAACGAACAAATTGTATCAGACTCGTACGCGTCAAAAATGAACGCCCGCACAGCTCCAATCATCACTTTTTTGAGAAAAATACCCCCTGCTTTAGTGGGGTGTAGTGATAATCTCGCCTGTTCGCGCTACAGTTTGTCGGAAATACCTCGATGTTAGGAACCAAATGATCACTTCCGAGCTTTTCGGCACCGCGCCGTGCGGTACCCCCGTTCATCGTTACACCCTCAACGGGCCCGAGATCTGCGTTCGCATTATGGACTATGGCGCCACCGTGCTGGGTATCGATGTGCCCGACATTCCCGGCAACGTGCGCGATGTGGTGCTGGGCTTCGATAAGCTCGAGGATTACTTTGACAACCCCGCCTGCTTTGGCGCGACCATCGGCCCCGTGGCAAACCGCACCGCAGGCGCCACGATCACCATCGACGGCACGGACTGGCATATGCCCGCCAACGAGGGCGCCAACAACCTTCACAGCGACCTTGAGCACGGCCTGCATAAACGCGTGTGGGACGTTGAACTCGACGAGACTCACAACGCCGTTCGCATGACCACCTCGCTTGAAGATGGCGAGCTGGGCCTGCCCGGCAACCGCACCTTTACGGCCGTGTTTACCGTGACGCGCACCGGCTGCTTCCGTATCGAATATGGCTGCGAGAGCGACCGCGCCACGTACGTGTCCATGACCAACCACACGTACTTTAACCTTGCCGGTCATAACGCCGGCATGGACTGCGAGCACTTCTTCGTTGCCAACGCTGCCCACTACCTACCCATCGATGAGCAGAACATCCCCACCGGCGAGATCGCTCCAGTCGAGGGAACTCCGTTTGACTTTCGCGAGTTGCGCCCCGTCGCGCCTGGCATGGAGGCCGACGATCCGCAGATTAAGCAGGCCCGTGGCTACGACCACTGCCTGTGCATCGATGGCTATCAGTACGGCCGTAATCTGCGCCGCGCGATGCACGTCGAGGAGATGTGGACCGGTCGTGAGCTGGACTACTACACCACCGCCCCGGGCGTGCAGCTCTACACCGGCAACTGGCTGGGCGACGAGCACGCCAAGGACGATGCCAACTATAGCTGGGGCGCCGGCTTTGCCCTCGAGGCAGAGATGTACCCCGACACGCCGCACCAGCCGCTGTTCCCGCAGGGCATTGTGGGCCCAGGTCACCCCTACAGCAATGTGATCGAGTACCACTTTATGAGACACTAAGCCCATAACGCAGCATATCGCACAGCAGCGCCCGCCGGCACACCGCCGACGGGCGTTTTTCTACCTAGTCATTGGGGACGTTCTTAAATGACTAGCTGGATGGGGTCGGGGTTGGAGCTGGGGAGGTAGCGGATTTCTAGTTCTATGTCGAGCGCTTGCAGCTCTTTGAGGGCAGCGACGTCTGTGTCGTCTACGGCAACTGCGGGTGTTGCGGGACGCTTGCCCTCCCCTGCCTGCATATGGCCGATGCTGATCTTGGTGATCGGCACGCCACCCTTAACCAGCGCGAGCGCATCGGCGGGTGAGGCCACCATGATCAGAATCCATTGACGCGGCGTTGCGGTATGAATGATATCGATGGTCCTTTGCACCGAGAAAAACCGCGTCCACACGCCCTCGGGCGCCGCGACCCTCATAGGGGCCCACTTGCGAGCGTCCGCGGCAATCTCGTCGTTGACGACCAGGACGAGGTTGGTACCTACGGCCTCGTTCCACAGCGCAACATCTTGTCCATAGATAAAGCGGTCGTCGATACGCGTCAGGAGAATCTTGGGCTGAGCCATCGCCGCCTCGTTTCGCTCGACATCCATACGAACAGGACGCCAGCAGCCAACTCAACAGCAGGTCAAACGCCAAATGGGTGCCACAGACATCACGCTTCTAATATTAGTGCATTTAAAGTGAGAAAAGCCGTCAGAACACTTGCGCGGATGTGCAATGTCCCGTATCATAGACAGCCGTTGACGCCTCAGTTGCGTCACCACATGGCCGCCAGCGTAGCTCAGTTGGTAGAGCACCGCTCTCGTAAAGCGGGGGTCACCGGTTCGAGCCCGGTCGCTGGCTCCATTGCACAAGATAGCCGCCTTCGGGCGGCTTTTTTGTTGCCGATTTTGAGTGCGCATGCGCCAACCCAAGCATCACCACGTCGACAGCCCCTCTACTCAAAAACAGAAACCCCGCCACGTTTGATTTGAATCGCGCCCGCCCGAGTTTCCGGGGAGGTGGTCGCTATGTCCGAGTTCCGTCTTATGATCGTCGCTCTTCTTCTGGTGACCATTCTGGCCATTTTGGGCTAGGGTAAAACCCGGCCTTTAAAGACCAAAGCCGTCCTGCCTGGGACGGCTTTGTTTCCTCGATTATCAACTTCATACGGATGGATGCGGGGTTCGATACCCCGGCGGCCTGATCGGCAGGCCGCCGGGAACTCTCACTCCTCGATAAAAGCCGGCGCTCGGTTAGTTTTGCGCATCTTGAAATCGTCAGTTTCGTGGGAGACGTAGAGGATGCCGTCCATCCCATCTCGCGATGCATATGAAAGGTGAACAGAACCGCAATCCGCTCCATCATTGTCGAGAAGATCGAACGAATTCGGATCGCTCGTTGCGGCCAAACGACCACTCAGACAAGAGCCATCGTCATTACAGATTTGCCATTCCATGTCTTCGCCTGCAAGAATCGCCATAGACGTCCTGGTCGCGCCATCGTTGACATACATCCCGTCTATGCCAAAACCGTTTTCAGCGCCATCAATAAACGATTGCTCGGACCTATACTTCGCGAATGATGCGCATAGTGCCATTGCAAGACCGATCACAAGGCCAACGGCCGCTATCTTTGCATAGCTCTTGCCTATCATGTCATCCCTCTTTTCGCTTGCCTAAAGAAATGCGGAAGAAGCTGTTCGTCGCGCTTGTTTGTACGCCTTTCTGCCCCGGTTCGGTTACTTAGGTTACTTGAGAGATCCTATATATGATTATTACCCATATGCGTAATATGAATTTCGAACATGTCGAAATCAATCAATGGTTGCGGGAGTTTCCAACCTCAGTGAAATGCCGCCCTATACCCACAGAATCAGACGGGCTTGACATGTGCTAATGGACGCTAATGGCACTTGGTCGGCAACGGTCTTGGCCCATCGGCCCCAACAGCGTCTCCTTCTGTCGCGCCGCGGGCCAGGCGCACGGCGGTGGCGCTGTGCCGCGGCAGCTGGACGACCGCGTCGTCGACCGTGGCGATTACGCTCGCGACGACACGCCTCGCTAGCTTTGAACTGTCCTGCCCTAGCGCGCTGCAGTTCAATCAGCTGTTACAGAATCCTGAAAGAAAGGGTCGAACCGAAGTGCCTGGCCGGACGCCAATTGTCCGGGAACTGCTTCTGGTTCGACCCTCTTTTACTTTCGCCCACTCGGTGGACTTCGGGTTTAATGCTTAGGGGCGGGGATTTACCAAAGTGAAAAATTAATGAAAAGAAACCCAGTGCAACAAATGCCATGGCGAGGGCTCGAATTGGCCATATAGATCTAAAATAGTCACGATATACAAATGTCGAGAGACGTTGGGGATAGAGATGAAAAGAACTAAGGGTTTTCTTTTGTTGGTAATGATGCTGCTCGGACTGTTCTGCCTGAGTGGCCCTTCTTGGGCCGAGGCTGCCTGTCCTGAAGGTGAGCCTCAGCAGTCTTATACGGGCAGCCTGCTGATAACTGCTAAGGAGGGCGATGCCGACTCTCAGTCTGGGGTAAATCCCCTTGCCACTTTTGAGGGGGACGGCGGAACGGTCAAGCTTGACCATATTGGTAGCGGGATTTTGAGGTGGCAAGTTCTTCCGGACAAAATTGCGAACGATCCCTTCTCTTTTGCTGGAACGATATATCTATACAAGGTTGTGAGCGGAAAACAAAAATACGTCGATTGCTATCCGACAAACGGGTCTGGAATTGCATTCACCGGCATTTCGGGGCAGATTGATACACATGTACGAAAGGGAACCTATGTGGTGCGTTGGGTTGGAGCTGCTGGAGGCCCGATATGGATTGCGGTCTTGCGCCCCGATGTCCAAATAGGTTTCTCTCTCTAGACGGGAAGTTGCTCATGAACGCCATATATGACGGAGATGACTGGGTCGATCACTATACTTGGCGCCTGGTCGGCTCGAACGACAATGGGGATGTGGTGTTTGATGGACTATGTCCAAAGCATCTCCATCCTTTTGTCTCGTCGTTAATTGAGAGTTCCGCTCGTGTTGCCCCCTACAGCTCGGCATCCCTTCATGATACGGACGTTTTGAAGACCATAAGGGAATCAATTGACGAGGGCACGATGAGCGGCCCGCTGTTTTCTCGGCTTGTGGGGCTAGATGAGATTGGCTCGAAACGACTGCTTGCGGGCGAAAAAGTGGAACTCACTTATCGGTCGATGATTTCAATCCTGCGGCTAGCCGATGTTCTTCGCAAATAAATGATGCTTCCCTATTCAAAAACCGAAAACCCCGCCAAACGTGATTCCCCTAGGGAAAGCACGTTTGGCGGGGTCCTAGCGTGATTTCCCTAGGGGAATCACGCCATCAGACGAACAGCTCAACCGAGCAGTTCGCTACTCCTCCCAGTAAGCATCTGCAAGCAGCTTAAAGCAAATCTTCTTGACCGGCTGTGCGCCATCGCCCGGGAACTCAAGCGTGGGCATGTGAGGCTCGCCGGCAACGAACAGCGCAAACTTGTCGTCAGCAAGATCGCCGGCGATCGAGGCGTCGGAATCGACCAGATCGTAGTCGTCCTTCTCGTCAAATTCCTGGACCAGCGTTAGGCTGCCCGTGGCAACCTTAAAGGCCTCGCGACCCTCGACATCGATCTGCAGGTCGTGATAGCGCTGATGCGTCTCATAGTGAGCCTCGGCCTCGGGACGCGTCGTGGGAGCCATGACGTTCGCATAGACCTTGTCGCCCAGAATCGGATGGCTGCCGACCTCGAGCTGCGCCGGGTCGTTCTCCTCGAGCCAGTCGATCAGCACGTCGAGGCCCTTGAGCATTCCGCGGTACTCCTCGATATCGCCCAATGCACCGTAAATCATCTAAATCCCCTCTCGGATCGCTTCTTTGGCGGCTACTCGGCAAACGCGTTACCGATGCTGTTGCCACCCACATACGCCTCGACCAGGGTAAGGTCGGGATTGAACACGACAAACTCGGCGTCGCGCCCCAGCATAATGCTACCGCACTTGTCGTCGACATGAGCTAGCAAGCAATGCCGGGGCCAACGCCCAGGCTTTTACAGCTCGGTCACGACAACGCCGTTGTAGACCTCGTCCCAACGGTCCATGACCAGATGGCCGGTCATGGGATCCATGGCATTGAGCTTGCCGCAGGTGTTGGCGGTACGCAGCACCGTCTCGTCGTCCGCGCCAGCAGCAATCGCATGCGCGAAGCCGGCAATGGTCGAATCGCCAGAGCCCGTAGCGTTAACGGCGGGGATATCGGGGGTCTTGGCGCGGAATGCACGGCCATTATGGAAGCCCACGGAGCCGGCAGCGCCCATGGACACGACGACCCAGGGGATATCGGAGAAGCGGGCATCAGAGGCGAGCGCGGCGCGGAGCTCGTCCACATCGTCGGTGGTAAAGCTCGTACCCAAAAGGCCGTTGATCTCGGTCAGGTTAGGCTTGACCAGCTCGGGCTTTATTTCGGACTTAAGGGCGGCCTCGAGCGAAGCACCCGAGGTATCGAGCAGCACCTTGGCGCCGGCGTTCTCGGCAATGCCCGTGATCTTGGCGTAGTAGTCCGCCTCGACACCACGGGGCAGCGAACCCGAGATGGTGACGACATCGGCCTTGCTCGAAAGCTCGGCGAACTTGGCGGTAAAGGCATCAAGCTCCTCGGGGGCAATCGTCGGGCCGCTCTCGAGTAGCTCGGTCTGGTTGCCGGCGTGGAGGATGTTGAGGCAAATGCGAGTCTCGCCCTTGATGGGTACAAAATCATTCTTAATGCCGTTGGCATCCATGAGCTCGGCCATGTAGGCGCCCATGTGGCCGCCGAGCAAACCGGTTGCCACAACGTCGTCGCCCAGCTGACCCAGAACACGGGCCACGTTGAGGCCCTTGCCGCCGGCGGTCTTTTCGGGCGTCACACGGTTAACGTCGTCGATAATGAGCTCATCGAGCTGATAGCGTGTATCGACGGACGGGTTCATCGTAACGGTGAGGATCATTTTTAGCTCCTTATCTCGCAGGCTCCTTGTGCCTCGCGATACGAGTCGACAAAACGGAATTACAGAATCTCAATCGTGAACGAGCGAACGATGGTCTCCTTGGGCTTGGCGACAAGGCAGCCACGCTTATGCTCAAGCACGTCGTCCTCATCGGAGCAGGTCGAAAGGCCGCCCCAGGGCTCAACTGCCACAAAATCGCCCTCGGGCTTGCTCCACACAATGAGATATGGGAAGCCCTCAAAGCTCAGGCGGACGCCCTTGTCCTCGCCCTTTTTGGAAAGCGTGACTTGACGGCTCTCGAGCACGTCAAAGATGGTCTCCGCAAAATCGAAGAGCTCATGTGACAGAGGCAGCGTCTTTCCCACCATGGGGTTCTTGGAGCGGTTGGCCACGTCAATCAAGCCAGTCGAGGGGACGGCAGTGCAAAGCTCAGCAGCTTCGTCTTTCTCGAAGCGCAGCTCGTAGTCCGCATAGGCCTCGCCCTCGTCGAGCGGGCACCTAAAGCCGGGGTGTCCACCGATAAAGAATGGCATGTCCTCGGTGCCCTCGTTGGTCACCTCATAGGAAACGCGCACGGCAGCGTCCTCGAGTGCATAACGAGCGACAAGCTTAAACGGGTAGGGATAATCGCTCAGCAGCGCGGCGTTATCCTCCGAAGCCAGGCACATCGCCAGCTCGTTCTCGCTCTGGCTCAGCAGCTTCCACTCCTGTTTGCGCGCAAACCCGTGGCGAGCGAGCTTCACATGATGCCCGGCAAACGTCATGGCGCTACCATCACGCAGGCCTCCGCAAATCGGGAAGCAAATCGGTGCCTGGCCGGACCACACGGCGGGATCACCCTGCCACAAGTACTCGCGACCTCCAGCCTCAATCGAGGTAAACGAGCCGCCGGCCGTGGAAACCTTGATAGAAATCGAATCGTTGGAAAGAGCGTATTCCATTATCCATCCTTTCGGACAACTGCTTTTTCATGCAAGCGCCCGCCTCAATCCTAGTCAAAGGACAAACCCGCGCGCTCGTCGATGTGTCCGGTATCCCGACCATACAACGGGGTACCATACAGACATTGATGCAATTACAGCTGAAAGGCGTTCTTATGCGAACCATCATCCTCTATGCCTCACGCCACCACGGCAATACGAAAAAGCTCGTGGACGCCATCGTTGAGGCGCACCCCGAAATCGATACCCTCGACGTCAAGGCGCTCGGTAAAAACGAGTACCCCGACCTGCACGAATACCATCTGATCGGCGTCGCCACGGGCATTTATTACTCCGAGATCGACAAAGATATGGCGCGCGTGCTCACTAACGTGCTGCAGCCGCAGGACAAGGTGTTTGGCCTTATGACCTACGGTGGCAAAAACAAGTGGTACGGCAAGGATATCGATGGCATCTGCCGCATGAGGCAGGCCATCTTTATGGGTGTCTACGGCTGCCCCGGCTTTGATACGTGGGGGCCGTTCAAACTCACCGGCGGTGTCCAAAAGGGACACCCGACCGCTGAGGAAATTAAGGGCGCCGTCGACTTCTTCGACAAGATCGAAGACGAGTATGGCGACATCATCGTCGAAGAGTACGCCAAGCGCGAGAAGCGTCTAGCCTACGAAAAGGAGCATCCTGCGGGAGGTCTTGTGGCCGGCGTTAAGCGCACGGCAAAGAAGATCGCTAACAAGCTGTAACTGTTAAGGTGCTTTTGAGCGTTTAACCCATACGGCGGGTCCGAGCAGATTCGGGCCCGCCGTCTTTTTCTATCGTTACTCGGTAAAGGCGTTGCCGACGCTCTGGCCGCCAACATACGTCTCGACGAGGGTGAGCTCATGGTCGAACACGACAAAGTCGGCGTCGCGACCCGGCATGATGCTGCCGCACTTATCCTCGATGTGCGCGGAGCGTGCCGGCACCTCGGTTGCCATGCGAATGGCGATATCGGCGCTGGCGATGCCCCAGTCGACGATGTTCTTGACGCCCTGGGCAAGCGTGAGCACCGAACCGGCAATGCTCTTGCCATCGGCGAGCCAGCACAGGTTGTCCTTCATGATGACGTCCATGCCGCCGCTGGTGTAGCTGCCCTCGGGCATGCCGCCGCAGCCCAGGCAGTCGGTGATGAGTACCGTGTGCTGCCAGCCCTTGGCCTGCAGCAGCGCCTTGATGGCGGCAGGGTTTACGTGCTTGCCGTCACAGATGATCTCGGCGTAGGTCTCGGACGTGGACATAGCAGCACCCACGACACCGGGCTCACGGTGATGCAGCCCGCGCTGGCCGTTATAGGTATGCGTAAAGCAGCTGGCACCGGCGTTGATGGCGGCGATGCACTCATCGTAGGTGGCGTCAGAGTGACCGATGCTGGTCACCACACCCTTGGCGTTCAGAGCAGCCGCATAAGCAGCGGCACCGTCGCGCTCGGCCGCCATGGCGCTCTTAACGATGCGACCGCCCGCAGCCTCCTGCCACTGATCAAAGACCTCCTCGGAGGGATCGATAAGATAAGCGGGGTTCTGCGCGCCCACGTGCTTCATGGTAAAGAAGGGGCCCTCCAGGTAGATGCCCTGAATGCGAGCACCGCAGAAGTCGGGGCCGCGACCCTCGTCCGCCTGAGCGATGGCGGCGCAGGCGTCCTTGATCTGCTCGACGCCATCGGTGAACGTCGTGGGTAGCCAGCTGGTGGTACCGCGACGGGCGAGCTCAGTCGAGCTGATATCGATACCCTCGGGGTCGTTATCGGTAGTTGAGTGGTTGTAGAAGCCATGGATGTGGGTATCGACCATACCCGGTGCGATCCACGATCCCGTGTAGTCCTTGATCTCGCAAGAGGGCTCGTCGGCCTGCCAGGCGCCAAAGACGCCATCCTCGACCATAAGATAGCCGCCCAGCTGCGGACCTGCCGGCAAGAAGAACTTGTCAGCCTTAATTGCGTACGTGCTCATATGCACTCCTTGCTTCTAAAGCAGTTGACTGTGGTGATGCTTATACCCGGTCCAAGTGAAAACAAAAAGCGCCCGCCCGCCGTTATGAGCGGACGGGCGCCCTTACAGGGGGGACGCGATTAAGCGGTGAAGGGGTGAATCGTCACGCCCTTAACCACGCGGTTGACCGTGCCGGTGGGGCTCGGCGTATCGGGCGTGTTGCCCACGCGCACGGAGTTGAGCAGGCTGATGGCCTGGGCAAACATCACGAACGGCAGGGCAAGGTAGCCCTCGGGGAGTACCTCATAGCCCTTAAAGGTGAAGGACTCGCCCTCGTAGACGGTAGCGCCATCCTGCTGAACGGCAACGGTGTGCTGAGCGATCTCGTCGCCACCGATCTCGTTGAGGATGTCGATATCGTACTGACGGGTGTAGGCATCGTTGTTGACGAACACGAACACGAGGGTCTTGTCGTCGACGAAGGACTTGGGTCCGTGACGATAGCCCATAGAGGTGTCGTAGGAAGTAGCGACCAGACCGTGAGCGAGCTCGAGGATCTTGAGCTGGCTCTCCTGGGCAAGGCCACCGAAGGAGCCGGAACCCAAGTAGGTCACGCGGTTGAAGTCGCCAGCCAGGTAATCGGCAACCTCGGACTCGCGAGCGATGACCTCCTCGCCCATCTTGGCGATGGTCTCGACCCACTCGGCCTTCTGCTCGTCGGAAGCCTCGTCAAAGATGAGGGTAGAGAGCAGGGTCATGCAGGTGTAGGAACCGGTCATGGCGAAGCCCTTGTCGTTGGCGCGCGGGATGAGCAGCGTCAGCGCATTGGGGTCATCAGCGGACTCGACAGCGAGCTTGCCCTCGGGAGCGCAGGTGATGTTGAGGAACTTGACGTTGTGGACGAGCTCCTTGGCAACGGCGACGGCGGCAAGGCTCTCGGGGCTGTTGCCAGAGCGGGCAAAGGAAACCACGAGCGTGGGATCCTCGGCGCGCAGGAAGTCGCGCGGGGCGCTCACGATATCGGTCGTGGCGATGGGCTTAAAGTCGTAGAGATCAGTGTTGCCAGCGTGACGCAGGTACGGGGCGCAGGTATCGCCAACATAGTCGGACGTACCGGCACCGGTGAAGACAACGGACAGACGGCCCTCGCCCATAGCGCGAGCCTCAGCCAGAAAGGCCTCGATGGCCTCTTTGTTCTCGCGGTAGATGTTGAGCGTATCACGCCAAAGCTCGGGCTGCTGGGCAATCTCGGCCGTGGTGATCTGGGCGCCGAGCTCAGTGAGCTCCTCGACACTCTTCTCGAACATTTCTAATACCTCTCTCTAGAAGTAATCCTCTGACGTGCAATTATACACTTCAGTTGGTTATCTGGTAGTAACCAGTTGACTGCAAAGAATCAACACAACGAAACAAGTGCATCATTAATCGTTGCGCTGGTGATAAACCTTGTACTTAAACTGGTCGGCACGAGCAACCGAGAGCGTATACTCCACAACCTCGTTTGACTCGTTATACGTAGTCCTGACCAAATCGAGCACTGGCGAGCCCTCGACGATTCCCAAAAGGTGAGCGTCGGTGGGACGGGCTATGCTCGCATAGAACTCCTCTTCGGCCACGCGTATCTTTTGTTGGAAATCTTGCTCAATCACATCGTAGAGCGGTTTACGCTCCAAGAGCGGACGCTTGAGCGACAAGAACTTACGCACCGGCAGATAGCTGCGCTCGACCATCATGGGCATGTTGTCGGCGGAACGAAGGCGCTTGAGCTTAAAGATACGGTCGCCGATGCGGCACCCCATATGCTCGGCCAGATTCTTATCGGCCTCCATCTCGCAAAAATCGAGAATCGTGGTCTCTGGTTCGCGACCCATCGCACGCATCTGCTCGGTAAAGCTGTAGGACTGCGTAAGATTGGTTACCTTTGCCGAACGGTCGGTCACAAAGGTGCCGCGACCGTGCTGCCGAACCACCAGCCCCAAGCGTTCCAACTCCTGCAGGGCCAGGCGCACTGTGGTGCGCGAGAGACCATAGCGCTCCGATAATTCGCGCTCGGAAGGAATCATGTCACCGGCATGATATTCATGGTCAATCTTTTCGGTCAGAGTATCGACCAGCTGATCGTATAGGGGCTGTTTGCGCACTCCGATCGCCATCCTATCCTCCCTTTTGCTCGAATTCGGCTAACTACCTAGGGTGTTAAGCATTATCAGTCCGCAACACCCGAATCATCAAGAAAACAAAAGCCGCGCGCTCTTTCGAGCACGCGGCTTTTAACATACACATGGCTTAAGGGGTCGGGGTGTGAGCCGCGTAGGGACACACCCCTCAAGCTAGAGCCTTACCAGATGCTCGGCCAGAGACCAAGCGGGCCAGCGCCCAGGATGCCCAGGACGAAGAGCAGCAGAATGCCCTTGGTCGGGGTCCAGCTGTGCTTAGCGAACATGTAGTAAAGCAGCAGCGTAAGCATAAGCGGGACGAGCTTCGGGACGATGGTGTTGAGGGTGTCGGCAACGGAGAAGTTGACCGGATCCTCGGTGACGGTACCGTAGGTAACGGACTCCATGCCGTTGCCCAGATCGGTGACGCCGCACTCGACAGCGTTGCCGTCGGCATCGGAAGCGGTGAGGGCGTTGCCGTCCTCATCGGTCATGGCGATGGTACCGGCCTCAGCGGTCTCGGTATCGATGCCCTCCATACCGGTGAAGTTCTCGGCCTCCTTCTCGGAGACGATCACGGTATTGGCGGAGAGGCCACGGGTGGTGCCGTTGGGGATCTGGAGGTTGATCTGGGTGCCACCCATGGTGACGACCAGGCAACCGACGACGAAGACGCCCATGATGGAAGCGGCACGCGTGAAGGCCTGCATGTTGGCAGTCAGAGCGTCAATAGCGCTGGTGCCAAGCTTGTAGGACCAGTTCATGAGCCAGAAGCGCAGAGCGAACTGGACGACGTTGAAGATCACCAGGAAGATGATCGGCGCAGCGGCGTTGCCGTTGATGGCCATGTTGGAGGTGATGCCGGCCGTGATAGGCACGAGCGTCAGCCAGAACAGGGCGTCACCGATACCACCGAGCGGGCCCATTGCGGCGACGCGGACGGCGCGGATCGTGGGGATGTCAACCTTGTTCTGCTCGAGCGAAAGCACGATACCCATAACAAAGGTGACGAGGAACGGGTGGGTGTTGAAGAACTCCAGGTTGTGGCTCATGGAAGCCGCGAGGTCGTTCTTGTTGGTGTGGATCTTCTCCAGACCGGGGATGATGGAGTAGAGCCAGCCAGCGGCCTGCATGCGCTCGTAGTTGAACGATGCCTGCAGGAAGCAGGAGCGCCAAGCCATCTTGTTGAGGGTCTTCTGGTCGAGCTGCGGAGCAGGAGTGAGATCCTCGTAGTGCTCCGGGATCACATACTCATTAGATGCCATCTTCGAAGTCACCTCCGTCAGAAACAGCTGCACCCTTCAGCTCGGTCTGCTGCTGGAAGTCCCAGAAAGCGATGCCGAAGCCGATGAGAGCGAGGATGAGCAGGGCAGGGGTTGCCAGAGAATCGTTGGCAACGGTGATGAGCGCGAGGCCAAAGCCCATGAGGAAGAAGCCCCACATATCGCGGTTCATCATAACCTTGAGCAGGACGGCGAAGCCGACGAAGCGCATCATGCCGCCTGCAGCGGAGAGACCGGTCTGCAGCCAAGTCGGGATGGCGGAAGCGATGGTCTGACCGATGGTAGCGCCAGCGATGAAGAACAGGGTGACGACGACAGCGAAGATCAGGCCGAGCAGAGCCATGGCGAAGTAGTTCAGACGCTCGATACCCTTGGTGTCAGCGTTGTGAGCCATGTTGTCCGCGGAGGACATGAGCGGCGACATAAGCGTGAAGACCAGGGTAACGCCGAGCTGACCAAGCAGAGCGAACGGAATGGCAAGACCGACTGCCGCGTTGGGCTCAAGGCCCGTAGCGATAGCGAGAATGGCTGCCATGATGCCGCCGATAACAGCGTTAGGCGGCTGAGCACCTCCGATCGGCATGTTGCCGATCGTCATGAGCTGATAAGTACCACCCACGAGAAGACCGGTGTTGAGGTCGCCAAGGATAAGACCGATGACGGCGCCGGTGACGATGGGCTGATAGAGAGACTCGAGGAAGTTAAACTGGTCGATTGCCGCGACGAACGTGACGATGAAGACCAGAGCGACCTGGAAGATCGTGTATTCCATCTTGCTCCTCCTTTCAAAATGTATGTACGCACTTTGGATTTCACGTACAGAATGTCAGGGTTTCACTCCTGACAACGTGGATCACGAGGATTACGAGAAGAGCTTGCTCGTGTCCTCAACAGGCGTGCTCGGAACGCGCCTGATCTCCAACTCCACCCCCAATTCCTGCAGCTCTTTAAACGCAGCGACATCCTCGTCGTTAACTGCGACGGAGGTGGCGACTTGGCGCTTTCCTTCCGACATGTGCATGTTGCCGATGTTTACCTTCTTTATAGGCACACCGCCCTTGACGAGCGTAAGCACGTCTTCCGGTGTTTCGGCCACGATGAAGATCTTCTGGCGCGGGCTCGCCTTGCCGATGACGTCGATGGTCTTCTGCAGGGAGAAGAAACGCGTAGCGACGCCGGTGGGAGCGGCCATCTTCATGAGGTTCTGACGCATGGTGTTGGTCGACACGTCGTCGTTGGCGACGAGGATGAGGTTGGAGCCCAGGGTGGAGTTCCACTGGGTAGCGACCTGACCATGGACCAGTCGGTTATCGATGCGGGTAAGAAGAATGTTGGGTTCTGCCATGTTGATCAGCTTCCTTTCGTTATTTGCTGACGACAGTTACTTGATCTCCTGAATCGCGTAACGCGAAACATCTACGACGGCTCCGGAACGGACTTTGATCTGGACCTTTTCGCCTTCGATGCCTTTGACGGTTCCGTAGATACCGCCGGCGAAAAGAACCTCCTGACCCGGCTTGAGCTCGGTGTGCAGCTCCTTGAAGTACTTCTGCTTCTTCTTCATGTTGATTTGCGACAAGATGGTGTAAATCAAGCCCATGATGACAAGCAGGCCCAAAAGAGCGACCGAAGAGCTCAGGACGTTGGCTCCGAAATCGGCCATTAGATGCCGTCCTCGTCGCCGAAGATATCCTCTTCCTCGGCACCAGCGACGGAAGCGACCGTCTGGGCGGTGATGCCCGTCTGGCCAACGGTCACGGCCTGCTCGCCAAGCTCGGCGAGCGTGGCGTTGCCGCGGAGGAACAGAAGCTCAATAACCATGGGAAGGTTAGTTCCAGTCAGAATCTCGACGTTGTCGACATCCTGGGCAATCATCATTGCCTGGTTGAACGGGGTACCACCAAGCAGGTCGGTAAAGACGAGCACGCCATCGCACTCCTCGCGCATGGCGGTAATAGCGGCGCGGAGATCCTCACCGTAGGAAGCAGCCTGGTCGCCCTCAAAAGGAACGACGGTAAAAGCGGGCTGATCACCAGCGACCATAGCGATAGCGCTTGCGATGCCGGGTGCGAACTGTCCATGACCGGTAAGAATAAAGCCAACCATTCAAATTTCCCTTCCGAAGGTGTGTACGATCTGAGTCCGATAGTTTTCGGAAGCCAGCGGGCGGGTGCCCTTAAAGCTTCTTGGAAAGCGTTCTTTGAAGACCAGTGGTTTCTCAACTGGTAGTAACCACGTGACGTGTTGTTGTCACTATATCACCACAGAAGAGGTTGCTTTCGTTGATTCATACAGTAAAACGTTTTTGCACCGTTCACGGCGGAAAATCGACCGTTTACCGCTCATTAACACTTCTACCTGCGATTTTGAAACCGTTTCGAAATGATTTGACGAAAGATCGGAACTTTTTTCGTGTCTAAACAACGCAGGGTGGCTAAAAATGGCGTGTAGAAAAAATGCAGGTCATTGTGAAGATTTGTGAATTGGTCTTTTTGACTTAATACCAGTTAGAACCAGTTTCGATATTATCGGTGAACGGTAGTTTTTGACCGTTCACCGGTTATTTGCAATCGTTTACGGCCGTTTTCCAGGATGAATTGAGGATACCCGATGAAGCACTTGCACGGGCGCAAGTCCTATCCTAGTGGTTTCGGTAACAAAATGCCCGCTAGAACTTTGTCGTTCTAGCGGGCTTAATCAGGTAGATCGGTTAGCGCGCAGTAGTGCAGACAGATCTTACGCAAACAGGCCGTAGATGCTGATGTTGGCCTTGGCATAGAGGCCGTTAGCATACTCGGTCCACTTGGAGCTAGCGCTTGAGGCCTGCGAGGAATACTGCTGGTAGGCGGTGTAATAGGCGGTCATGGCCTGCTTATAGGTGGCACTTTCGGCGGTAAAGGCATCGTTAGCGAAGGCCTTAGCGTAGGTGCTGTTCTCGTCCTTCCAGGTGCCCTTCGAGCTATCCCACTCGTCACCGGCAAGGTTGATGATGTAATCGGCGTAATCCTTGCTCGCGGTGTCCTCGTTGCCGTCAGAAGGCTCGGTCGGAGCGGTCGGCATGCTCGCGGAAGCATCGCCCACCTTCTTCTTGTAGAGCTTCTGCAGCGTCGCGGACTGGCGGACGATCTGCTTGGCCTGGTCCTTGGACACGCCATACTGCTTGGCCATGGTGTCGTAGTCCGAGGTGCCGATAGAATCCTCGGCGTACTTCTTCATCTCCTTAGAGGAGACGGTAATGCCCTCGTCCTCGGCAGCATCGAGCAGAATCTTGTTGCGCACGTAAGACAGGATGACGTCGGCAGAGGGGGCGGTGTAGTTGCCGTTACTATCCTTGACGGTATCGAGGCTGTACTGGCTCTCGATGGCCTCGCGCGCGGTGATGTCGCTCTTCTTGCCGCTATAAC
Organism: uncultured Collinsella sp.; assembly: GCA_900546775.1. Taxonomy (GTDB): domain Bacteria; phylum Actinomycetota; class Coriobacteriia; order Coriobacteriales; family Coriobacteriaceae; genus Collinsella. The sequence continues at coordinate 22,056 of UREM01000010.1, read as the reverse complement.
TATAGCTTGCCACGGTCGAATCGAGCTGGTCCTCGGTCAGGGTCGACGAACCGACGCCCTTGCCGCCAAAGCCGCCATTGCCCATAAAGAAGCCGACCACCGCAGCGATCACGACTGCAACCACAAAGGCGGCAATCATCGTCTTCTTGTGCTTGGATACGTGATCGTCCCCATCGGAACCTAGGGCGTCATCATCCTCATCCTGGGCCTCGGGCATCAGATTCTCGTCAGCGGCATCTGCGGCGATCTGAGCCTCCAGACGGGCGTCCTCTTCCTCGGCCGTCGTGCCAGCAGCAATGTGCTCGGCAGACGTACCGGCGACCAGGTCGATCTTCTCGTCCTCGTCACCGTCGGGGCCTTCGCCGCGCTCGATGATCTGGATGCCGTCGATCTCGTCCTTCTCGTCCTTCTTTTGAATCAGACCCATATCGGTTACTCCTTGTTAGGAAACATAGTCCCCAATAGAATACGCCCGACAGAGCGCCGGGCGTATTGATTCTTAGGTTATACGCAAACACTTAAGTACTATTTAGGCGTTTGCAGTGTGCATGCCTTAGGCCAGGTGCGCGATAACGGCATCGGCAAATGCCTGCGTACCCACAGCGCCCTCAACGGAGCCGGTCTGGGCACGACGCACGTCACCGGTAACCTGCTCGCCCTCGTCGAGCGTGGCAGATACGGCCGCACGGATGCGATTGGCGGCATCGTTCTCGCCCAGGTGGTCGAGCATCATAGCCGCAGAGAGGATCTCGGCCGTGGGGTTGGCGATATCCTGGCCAGCGATATCGGGTGCCGAACCGTGCGTTGCCTCAAAAATGGCGCAGTCGGCACCGATGTTGGAGCCGGGCGCCATGCCAAGACCGCCCACCAGGCCGGCGCACAGGTCGCTCACGATGTCGCCGTACAGGTTTGGCAGCACCAGGACATCGAAGTCGTTGGGGTTCTGGACCAGGCCCATGCAGGTGGCGTCGACGATCTTGTCGTTGAACTCAATGTCGGGATAGTTGGCGGCCACCTCGCGCGCAACGCGCAGGAACAGGCCGTCGGTCGCCTTCATGATATTGGCCTTGTGCACGGCCGTCACCTTTTTGCGGCCGCAGCGGCGGGCATACTCAAAGGCGTACTCCACAATACGGCGGCTCTTGGCGATAGAGATGGGCTTGATCGAGATCGCGGAATCGCCGGCGAATGTCTTTTGGCCCGAACGCTCGACAAGCTGCGAGAGCTCCTCGACCTCGGCAGCGCCCTCATCGAACTCGATCCCGGCGTAGAGGTCCTCGGTGTTCTCGCGCACGATGACCAGGTCGACGTCGCGGAAACGCGAGCCGTCGCCCGGCTGCGACAGGCAGGGGCGCACGCAGGCGTACAGGTCAAAGTGCTTGCGCAGGGCCACGTTAACGCTGCGGAAACCCGTGCCGACCGGCGTGGTGATGGGGCCCTTGATGGCAACCTTGGTCTCGGCGACCGCATCGAGCACGTGCTGGGGCAGCGGCGTACCAAACTCGTCCATGACGCCGGCGCCGGCCTCCTGGACGTTCCAGTTGATCTGGACACCGGTGGCCTCGACCACGCGGCTCATGGCCTGCGTAATCTCGGGACCGATACCGTCACCGGGAATCAGGACTACATCGTGCGCCATAATCTGTTACTCCTCGTCTTCGGCGTCGTCAGATTTTTTAACGCTAGCACGCTTCTTCTTTTTGGAGAGATCCAGGCCAAAACGTTTAACAAGCATTTCGTAAATCTCGCTCGAACGGGCCTTGAGATAGCTGCCCTTGCCGTTCTCGGCATCGAACTTAAGGCGCAGCGCGAGCTTCTCGGCAACCTCGGCGTCGATCTCGCCCTGGCAAAACTCGTACAGGCAACCGAGCATGTCGCGATACTCGAGGTCGCCGTGGTAGCACTGGATGGCCTCGTCCAGGATGGGCCAAGCCTCGCGCGAACGCTCGACGCTCGTGGCACCCCACACGCACAGCAGGCGGAAGGCGGCATAGCGCAGCGTGGAGGAGATCTCGTCGAACAGTGCAGTCTCGGCGCCCTCAAAGGCATCGCCCAGCTGCTCGGGGCAGGTGGTAGCGAGCGCCGTCAGGGCATCGAGGGCCTCCCAGCGGGTCTGCGCCTCGGGGCGGTCGAGCGCCTCGATCAGCGCAGGCACGCAGGGCACGACGCGCTGCGGGTCACGCTCGGCCAGCAGATGCAGCACGCGGGCGGCAAACTGGCGGATGCGGCGCGTGGGGCAGCCGAGCTCCTTGACCAGACGGTCGACGGCGTTCTCGTTCTCCTCTGCCAGCTGAAGCTGTGCCAGCTCCTCGTCGGTGAGCTGTTCGTCTTTGTTTTCTGCCATAATTACCTCTTCTTATTTCTTAGCGTGCTTGCCAGCACCCTTGCTGTCATCGGTGACCGAGATGAGCTGTCGGTCGGCTGCGCCATTGCGACGCGCACGGCGGCGTTCCTCGGCGTCGCCCGCGTCGGCGGCGGCGCGGTGAGCCTTGTTGACGTTAAAGACCTCGTCGTGCTTGCGCCACGGACCGACGGACTCGCCAAAGCTCATCTTAAGGCCGGCGATAAAGCCGCCGAGCCAGCCGATCGGCGCAAACTGCACCAGCGGGAACAGTGAGAACACCCAGGTCAGCAGGACGACTGCCGCCGCGCCTGCAAAGTTGGCAATCCAGTAGTCGCGCTTGGTGATCACGCGCTTTTCGCAGGCCCACTGGCCGCACAAAAAGCCAATGTAGATCGCAAAGAGAAAGAGCACCAGCGCGAGCACCACGAACGTCCAGCTCATGGGCGCTACTCCTCGTGATGATGGCCGCAGCAGCACTCGTGGCCGTCGTCATGGCCGTGGCCGCCGCAGCACTCGTGGTCCTCGCCGTGATGGTGACCGCAACCGCACTCGTGGTCGTCGCCATGCTCGCCGCAACCGCAGCCGTCCTCGTGGGCACCGTGCTCCTCGGGACGATACTGCGACCAGTCCAGACCGGCGGCGATGGCATCGGCCTCCTCCTTGTAGAGGACCGTGATGGCCTGGGTGCCCAGCTTGGCGCCACCGATGGCGTCGAGCATGTCGTAGAGCGTAAAGGCCACGTCGGCGCCGGGCAGCGCGAGCTCGCGGTCGTCGGCGTAAGCAAGGGCCAGGCGCAGGTCCTTAATGAAGTGCTCGACCATAAAGCCGGGCTTGTAGTCGCCGTCGAGCGCCTTGGGAGCCAGGCTCTCCATGGCGCCGGACTTGCCGGTACCGCCCAAGATCATCTGGCGGGTCTTCTCCAGGTCAAGGCCGCTCAGCTCGGCAAATGCCATGGCGTCTGCCATACCGACCATGCAGGCGCCCAGCGACACCTGGTTGGCGAGCTTGGCAGCCTGGCCTTTGCCGGCGCCGTCGAAGCAGCAGATGTTGGCCGCAAAGGTGGCAAGGATGTCGCGGACTGGGGCGATATCGTTCTCGGTGGCGCCCACGATAGCCGTGAGCGTGCCGGCGATAGCACCAGACTCGCCGCCGGTGACGGGGCAGTCAAACGCCATGCGGCCGGAAACCTGGGCGGCCTCGGCAATGTCGCGCGCCAGCTCGGGGGAGCTCGTGGTGAGGTCGATCAGCACCGCGCCCGGCTTGGTGCACGCGAGCAGGCCGTCGCCCGCCAGGTAGAGCTCCTCGACCTCGGAGGGATAGCCCACCATGGTAAAGACGACGTCGACGTTCGCCACGGCATCTGCCGGCGTATCGGCCCAGACGGCACCGCGCTCGATAAGCGCCGCCGCCTTGGACTTAGTGCGGTTGTTGACCGTGACGGGATAGCCGGCATCCAGGATGTGGCCGGCAATGGGGGCACCCATGATTCCGGTGCCGATAAATGCGACAGAGAGCTTGTTTGCCATGATACCTTTCCTTTTGGGTTGGGTGTTATTACCAGGTTGAATACTCGGTGCCAGCGTTTGGGCTGTGAGTTGGGATCGATTACGGCCGCGTTACTTGCCTACTGACCGCGCACGCGGCGGGCGATGAGGTCGGAAAGCGACGCCTTGTCGGCGCGGTTCTTGCCCCAAAACGCGCAGGCCACCATGCCGGGGCCCACGTGCGAGCCGATGGTGGGACCCACGGAGCTGCGAATGATCGTGACGTCGGCGCAGCCCTCCTCCTTGCGGATGGCGGCTTCGAGCCAGTCGCCGTCCTTCTCGGCATCGGCAGTCATAATGGCGATGGGCATAGTGCGATCGGGCACGTAGTTCTCACGGAACGACTTGAGGATGGACTTGAGCGCCTTCTTGCGGCCGCGGTTGACGCCGATCAGCGACAGCGAGCCGGCAAGATCGTAGGAGAGCTCGGGCTTGACGTCGAGCTTTGCCGTGAGCTGCGCCGCCGCGGGCGGAATGCGGCCGCCGGCAGCCAGCGCGTCGAAGCTCTCGAGCGTAAAGTAACCGTGCACGTAGGTCTTGGCCTCGTTTGCCCAATCGACCAGCTGCTTGGCGGTCAGTCCCGCCGAACGCTGACGTACGGCCTCGAGCGCCAAGAGCTCGCCGGTCGCACAGGGCAGGGCGTTGTCGACCACATAGAGCTCAAAGTCGGGATACTCGGCGCGCACGGCGTCTGCCGCCTGGCACGCGGAGTTGTAGCTCGACGACAGCGCCGAGGTAAAGCACAGGTAGACCGTGGGCGTGCCCTCTTTGGCACACTCGGTAAAGAACTCGATATAGCGGCCGAGCGACACAGCCGAGGTGGACACGCGGGCACCAGCGCGCATGCGGTCGTAGAACTCCTTGGGTGTGATGCTCGACCAGATGTCATCCGTGCGCTCCTCGCCATCGATAATGAAGGGGAAACCCAGGATATCGACATCGAGGTTCGCGGCGACCTCGGGGCTAAAGTCGCAGCAGGTATCGACGACGATGCGGCAACGGTCCGAATGACCGGCGGATGCGGCCTTGTCCATCAAAGCGACTCCTTACGTAAAAAGGCGGCCACCCGCATGGGATGGCCGCCAACCGTTAACTCATGCAAGTTAACGTATTTTACTCGTCAAGTGTTTCGATGCGGGGCTTGATGATGCCATATCCACCATTCTTACGGTGATACACCACATTGATGAGACCGGTCGTCGCGTTCTCGAACACGTAGAAGTCGTGGCCCAGCAGATCGGTCTGCACCAGCGCCTGCTCCTCAGTCATCGGGGTGACGTCGATAACCTTCTCGCGGACGAGCAGGTCGTCCTCCTCCTCGGGCAGCAGCAGGTCGGCCAGATCCTCGACGCGCTCGACCGGCGCGACATCCGCGGCGCTGGCACCGCCCTGGCGGTTATCCACGACCTTGGTCTTGAACTTACGCAGCTGGCGGGTGACCTTATCGGCGGAGAGGTCGATGGCGGCGTACATATCTGCACCGTGCTCGGCAACGCGAATCACCGAACCGCGGGCGCGAACCGTAACCTCGACGATTGCCGGGTTGGGGTTCGAGGGGTTCTTCTCATAGCGAAGTACAACGTCGACCGTCATGGGCTCGATATCGAAAACCTTGAGCGCCTCGCCGATCTTCTCATCCACATGCGCACGCAGAGCATCGGTTACCGTCGTCTTGCGTCCAGAAACCTTGATATCCATACGTGGCTCCAATCTGCCTCGGGGACTTACTGTACTGGCTATGTACCCATTGCCGTGCATTTAATCACGCGGATTCCTAAAGACCCGAATAACGATTGCTTGATACCGCATACCGAAGTCTCGCACTTTTCCGTGGCAAAGTGCGCTATAGGAAGGCGACAGCGACCTTGGTTTTGCACCTAAAAAATGTCTTTGAACTGCTGGTTTTATGGGAACGAAAAAGCCGGGCTCCCCTGTTGGGAGAGCCCGGCAATGCGTGTTGAAACCGTGAAGAGGCGCCTCTCCTAGCGCATAGGAGAGGCCACCCCTAGCAATAACTAGCTATTGAGTTTGTTAATGTCGTCGTCGGTGATAGTGCCCTCCTGGCTGGACGATTTATCCTCGGAGGATGCACCCTCGCTGCTCGAATCGGAGGATGCGGACTCGCCGGATCCGGTGTCGGTCGACTGCACGTCGACGCCCGAGACCGTCTTGGTGGTGAGGTCATAGGGCATCGTGCCGTACCAAACGGAGTGGACCGCCTCGAGCGTGCCATCGACCGTGATACCGTCGAGGGCATCGCTCACGGCACGGCATAGCTCGTCGTTGGCCGCGAGGCCCGCGACGCCGAGCGTCGAGGGCGTCTCGAGCGTGCCGACGTAAGAGACCTGGCTCATCAGGCGCGCAAGGTAGCCGCCGGCCGTGGAGTCGCAGATCACGTAGTCGACCTCGCCGGACTCGAGTGCCTCAAAGCACTCGTTGATGTTGGAGAAGGTCTTTTGGTTGGCCGTGATGCTCTGCTTGGCGAGCGCTTCCTGCGAGGCCGAGGAGGTCTGAACGCCCAGGGTAGCGGTGTTAAGCGTTTCGGTGGAAACGCTCAGAGACTCGCCGTCGCTCGTCTTTCCGAACACTGCCGCAGCGTCGTACAGGCAAGTACCAAGCGCGCTGATGTCACCATCCGTGGAATTGATGTCGCCAATGAAGATGTCGGCCTTTTTGTCGCCAAGCGCGGAATCGGCAGAAGACGCATCGACGAAGGCAACCTTAAGGCCCATACGGCTTGCAAGGGCACGAGCGGCATCGACCGCATAGCCCGTGAGGTTTCCGTCGGCGTCCTGCATGGCCTGCGGGGCATCAGACGTATCGAGGGCGACCGTCAGGATTCCCGGCGTGACCAGGGCATCGTCCGACACCGCCGGCGTGACAGCCTCGTGCTCGATCTGGTCGATCGTGGGCGTCGTGAACGTGGACAGTGGGTTGAACGCGCATCCGCTCAGACCCAAAACGGCAATGACCGCCGCGGTCCCAGCACCTAACCGAGCCGCGTGCACCAAGCTGCCCCTCACCATGTCCACTACCCTGCCTTCTGTGTCGTATACAATCCGTGCGTTGCGCGGAATAACTGGTTGTTCCCACCAGCTGACCTGGTATTTGACCCCACACTTGCGCACCGGGGTGTTTGCTCGGGAGGCCGCAGCCACCTTCACGACTGGCCCGCTCGCCCGCGAGGCGGTATTGCCCCAAAGAAAGTAGAACGGACGGTGCGGCTTACATCTAGGACGCGCCATGATCGCGCCGCGCGCACGCGGTCGCTTACGTGGATCCCTTTGACCGCGTCTGTCTTGGACTAGGATGTACATTTCGTCCATCCGCAACCACAGCCTGGCAGGAACGTAGCGCATTATAGCTAAGTTCAAGCTAAAGTTTAAGGTTAGGGACGTCATTCGCACCGTGAGCACAGATTTTGCAGGTCGGAGCAGACCATTCGTGCCCCCATGAAGCCCGGAGCTCCCCTACGGGGAGCTCCGGGGCACCCGTCTCAGGGTGCCGTGTGCAAAAAACGGCAAATATGAGTACTGTCACCAATTTAGTAACAGGTAATTTTGGCCTCTCGGACAGGTTTTGCGCTCAGTGTCGCCAACCTGATACTTAGTTATTCTGCATTTGTTTATTATCTTCTTACTTTACGCCACCTCCGAGTCTTAAATTCCCTGATTTTGCTGTTACTGATTTAGTGACAGTACTCATATTTGCCATTTTTTGGCCAGGGTATATGATTAACCCCCTATTTTCGTCGCGAATTAGACCGGCTTAAGCCCAAAACACGCCCGCAGCGTGTTAAGCAACGCCTCTTGCTTCTTCCTGCGGGCATCGACACGATTCCGGTACCGCTTTCGCATACGCTGGTGCATGCGCCATGCGAGCGCTTCCATCGCTTCCATGTCGCAGAGCATTTCGTTGTTGACCGTCGCGACCTCGATTCCCATAGTAATCAAGCCCGTGTTGCGCTTTTCATCATGGATACGTCCCCTCCGAGAGGAATGGCCCAGCTCACCGTTGTATTCCAGGTCAAACCGGGCTGCCTCTTGATACGCATCGCAAACTGCATGAGGCATCCCCGAGATTGCCTGCGCACGGTCATCGAACTCGACCTTGTAGTCGGTCTTAAAAGGTCCGCAGGCAAACCCGCCATAGGAAAACGGAAGCGAAAACAGGGCGAGCATGATGCACTCCATGGGCGAGAGCAGGTTTTCCGAAAGATAGGGACACAGACGCTGCAGCTGTTTGGCCACATTCCCCTTGCATGCCGCAAGGTAATCTGCCAGGCGATCGGGCGTCAGCGCCGGCTCGACTTCAAAGTAGCCCACGTCTGCTGGCTGGTCCTTGTCCTTTGCAAGTTTATTCGTAACAGGCGAGGTGTAGGGAGGCAGATACTTCCCGCGGTCGCTCAGCGAAATCTTAGAGCACAGCTCCTGGGCCAGGGCAAATGCCTGGATACAACCGACCTCGTGGGCGACGGCAACACAAAGGGCCTCGGGAGATAGACTGTACACCCCCGGTTCCACCTCTAGAATCGAGCCGGCGGGCAACCCAGAGCATACGGACCAGCCCACGCCAGGCATGCGGCGGCGCTGCGCCGCAGATCCCACCAGCAAGCAAAGATCTTCTTGCACCTCGCCGCTTGCGGCCCCAATCCGCACCAAGTCGGGAAGATAGATGTCCTCGGTCGAGGGCGACGACGTGCACAGCACACGGCGCTCTTCATCGGGATCGAGGTCCCTCCAGCTGATGTAACCCATTTGTCGGCGCTCGGCGCGCATCATGCGTAGCGCCGAGGCGCCTGTTAGGATTACGGAAGCCGCTAGCTGTTCGCCTGTCGGCTCGTTGCACCGCTCAATCTTTACTGCCACAAAACCACCCCTACCAAACGCGTGCGATAGCGAGGCCATCGACTGCTGCGGCGCCGGCGCGCTTGAGTTCAGCCGAAGCCGCGGCCATCGTCGCACCCGTGGTGATAACGTCGTCGATAAGCAGCAGGCACTTGCCCCGCACATCCTCAACCGTCTCGTACATGCCTTGGGCACGCTCGCGGCGCTCCTCACGACCGAGTTCGCGCTGGTCGCCATGCCCGTACTTGACGAGAGCATCGAGCAGGGGAACACCCGACAGCTCGCAAAATGGGCGCGCAATAGCCTCCATATGATCAAAACCACGCCGCCGAAACGCTGCCGCCGTCGCAGGCACAAACACCACCGCATCCGCACCGGACAGCACACCTCCTAAGCGTTCGGGCGCTACGACCTGGGCATGCAGGGCGGTGTCGTAGAGCAGCTCCGCCAGATACGGAGCCAGACGTCGCTCGCCCGCATCCTTGTACGCTTTAATGATGCGCGGCAGCGGATGCGCATAGACGGCGCACGCCAGGCAGCGGTCGAGCGCCTCCGCCATTGCCGAGGACGTGCCCTCGACCGAACACTCAGTGCACAGCAAATCCCCAAACGGGGCGCCGCATCGGGTGCAGCTATGACGTGGGTCGATGAGCGTGAGCGCAGCCAGGCAGTCTTGGCAAATAAGCGTACCGGCGCGCTCGCAGCCGGCACATCGTGTTGGCGACAATGCCTCGAGCGCCTCGCGTGCCACCCGATCGGCAAACGGTAGTAATTCGTCCGCAAACGGTAGGGCACCGGCACCCTGCAGACAGCTCAATATGTTCAGATGGCTCTTCAAGACACAACCCTCCCTACATTCGGTCGCAGGGAGGGTTGTTGATCCGGCGCTATGATACCCCGATGCGCTCGGGGCAAGGCGGGCTAAATCCGCTCGCGGGCGTTATTCGCCGGCGGGCGGTTGTGGTGCGGACGAAGACGGGGTCGAGCCCTCGCCACCATCCTGGCGCGGCTTGCGGGAACGGCGCCGGCGACGGCGCTTTTGACCCTGGTCGGCCGAGCCCTCGCCACCGCGATCCTCGCGCGGCTCGCGCTCGTCGCGAGCCGCGCCACGCGAAGCCTTGGCAGCCGCTCCCCCGCCATCTCCGGGACGACGGCGCGTGACCTTGACCTCGCCATCCGAGACCTGATCGGCCACGGAGGGCACTGAGGGCTTCTGTTGCGCGCCCGAGGAATGGCGACGGCGCGGACGCGGCGCGCGCTCCTCCTCGCCACGTGACTTGCCGCCCTTGTCGGCAGACGCATCGGAGGCCGAGGGACCCTTGGAAGCGGCACCGGCCTCGCGAGCAGCTGCGGCGCGGAAGGCGTCCTCGCGCTCCTCGCTCGACAGATGACGGCGGCGGCGACGTGTGGGGTTCATGCCACCGCCGCGGTTTTGTTGCTGGGGCTGCTGAGCCTCGCGCTCGCGGGAAGCGTTCTTGTCTGTGGTCTCGCCGTTGTCGACGGACGCCGCACGCTTGCGGCGGCGACGGCCACCGGCGGTATCCTCGACCTCAGGCGCCTCGGCCTTGCTGCGGCCCTTTCCGCGGCCACGGCCCTCGCCCTGCCCCTGACCGGCGCGAGCATCGGATTCAGCATCGCGACGACGGCGCTTGGGCATCGACGTACCGGCCAGACGGTCGGCGCTCGACAGGCCATCGCCCACGTCGACGCCGTTCTCGCGGTCGAGCTCCATAAGCGCCAGACGCATCTCGGGCGACTCGATGCGCTCGAGCACGTCGCGCGTCACGCAGTCGGGGCGGCAGTTGCAGCCCTGCTCGGCGGCCTTCTTTTTGCAGCCCTCCGAGCAGGTCATATCGGCCAGGTTGACCTTAAAGACCTTGCCGTTCTCCAGGCGCAGCACCAGCTGCTCACGCGGCGTGTCATATTCCTGAATACGCGCCTTGCCGAGCGGCGTATCGATGAGCGTCTTCTTTTTGGGCGCACGGCTCTTAAAGTCCTTGTACGCTTCGAACTCATAGCGCAGGCAGCACATCAGGCGGCCGCAAACGCCGCTGATCTTGGAGGAATTGAGCGGCAGGTCCTGCTCTTTTGCCATGCGGATCGAGACGGGCTCAAACTGTCCGCCAAAGCGCGTGCAACAGAGCTCCTGGCCGCACTGGGCATAGCCGCCCACCAGGCGAGTCTCGTCGCGCACGCCGATCTGGCGCATGTCGACGCGAATGTGCAGCGTCGAGGACAGATCCTTGACGAGCTGGCGAAAATCGACGCGCTCCTCGGCCGCAAAGTAGAACACGGCCTTCTCGCCGCCAAACAGGTACTCGACGCCCACCGGCTTCATCTCGAGGTCGAGTTCTTTGACCAGACGGCGGAAATCGACCATGGCCTCGTCGCCCTGGATGGCAAGATCGTCGGCAAGCTGCAGGTCGATGTCGCTCGCCACGCGCAGCACGGGCTTGAGCGGCTGACCGATCTCGTCTTGCGGCACCTCGAAGGGATCGGCCGTAACCAAGCCGATCTCGGTTCCGCGCTCGGTGGAGCAAATGGCATAATCGGCCTCGAGGATATCCAGGTCCTGCGGGTCAAACCACAGGTCGCGCGAGGCGTAGGTAAACTTAACGGGTACGACTAACGGCATTTCAGTGCCTTCCTGATATCGAACAGCATGACCTCGATGGCCAGCTGGGGAGTAACGTTTCTGGCGATGTTGTGCTCGGCGGTTGCGACCGCCTCGAGCGCCTGGGTGGCACCCGCAACATTCGTCGCAGCGGCAAGCCGACCGATCGTGTCACGCACGTCTTCGTTCACCACGTCGGCCGCCTCGTCCTGAAGTGTCAGCAGCACGTCGCGCATGAGCGTCCGCGCGCTCGCCAGCGCTTCCATGATACCCGAACGCTCGCGCGCGTTGAGTTCGCGCTTGTTGCGGTCCTCAAGCTGCTTCAATGCTCCACGCGACAGGTAGTCGGCATTTTGCTCGAGTACCTTTTCCTGCGTGGACTTGACCTCGGCGAGCGGCGCCTTGACGGCGACGATGAGCGACTTGGCGCGACTGAGCACGTCGGCCTCGTCGGCGGCAATGAGTGAGTCGATGGCACGGACCATCTGACGGCGGGCGTCCTGGCGCTCGGCGCTCTTAAGAAACTCGATGCCGCGTGTGGGGCTTCCCGCCACGGCGACCGCCATGCGGCAACGCGCGGGGTCCTGGCCGGTGGCGCGGCTCACGGCCTGCGCGGCGACGGCGGGCGACACCAGCCGAAACGGCACGCACTGGCAGCGGCTCACGATGGTGGGCAGCATCACGTCTGCCGAGGTGCCCAGCAAGATGAACATAACGCCCTCGGGCGGCTCCTCGAGTGTCTTGAGCAGTGCGTTGGCGGTGTTGGCGCGCAGTTGCTCGGCACGGTCGATGATGTAGACCTTGGCCTTGGCGCGAATGGGTGCCAGCGGCACGTCATCGAGCAGCTCGCGGGTCTGGGCAATAAGATAGCCCGTGGCGCTCTCGGGCGTGTAATAGTGCACGTCGGGATGCGTATGCCGAGAGACGCGCACGCAACTGTCGCATGCGCCGCAGCCGTCCTGCTCGCACAGGAAGGCTTGGGCGAGCGCCCACGCGGCATCGAGCTTGCCCGCGCCGGGCGCGCCCAAAAACAGGTAGGCGTGCGATGCACGGCCGCTGGCGACGGCATTGGTCAAAAAGTCGCGCACGCGCTCTTGGGTGTCGAGCTTGGCCAGCAGGCTTGCCTGAGCGGGGGCCATGTTACTCGGCCTCCTTGGCAAGCGCGGCGGCGACAGCATCCTGGGGGATATCGAGACCGTACGCGCGAACCTGCTCGACCGTCTTCTCGAAAACTACCTCGACGGTCGTAGTGGCGTCGATGAGCTTTACGCGGTTTGGCTCCTCGGCAGCAATGGCGCAAAACCCCTCGTAGACACGCTCCTGGAATGCCATGCCCTTAGCCTCCATGCGATCTGCCGCGCCACGGGCTGCCATGCGTAGCGCCGCCTGCTCGGGCGTGATGTGGTAGACGAGTGTGAGCGCCGGGTGCGTTCCCGCGACGGCCAGGTTGTTGGCGTCGCGCACCATCTGGCGATCGAGGCCGTCGGCAAACGCCTGGTAGCAGGTCGTGGAATCGTAGAAGCGATCGCACAGGACCACCTTGCCGGCAGCGAGGGCGGGCGCGATGACCTCGTGCACCAGCTGGGCACGCGCGGCCTCGTAGAGCAACAGCTCGCAGGTATCGCCCATCGCCATATTGGCGGGGTCGAGCAGCAGGGCGCGGATCTTTTCGCTGATGGCGGTGCCGCCCGGTTCGCGCAGGCTCACAACCTGGTGGCCAGCGAGCTCGAGCGCGCGAGCAAGCAGGCGCGCCTGCGTGGACTTGCCGGCACCGTCGACGCCCTCGAGCGTGATAAAGCTATGTTGAGCGGGCTCAAAAGCCATGGACGCAGCCCCTTCCTACAAGGCGCGTAAATGCGGATATATCAACCAAGCCATGATACCCCAGGGACAGGCGCGCCCCAACGATTAGCCGACAGTTAGGGACGTTCCTAAACTGCCGGCAGATAAGGAACGTCCCTAACTGCCGGCTTCTTGGGGCAGTGGGTATAATCGTCGTATTGATTTGAAATGTGGCGAAAGGAGTGGCAATGTCTCGGTATTGCGCCTCGTGCGGCAAGCTTCTTGCAGATGATGCCAAGTTCTGCACCTCATGCGGTGCACCCGTTGAGCAAACAGCCGCAAGCGATAGCCAGCCCGCTTTTGAGCAGACCGGCTCCCTTGATACGCCGCAAGCCAAGGCGGATGACTCCCTCGCCTATAGCCCCGACCCTGCCGCAAGGACCGAGGCCGTCGAGACCACGCAGCGCATACCCGTCGCGAGCGGCTCGCCCCAACAGCAGCCGGCTCCCGCATACGCGCCCGCTTCGCCACAGACCCCCGCTCCCAAAAAGAGCGGCACCGGGCCGCTTATCGCCGTTATTGTTGTGCTGGTGGCGATCATCATCGCCCTGGTCGTTTTCTTTGTGATCAAGCCTTTCGACAACGCCGCCACGCAGACGACTGCCGCGGTAGCTAAGCTGCACCATGACGTCGACGACGATGACCTAAAGCCTCTCGGCGATCCCAACAGCCTGTACGACGATGATGACGATGACGACGAGGATGGCGGCGAAGCAACGCTCTCCGAGCAGAACCTCTACCGTCGCCTGAGCGAATACTACGACCTGCTCGAAGATCTCGACAGCCAGGTCCGTGGCTGCGCGCAGAACTTCAACGGCAACTATCTGGAAGAGGATCGAACCACCCGTCAAAATCTCGCCGACGTCGCCGAGCGCACGGAGGACACCATCGAGCAGTATTACGACATCGTCGAGGACCTGGACGTCCCGACGAGCTCCAAGAACTACAGCTCCTGGAAGGACATCATCGCCCTGTACGACGACCTGGATCACCGCATTGACGCAATCTGTGATGCCTGGGAGATCAGCCTGAAATACGCCAAGCCTGCGGACCACAAGAATGAGATCGTGGCGCCGCTGTCGCGCGACAACGTGGCGGGCACCAATGACAATAAGTACCGCCTAGACTTTGAGGAGCGCTATCCCGGCGCCAAGCCTGTCGAGGTGAACTAGCGCTTTGTCGTTCCCGAGCCGGCAGTTAGGGACGTTCCTAAACTGCCGGCAGAAAAAGAACGTCCCTAACTGCCGGTCAAAAAAACGAGCGAGGATCGCGGGGTCCTCGCTCGTTTTTTTGGGCAATGTTTCGACTGCGCCGTTACTTGTCGGCGGCTGTTTTCTTGGCAGTCGACTTCTTCGCGGTCGTCTTCTTGGCGGCAGTGGCTTTCTTAGCCGTCGTCTTCTTGGCCGCCGTCGTCTTCTTTGCCGTGCTCGCCTTGGTTGTGGTCTTGCGACCGCGGGCGGGCTTCTTCTCCTTGGTCGGGCAGTCCATGTTGACGCAGATACGCCACGGACCGCGCGCCGTGTTGACCACCACGATGGGGGCGCCGCACTCGGGACAGGTCTCGCCCGTCGCCTCGAGCTTGCCACGCGCCGGCAGCGGATAGCTCACGCCGCAGTCATCGTAGTTGGTGCAGCGGATAAAGCGCTTGCCGCTCTTCTCGCTCTTGTGCGCGATCAGGTCGCCATGGCGTCCGGCCTCGGCACACACCTTGCACTCGCCCACTTTAAGGTCGGGCTCGTAGTTGGTGGGGCACGTGGGGTTCACGCAAATCTCGAAGGCCTTCTGGCGGAACGGCTGGCACTTAATGCGCGGCGCGCCGCACTCGGGGCACACGGCGGCCTCGCCCTCGAGCGGGCTCACCTTGACGCCACTCGGCACCGGATAGGTCACGTCGCAGTCGGGCCAACCCATGCAGCCAATGAAGCTGCCACGGGTCTTGGCGCTCGTCTTCATAACCAGGTCCTTGCCGCACTTGGGGCAGGCGCCCACGCGCGCATCAGCCGTGACGGCGTCGCTGATGGCGTCGCCGAGCTCCTGCGTATGCTTGAGCAGCTCGTCGAGCACGCCGGCCAGCAGCGCACGCGAGTGCGTCACGACATGCTCTTCGGTGTCCTCGCCGCGCTCGACGCGAGTCATGTCGCCGTCGAGCTCGCTGGTCATATCGGGGCTCGTTATGCGCGGGGCAAACTGCGTCAGCGCGTCGATGATGGCGATGCCCAGCTGGCTCGGCTCAACGGGATCGTTTTTGAGATAGCGCACGGCATACAGGCGCTCGATGATGCTCGCGCGCGTGGACTTGGTGCCCAGGCCGCGCTTTTCCATCTCCTGCACGAGCTTGCCCTGGCTGTAGCGCGCGGGCGGCTCGGTCTGCTTGGCCTCAAGCTTAATGTCGAACACGTCGACCGTGTCGCCCTGCTCCAGCGGCGGCATCTGCTCGTCGCGCTTAAGGCCGTACGGGTAGGCCTCGCGGAAGCCCGGGGTCACGAGCACGTCGCCCGAGGCCACGAACGGCTCACCGTTCATGTCGAGCTCGAGCTTAGTGTTTTCGATGGTCGCGGGACCCATAAGCGTCGCCAGGAAGCGGCGGGCAATGAGGTCGTAGAGCTTGCG
Source organism: uncultured Collinsella sp. (assembly GCA_900546775.1). Classification (GTDB taxonomy): domain Bacteria; phylum Actinomycetota; class Coriobacteriia; order Coriobacteriales; family Coriobacteriaceae; genus Collinsella. Next base: position 6,255 of record UREM01000010.1, on the reverse strand, counting down.
CTGGCCGCCATCGAGCGTGGACGGATCGCCTTCGCCCGTGGGGTAGATGGGCGGGTGGTCGGTGGTCTCGACTTTGCCGCGCGTGGGCTTCATGGGGCCGGCGAGTACCTTTTTGCACACGGGCGCCAGCGCCGGGTTGATCTTTGCCAGGTCGCTCACCACGGCGCCCAGATCGAGCGTCGCAGGGTACACGGTGTTGTCGACACGCGGATAGCTGATGAGGCCCGCCATGTAGAGGGACTCGGCGATGCGCATGGTACGTGCAGGTGAGATGCCCTCGGCCGCGGCGGCAGCCTGCAGCGAGGTCGTCGCAAACGGGGTGGGCGGCTGCTGCTTGCGGGAGCGCTTGGTCACCGCGGCGACGGTTGCCGTCGTAGCGCCGTCGACGTGGCCGTACGCCGTCTCGGCAGCATCTTTATCGGTAAAACGTGCCGTCTTGTGCGCAATCTTAAAGCGGTCATCCTCGGCAGCACCCTGAGCGGCACCCATGCCGCGAATCTGCCAATAGTCCTCGGGCACAAACGCCATGCGCTCGCGCTCGCGCTCGACCACCAAGGCAAGCGTCGGCGTCTGCACGCGGCCGGCGGAGCGCACGTTGCCAAAGCCGCCAAACTTGGCGAGCGTCAGGTAGCGCGTGAGCACCGCACCCCAAATGAGGTCGATGTGCTGGCGGCTCTCGCCGGCGTCGGCCAGATTCTGGTCGAGCGAGACAAGATTATCGAAGGCCTGCGTAATCTCGGCCTTGGTAAACGAAGAATACTGGGCGCGGGCGACCGGCAAGTCGGGCGCAACCTCGCGCACCTTGTTGAGGGCGTCCGAACCGATCAGTTCGCCCTCGCGGTCGAAGTCCGTGGCGATAATGACGCTGTCGGACTTCTTGGCAAGGTTCTTGAGCGAGCGGATGAGCTCCTTCTCGGCCGGCAGCTTAATGACGGGCGCCCAGGTGAGGTAAGGCAGGCTCTCGAGCTTCCAGCCCTTGATGGAGATACCATCGGCAAGAAACGGCTTGCGCTTGGTGTCGTAGGGCGGACGTGCCAGGCCATCGGGCATATCGGCCGGCAGCATCTCGCCGTCCTCGGTGACCGAATACCAGCCCAGCTTTTTATCGAACAGCACGCTGTCGCAAAAATCGGGCGCAAGGATGTGACCGGCAAGGCCGATCGTCACGCACTCCTCGCCCTTCCACTCAAAACGGTAGATGGCGGTGTTGTACACCTTGTCCTTTTTGGGCTTGCCCGTGGACAGACGCTCGGCAATCTGACGCGCGGCGTCGTTTTTCTCGGCGATGATGAGCTTCAAAAGAGGCTCCTATCTCGTATCTCTGCGGCTACGCCCGCCCGTATGGCGGCCGACTTACGCCCTTGCTTGCTCAATCTGCCCGATGAGCCAATCGCACCAGGCATCCATGCCCTCGCCCTTGCGCGCGCTCACGGCAAACCGCGGCGCCTGCGGATTGAGGTCATCGAGTGTCTTAGTATACCTATCCATGTCAAAATCGAAAGCCGGGGCCACGTCGACCTTGTTGAGCAGCTGCGCGCCGGCGTGCTGGAAGATGCCCGGATACTTGATGGGCTTGTCGTCGCCCTCGGGCACCGAGAGAATCATGATGGACAGGTTCTCGCCCAGGTCAAAGTCGACCGGGCAGACCAGGTTGCCCACGTTTTCGATAAAGATGACGTCGATGTTCTCCAGACCGACGGCCTGGTCGAAGGCATCGACGGCCTCCATGATCATGTTGCCCTCGAGGTGGCACAGGCCGCCCGTGTTGATCTGAATGGCGGGCATGCCGGCTTCCTTCATGGTGATGGCGTCGACGTCCGAGGCGATATCGCCCTCGATGACAGCACAGCGCAGGCCGGCTTTGTCACGCAGGCGCTCGTTGGTGCCCAGAATCGTGGTGGTCTTGCCCGAGCCGGGGCTCGACAGCACATTGATCACGTAGGTGTTCGTCTGCTCAAACCGCTGACGCAGCTGATCTGCCAGGCGCTCGTTGCGCGACAGAATCGGCGACGCGATATCAATCGTTTTCTCGGCCATACTTAGCGCTCCTTACTTTGGCCCTTTTATACCCCATCGCTAGATGGCGAGCGTGCTAATCGTCGGGGGTCTCGATCTCGATACTTGCGATGTCGAGTTCGCGGCCATGCAGCAGACGCACGTTGGCACCGCCACATTGGGGACAACGGCAATGGAAACGGTCGTGCTCAAAGACCTCACCGCAGTCCAGACACTCGCTTTGTGGATAGACTTCCTCCACGGCAAGCTCGCAGCCGCGCGTGAGCGGGTCCTCGTCGCGAAACGTCTCCCACGCAAAGTCAAGCGCCTCGCGCACGACCTCGGTCATATCCCCGATACGCAGCGTTACCAAAACGGCGCGCGAGGCCCCCGCCCCACGCGCCGCGCGAATCACTGTATCGAGTATGCCGTTGACAATGCCAACCTCGTGCATACCGATTTACTCCTCGTCGTCCGAGAACAGGTCCAGACGGCTCACGAACAGGCCCTCCTTGCCCTCGCGCGCGGTAATGACCACGCGAGCGATGGCGAGCGAAATCTCGTAGAGCGAGAGCAGGGCGCCATACATGAGACCCAGCGTAACGGGCGAGCCGTCGGGCGTAATCACAGCCGAGCCCACAAGCAGGCCTACGTACACGTAGCGCCAGGCGCTGCGGAAGGCCGCATAGGACACGATGTGAAAGACGGACAGATAGAAGATGATGAGCGGCAGCTCAAACGCCACACCAAAGCCGATCATAAAGAGCAGCTCCATGTTGACGTAGTTCTCCAGGTCGGGCAGCGCCGTAGCGACGGCCGAGGTCTCGCCGATGAGCCACTCAAAGCCCGCCGGGATGATGATGAAATAGCAGAAGATGGCACCCAGGAAGAACAGCACCGTCGAGGCGAGCACCGTGGGCACGACCCACTTGCGCTCGTTGGGGCGCAGCGCCGGCAGGAAAAATGCCAGGATCTGCCAGATGATCATGGGCGTGCACATGACCACGGCCATCTTGATGGCCAGCGAGAAGCGCAGGCCAAAGCCGCCGAGTGTGGTGGTGATGTAGAACTTACCGTCCGGCACAAACGAGCGGATGGGGTCTTCCAGGATATCGAGCACCACGGGCGTGGCAAAGTACAGCACGATGGCGGCGGCAAACACCGACACGACCACGATGGTCAGGCGGCGACGGAGCTCTCCCAGGTGATCGAAGAGCGGCATACGCGCAGGTCCGATAGGCATTACTCATCGCCTCCCTTCGGGGCATCGGCGGCAGCAGTCTCGGCAGCGTCCTCGGCCTCGAGCTCGCGAGCGAGCTGGTCGACGACGGCCTTGCGCTTGCGGGGACGACGGGCGTAGAGGTCAGCCGTCGTGGGCTCTGCCGGCTCGGGCTCGGGCTCTGCAGCAGGCTCGGCGGCAGCGGCAGGCTTGGCGGCAGCACCCTCGGCCTCATCAACAGCGCCTTCGCCCTCAGCAGCACCCTCGCTTGCGGCCTTCTCGGCAGCAAGACGGGCGCGACGCTCGGCAAAGGTCTCCTTCTTGGCGGGCGCCGCCGTCTCGGCGGCATCCTCGTCCACATCGGAATCGTCGTCGGTCGCAGCAGTCTTCTTGGGCTTGACCGGGGCCGACGCGGCCTCGCTCACCGGATCGATAATCTCGGACTGAACAACGGCCGTCATCTTTTCCTGCGTCTCGCGGAACTGACGGATGGCACGGCCGATCGTGCGGCCCATCTGCGGGAGCTTATCCGGGCCAAACAGCAAAAAGCCGAAGACCACGATGATCGCGAGCTCACCCTCTCCAATACCAAACACACATACCTCCAAGGCTCGATGTGAGTCGAGCCCGCACCGCGCCATTCGGCCGGAACTCGTCTATTCATTCGGTCAAGTATAGCGCCCGGACGCCAAAACGTCCGAGCGCATCACAAACATATGCCAAACGGCACGCCCTTTTGGGGGCAAAGATTATGCAGCGGTGATCGAAATCTCCTGGTCGACGCCCAACAGCTGAACCACGCGCATCACCGGGGGCTGCACGTTGACGCAGCTAAAACGCTTACCATGATCAGCTGCGTGGTGTGCGGCGCCCACAAGCACGCCAATGCCCGTCGAATCGATGTAGCTCACCTGGGCAAAATCGAGCTCAACGGCCTCAGTGGGCTGCTCGAGCGCCAGGTCGATGGCATTGCGCAGGCTATCGGCGTTAGAGATATCGATCTCACCGGTCACCTTAATGGTGTAGAGCTCTGGCGTGGGGTTGGTGGAAATACCCAAATCCATGTATACGCTCCTTTACGTATCGAAAGTGCGGATAGTACTAGGCGCGGACTTGCGGGGCCCTACGCGTTAGGCGCGCTCGGCACGCGCAAGCTCGGCAGCGACAAGCTTAACGGCCAGCACCAGCACATCGAGCGCGGCCTCCAGGTCCTCGACCGTGGGATAGCTCGGCGCGATGCGGATGTTGGTGTCGCGCGGGTCCTTGCCATAGGGCCAAGTGGCACCGGCCGGCGTGAGCTTGACGCCCAGGTCGGCGCAAAGCGCGGCGACCTTTTGGGCCGAGCCCTCGGGACCATCGAAGCTTACAAAGTAGCCGCCGCGGGGGTGCGTCCAGGTGGCGCAGCCCGTGTCGCCCAGGCCCTCGGTGAGCTTGCGCTCGACGGCCTCAAAGCGCGGGCGCAGGAACTCGGCATGCTTTTTCATGTGCTCCTTAACCGCCTCGATGGTGGGAAGGAAGCGCACGTGACGCAGCTGGTTGAGCTTGTCGGCGCTGATGAGACCAGCCTTCAGGCGCTTGGAGAACTCCGCGATAACCGCGGGGCTCGCACCGATAAAGCCGATGCCGGCGCCCGGGAAGGTGATCTTGGACGTCGAGGCAAAGGCCACCACACGGTCCTCGGTGCCCGCCGCGCGAGCGAGGTCAAAGATGTTTGCGAGCTCGTCGGTCTCGTCGTACAGGTCGTGCACGCAGTAGGCGTTGTCCCAGAAGATGCGAAAATCGGGCGCGGCCGTGGGCATCTCGACCAGGCGACGCACGGTGTCCTCGCTAAAGGTGATGCCCGTGGGGTTGGAATACTTGGGCACGCACCAGATACCCTTGATGGAATCATCGGCGGCAACGAGGCGCTCAATCTCGTCCATATCGGGGCCGTTGTCGGTCATCGCGACGGGAACGTTCTCGATGCCCAGGTCGGCGGTGATGCCAAAATGACGGTCGTAGCCGGGGACGGGGCACAGGAACTTGACCTTCTTGCCGTCGTGCGCGGCCTCGTAGGCATCCCAGGGCTCGCTGCCGCACGAGCCGCAGCGCCAGAACATACCGGCGATATCGTGCTCGATCAGCAGGCTCGATGAGCCCAGTACGAGCGTCTGCTCGGCAGGACAACCCAGGAACTCCCCCGCCAGCTTGCGTGCCGAGGGAATGCCCTCAAAGCAGCCGTAGTTGGAGCAGTCGACGTTGCCGTCATGCAGATCGGCATCGGCATTGAGGATATCGAGCATGGGTCGAGAGATGTCCACCTGGGAGGGCGACGGCTTGCCGCGGGCCATGTCGAGCGCCAGGCCCTTGGCCTTGACCTCGGCGACCTCGGCTTTGAGCGCCTCGATGGCGGCATCGAGTTCGGTGGTTTCCATCTTCTGGTAGATCGTCTGCATGGGGTGCGACCTTTCGCGAAGCGGTACGTTGCAGTTCGTCTAAGTATAGACCGCCATCGTCGCAACGTTATGAAGCCGTGATAGATTAAGTTCATCGCAATCAATTACGAATCGCCGCGCATGCCGGCGTGGGGCGCCCAAGGAGGCACTATGGAGTACGGATCGTTTCAGGCCGAGGAATTCGGCGACTTGCAGCGCCTGGTCGACGGACTGTTTTACGACCGCCACGCCATCGACCGCCTGGATCTGATCGTACAGGCCGAAATCTTGGACCTGGCGCCCGACCTCATGGAAATCGTGAACCTTTTGCCGCCCGGCTACTACGACCGCCAGTCACTTTGCGACCAGCTCAACTCCGCCTTGGCCGCCCACGGCTGGGGCGCCGTCTACGGAACGGTGGAATAAGCCTCGAGGCCGGCGATTTGGCCCGCTTCCCGACCTTGGCGAGGCTTGTTTTAGGGCTTGTGGCCAAAAAAGGGCAAATATGAGTACTGTTACCTTTTTAGTAGCAGCGATTCTTGGTCGAAATCGGCAAAACTCGACTTGAAACTGGTAGCGCACAGAGATGTGGTGTAAGAGGCGGGGCATGCCCCGCCTCCGCCCTTT
>UREM01000009.1 GCA_900546775.1 uncultured Collinsella sp. | reverse complement strand
CATCGGGACTTGCAGCGACGGACCTCGGGACGCTCTTACACCACGTCTGCGCGCGCCACCCCCTGCATACCGACGTTCGGGCAAAAATCCGTGCTCGTCGATGCTTTTCGCGAATAATAGGCGGGGTTATGGGCCGACAGCACTTGATTTGCAGGGATATTCGCGGTCTTTGGCCTTCGTCATGGCGCCCAAAGCTCTTGGCTGTGCTGAATACTCCCAAAAATGCACGGCGCCTTGAGGGGGACCTTCGCGATAAGGGAAACCGCCCCGTCGAAGTATGCATTCGACGGGGCGGTTTATGCATATACCCGATTAAGGATACGCTGCGGATCTGTTAGAACTTGACGGTCGGTGCCTGGCGGGCAGCTTCGGCGGCCTCGAAGCCCTGGCGCTCCTTAAACTGGAAGATGCCGGCAAAGATAACGGCCGGGAACGTCTGGATGGCGTTGTTGTAGCTAAGCACGCAGTCGTTGTAGCTCTGGCGCGCGTAGCTTACCTTGTTCTCGGTGTCTTCGAGCGTGGCTTGGAGCTGCGTAAAGTTGGTGTTCGCCTTAAGATCGGGGTAAGCCTCGGCCACGGCGAAGAGCTGGCGCAGGGCGCCGGTCAGCACGTTGTCGGCTTCCATCTTGGCTTCGGGCGTGGTAGCGCTCACGGCGGCGTTGCGCGCGTTGACCACGGCGGCAAGCGTGTCCTGCTCGTGTTTGGCATAGCCCTTGACGGTCTCGACTAGGTTAGGGATCAGGTCGTTGCGGCGCTGCAGCTGCGTGTCGATGTTCTGCCAGGCGTTATCAATGCGATTGCGCTTGGTGACCATGTTGTTGTAGATGCCGGCGATGGCGCAGACAATCACAACGACAACAACGATACCGATGATGACGGGAATCATGGTGTCTCCGTTTCGAATGGCCGCGGCGTCTTCCGCCGGCTGCCGTTGGTGTAACGCTACTAGTATACCCGCAACCCTTGGCGATACCGAACTTTCCGGTAAGCGTTATGTTTCCACCAAGGTGAGGCCGTTCGCCAGGGAGTGGGCGATACAGGTGTAAGATATGCGACAGATTAGTGAACGCTGTCTTTTCCTTGAGGAGGGCGATACGTATGGACCTTCGCATCAAGAAAACCTATCGGGCCCTGTTCGAGGCCTTTACTGAGCTGCTCGAAGAGCATCGGTTTGAGGACGTGACGGTTGCCATGCTGTGCGACCGCGCTATGATTCGTCGGACGACGTTCTACAAGCACTTCCGCGACAAAAACGATTACTTTGCCTTCTATATCGATGAACTCATGTCGGGTCTGCCGCAAAAGCGGGCCGATGCGGATGGCGCGGAGGGCGCCGAGGACGTGCGCGCGCTTCGCCACGAAGTGTTCGCCGATGCCATGGATCTGATTCTGGCGCATGAGCAGCTCATGGATAACATTTTGGCGAGCAGTATGTCGGGCATGCTGACCAGCATGATTTGCGACCGCATCGCGCGCTCCATACGCGGGCGCGTGATGAGCGCGCTTGACGAGGATGCGCTTGCGCCCGTATCGCTCGAGACAACGTCTGAGTTTGTCGCCGGCGGCATTATTCGGCTCTTTACCATGTGGTGGGAATCGGGCCACGTGCTGGAGCGCCGATCCGAAATCGCCGACGTGGTCGATGCGCTGTTCGAGCGGACCATGACGCCGGTGAGTCACTAAGAGTGGCGGAGAGAGGGGGATTCGAACCCCCGGAACGCTCTCGCGCTCAACGGTTTTCAAGACCGCCGCATTCAACCGCTCTGCCATCTCTCCGTGAGTCGTAATGATAGCATCGTTTTGAATTTGCAACAGGGAAGGCGAACGATGACGAGCACCGAAATCGACGAGAAGTTCATGCGCGAGGCGTTGGCGGAGGCGCGCGCCGCCGCGGCGGTGGGCGAGGTGCCCATTGGCGCTGTGGTGGTGCGCGCGGGTGAGATTGTCGCGCGGGCGCATAATCGTCGTGAGCTCGATCAGGACCCTTCGGCGCATGCAGAGTTCGCGGCCCTGTGCGCTGCCGCTCGGTCGCTCGGTCGCTGGCGCCTTTCCGACTGTACGGTCTACGTGACGCTCGAGCCCTGCTGCATGTGTGCGGGGCTTATGGTTAACGCGCGCGTAGGACGCTGCGTGTATGGCGCGGCTGATGCCAAGGCGGGCGCTCTGGGTTCGCTGTATGACCTGAATGCCGATTCGCGCCTGAATCATCGGTTTAACGTGACCGCCGGCGTGCTGGCAGACGAGTGTCGTGAGGTGTTGAGCAGATATTTTAGTAGGCTGCGTGGCACCGATGGTGCTGGCTGCGGTTGTGGGGCCGATCTTGAAGCACACGCCGCTCACGCCGCAGCACTTGCAGGTGCCGGTGAGGATACTGACACGGCGGTTGACTTTGGTCCTGCGTGCCGCCGGCCCCGCCGTGTGCTGCTGGCGATCGACTCCTTTAAGGGTAGCGTGTCGAGTGCGCGGGCAGAGGAGGCCGTTGCCGAAGGCGTGCGCCGCGTTTGGCCCGATGCCGAGGTGTGCACATTGCTGCTGGCAGATGGTGGCGAGGGGACGCTCGATGCCGTTGCCGCGTGCGGTGGTGAACTTGCGACCTGCGAGGTTGCGGGCCCCTTGGGCGATCGTGTGCCCGCACGGTTACTGGTTGACGGCGGGCGCGAGTCGGCTGTTATTGAGATGGCCGAGGCGGCGGGTATTGGGTATTCGCCCTGTACGGAGTCGGCGGCGTTGGCGGCTTCGACCTATGGCGTGGGCGAGCTCATGCTTCGCGCAGTCCGTGCTGGGGCAAAGACTATCTATATTGGTCTGGGCGGCAGTGCCACCAACGACGGTGGCGCCGGCATGCTGCAGGCGCTGGGCGCGCGTGTGGTCGATGATCGGGGCTGCGATATCGCCCCCGGTCTTGCAGGCCTTGAGCAGGTGGCGAGCGTTGATTTGGCGCCAGCGCTTCAGGCTTTGGATGACGCTCGTATCGTTGTGCTTTCGGATGTCGAGAATCCGCTCGTGGGGCGTCGGGGCGCATTGGCGGTGTTTGGTGGGCAGAAAGGCTTGCCGACGGGTGACGCCGAGGCGCTGAGCAGGTGCGACAGTTGGATGGTCGGCTACGGTCGTCTGCTCGATACGGCAATTGTCGAGGCTCGGGCCCAGGGGCTGCTGCGCGTGCCCGAGGGTGCACGGACGTTCGGCTCGGTGCTCGGCGTGCCCGGTGCCGGTGCCGCCGGCGGCCTGGGCGCCGCGCTGCTGGCGCTCGGTGCCGAGTTGCGTTCGGGCGTGGAGACAGTGCTCGATCTCGTGGGGTTTGACGAGCGTGTACGCGATGTCGACCTGGTCATAACGGGCGAGGGCAATATGGACGAGCAATCCGCCGCCGGCAAGGCGCCGGTGGGCGTGGCCCGCCGTGCCAAGCGATATGGCAAGCCGGTTGTTGCCGTCGTGGGCGGTCGTGCCGACAACCTGGATGCGGTGTACGAGCAGGGCATCGACCTTGTCCTGCCGATCTGTCGCAAGCCCGTGGACCTGGAGCGGGCACTCGATCCGCAAGAAGCCACAGCCAACCTTATCTGCGCCGGCGAGTCAGCCGCACAAGCCTATGACCTCGCTCGCCTCTAAGGCCTATCTCCCTATAAGTTGCGGTGGAATACGGAGTGTTTTTGCCTTTAAGGGGCCAATTCAGTCCGTATTCCACCGCAACTTTGAGAATGGCCATTCGAGGTTGGCTGCCTTGGGTCTTGGGTCGGACCGTTTGCCACGAAATGCGACCATCTACTACGTTAAGCCGGCCACCCTCGACCATCCCGGAATTTGCAAAAACAAAACCGCAGGTAGAAAGCTTGCCGATTTTCGAAAAAGTCGGCTATGGTCGACCCCTGCGACCTAAACGTAGTAGATGGGCCCTTTTCGTGGCACAGCACCAGATCAGTCTATTTAGGACGGGGCCTCCTTGACTACTTTCGCCACCCTGATGCCCCACCAGTCAAAAAGTAGTCAAAAAAGCCCCGTCCCAAATTAGCTGTCTTGCCCCATCGGGCGGGAGCGGGTAAGATATACCGAGCGCCTAGCGCGTTCGATGGGTTCGGATGACGACATGTTCCGAATCTGGTCAGGTCCGGAAGGAAGCAGCCATAAGGAGCCTCTGTCGGGCATCCGAATCCATCGAGCGCACGGGCTTTCTTTTTGCGCGGTTTTACCAAACCGCGCAATGCTCGACGCTGCGCGCCACCCAGGGCGAACAATTTGTCATTCAAAAGGCAAGGCATGACCAGAAGGTCTATGCCTTGCCTTTTTCATGCCAACTTGTTCGCCCTGGATGTCGCTCGCTGGCTGCGCCAAGACATCAATGGCTACGTGGTTCAAGAGATGGTGGCATTACCATTTGTTTTTACAAGTAAAGAGGCCCGTTTCCCTGGTTTTGGTCGGGGAAACAGGCCTCTTTTTGTCTCTGGGCTTGTGGATTGGCGAAGACAATAACCGCTGGCGGCTATTTTGAGTTCCTGATGCGGCGTGTGGCTGTGGCGGTTATTCCGAGGCCTGCGGTGGCGATTCCTGCGAGTGCGATTGCGCTCGGTGTTGTGTCGCCCGTGTTCGCGAGCTTGTCGGCGGTCGTATCTGCTTGTTTGCCGCTGCTCGAGTTCGCCTGCTTGGTGGAGTTTGGCGAGGTGTCTTTACCGGTTGCGGACGAGCCGGTGGGCTGTGTCGCCTCGGCCGGTTGCGCCGAGTTGGAGGGAGGCGTCGTCTCGGTCGGTTGCGTTATCTCGGGCGAGGTGGCCTTGTCTGCCGCGGCTTTCGCCTCTTCGTATGCCTTGCAGGCGTCGTCATAGGCCGTTTGCGCTTTTTTCAAATTGTCGAGGAGCGCATCTCGCCAGGCTATGAACTGGTCGGTATGGGCTTTATACTTCTCTGCAGCACGTTCACAGTCATTAACTTGTCTTTCCTGCCTTTCGAGGCGGCCCTTGACCTCGCGGAGCTCCATTTCGCAAAAGTCAACTCGCGCTTTTGCCGTTACGATCTCTTGGCGCAACTGCTTTATTTGCTGTTTAACAGTTTCGACAAGCTCCTCGTCGCCGAGCGCTTCGAGTGCCTTAAGCACCTCAAGTTTCTTGTCTAATTCTGCTTGGAGCTCGCTTACCCGGTTGATGGCCCCGTCGTATTTGGCTTGGGCTGCATCGATGTCCGCTTGCATGGTGGGAAGGAGTTCCCTCTCTTCGACGGCTTGCGCCGCCATCTTGTCGCGGAGCTCTTGAAAACGGGCAATGTCATCATTGAATCTCGCAATTTTCTCGGGACTTGCGGCGTCTTTTGCGGCCTCGAGGTTTTTGAGCGCTTCCTGCATGGCTGCATACGCTTTTTCTTTTGCGGCGGCCGCGTCTTCTGTCTGCGGGGCGCCCGAATTGCCGTTGGCGGCGCTCGTCTGCGAAACGGCCGCACCGGTGGGGGAACTGGTTTCTGCCGCGATCGCCGTTACGGGGGCGATTCCCGCGACAAGTGCCGCGGAAAGGGCGATGCCCACAGTTGCTCGTCTTGCTCTTCTTGCGAGAATGTCGTTCATCTCGGCACCTCATTTCAAGGGTCGGCGACTAACTTGGTAGCACTAATGTAAGTATACCAAGCGGTCGACCCGACACTGGCTGGGCGTGCGCGTGCCTTTCCGCTTCTTTGGAAACCGAATCCCATTAGAAATGACGAGTTGTTTACGCTTCTTTTGGGGTGGCGGTACTATCATGGTTCGAATTGAATGTGGATGATGATAGGGAGCGCCTATACATGATTGAGCTGCTCAGGCGTTTTGGCGGTAAGTTTCGCCGCTATATGGTGATTGGTCCTGCGTGCAAGCTGATCGAAGTGATCTTTGACCTGCTGACGCCGCTGGTGATTGCCCAGATGATTGATAAGGGTATCGGCGCACACGACGTGAACGCCGTCGTCCACTACGGTATGGTACTTGGCGCCATGGCTGTGATCGGCATCTCGTTTACGCTCGTCTGCCAAAAGATGGCGGCGCTCACCTCGCAGGGCATGGGCACCGACATTCGCGGCGCGCTCTACCAGCACATCAACAAGCTGAGCTATGCCGAACTCGACCGTTTTGGCACGCCGTCGCTCATCACGCGCATTACCAACGACGTCAACCAGGTGCAGCTCGCCGTGGCGCTGGGGGTGCGCATGCTCATCCGCTGGCCCTTCCTGGCGGCGGGCTCCATGGTCGCGGCCCTTGCCATCGACCTTAAGCTCGGCATCATCTTTTTGATTTGCACGCCCGCCATTGGCCTGGTGTTCTGGGTTGTCATGGCGCGCTGTATTCCGTACTACAAGCAGCTGCAGGCAAAGCTCGACCGCATCGCGCTTATCTGCCGCGAAGGCCTTTCGGGCGCTCGCGTGGTCCGTGCGTTTGTGCGTGAAGATCACGAGCGTGAGCGCTTTGCCCAAGCTGCCGATGACCAGGCCAATACTGCCATCGCGGTGGGCAAGCTCTCGTCGATTCTCAACCCCGTCACGTTTCTTGTGATGAACCTGGGCGTGTGCGCCATCCTGTGGGTCGGCGGCATCCAGGTCAACGTGGGCGAGCTCACGCAGGGTCAGGTCATGGCGTTCGTCAACTACATGACGCAGACCCTCACCTCCATCGTGTATGTCGCCAACCTGGTCGTGGTCTTTACCAAGTCGAGCGCCAGCGCGTCGCGTATCAACGAGGTGCTCAATTGCGTGCCGAGCATTACCGATGAGGGCAACCAGCCGGTCGCACTGCCCGAGCCGGGCAATGTCGCTCCCGTTCCTGCGTTGAGCTTTGACCATGCGAGCTTTTCGTTTGGCGTGGGCGCGGCAAATGCCGTGAGCGATGTGACGCTGGAGCTGCCGCTGGGCAAGACGCTCGGCATTATCGGCGGCACGGGCAGCGGCAAGTCCACGCTCGTTTCGCTTATCCCGCGCCTGTACGATGCGAGCGCTGGCAGCGTGAGCGTGATGGGCGCCGACGTGCGCGCCTGGCCGCTCGACCAGCTGCGCCATGTGGTCGCGACCGTCCCGCAGCGCGCGTCGCTGGTGAGCGGCACCATCCGCAGCAACCTGACCTGGCGTGACGAGTCAGCGACCGACGATGAGCTCTGGGCGGCGCTCGATATGGCGCAGGCCAGCGAATTCGTGCGCAACAAGCCCCAAGCCCTGGATGCCCCGGTCGAGGCGGGCGGCAAGAACTTTAGCGGCGGTCAGCGCCAGCGCCTGACTATCGCGCGCGCCTTAGTGGGCTCGCCGCAGGTTCTGATCATGGACGATTCTGCCTCGGCGCTCGACTTTAAGACCGACGCGGCGCTTCGCCACGCCATCCGCGAGCGCAGCGTGCGCGGTGCCGCCGAGGGCGGGCTGCCGCTCACGACCGTCATCGTGAGCCAGCGCGTTTCGACCGTGCGCGACGCCGACATGATCTGCGTGCTCGATCACGGTTCGGTCGCGGGCCTGGGCACGCACGATGAGCTGTACGCGACCTGCCAGCTCTATCGCGAGATTTGCCAGTCGCAGCTGCGCCGCGAGGAGCTCGAGGGCCAGCAGGGGAGCACGACGCCCACGCCCACCCCAAGACTCGCGTCCGCTCCGACCGCCCCCGCATCCGTCTGCGCAAAGGAGGGCTGCTAAATGAATCCGTACACTTCCTCCGGTTCGGTCGCCACGATGACGGCCAACGTGTCCGGCAACGATAACCTCAACGACCTGGGTGACGGTCCGCGCCAGCCCGGCGACCCCGAGCGCTATCCCGCCGGTGCGGTGACTCGCCGCCTGCTGGGCTATGTTCGTCCGCACCGCGTCTCGTTTGCGGCGTCGTTTGTGAGTGCCGCCGTCTCGGTGATCCTGCAGCTCTACACGCCCATCCTCATTGGCGAGGGCATCGACCTGATCGTTGCCGCGGGCCAGGTGGACTTCGATGCGCTGCTGCCGCTCGTTACCAAACTCGCGCTCGTCGTGGTGGGAGCAGCGTCCTTCCAGTGGCTGCAGGGCTATTGCGTCAACCGCCTGTCCTACGAGACGGTGCGTGACATGCGCGTGGAGGCGAGCGACAAGCTCAGCCGTATGCCGCTCAGCTTTATCGACAGCCATGCCCACGGCGACCTTATGAGCCGCGTGGTCAATGACGTCGACCAGGTGGGCGACGGTCTGCTGCAGGGCTTCACGCAGCTCTTCACCGGCGTTATCACCATCGTGGGCACGCTCGCGTTTATGCTCTCCATTAACCTGGCCATGACGCTCGTGGTGGTGCTCGTCACGCCGCTTTCCATTTTTGCAGCCGGCGCCATCGCCAAGCTTTCCAACAAGAGCTTTACGGCACAGCAGCGCATCCAGGGCCAACTTGGTGGTCATATCGAGGAGTACGTAGGCGAGCAAAAGCTTGTCGACGCCTTTGCCTATGGCCCGAACGCCCAGCAGCGCTTCGACGCCCTCAATGCCGAACTCTATACGGCAGGGGAGCGCGCGCAGTTTATGGGCTCGCTTTCCAACCCCGGTACGCGCTTTATCAATAACATCATCTACGCCGTGGTTGCCGTCATCGGCTGCGTGGGCGTGATCACGGGCGTGCCCGCGGCGCTCACGGTGGGCGGCGTGCAGATCTTCCTGTCCTATGCCAACCAGTACACCAAGCCGTTCAATGAGGTCACCAACGTCATCACGCAGATCCAGACCGCGTACGCCTCGGCGCGCCGCATGTTTGCGCTGCTCGATGCGCGCGAGCAGGAGCCCGACGCGTCGGACGCCGTAGAGCTTGCCGCCCCGCAGGGCGAGGTTTCGTTTGAGCATGTGGACTTTAGCTATGTGCCCGACCGCAAACTGCTGCAGGATATCTGCATCGATGCCAAGCCCGGCATGCGCTTTGCCCTGGTCGGTCCCACGGGCTGTGGCAAGACAACGCTCATCAATTTGCTGCTGCGGTTCTACGATATCGACGCCGGTCGCATCGCGGTCGATGGCCGTTCCTCGCGTGACTACACGCGCGCAAGCCTGCGCCGTGCCTTTGGCATGGTGCTGCAGGATACGTGGCTGTTCGAGGGCACCGTGGCGGACAACATCGCCTACGGTTGTCCCGATGCCACACGCGAACAGGTTATCGAGGCGGCCAAGCGCGCGCATGCGCACAAGTTTATCGTGCAGCTGCCAGGCGGCTACGACACGGTGATTGGCGAGGACGGCGGCACGTTTAGCCAGGGTCAAAAACAGCTGCTGTGCATCGCGCGCGTCATGCTTACCGACCCGGCGATCTTGCTGCTGGACGAGGCAACGTCGAGCATCGATACCCGCACCGAGCTGCAGGTGCAGGCAGCATTCGACGAGCTCATGGCTGGCCGCACAAGCTTTGTGGTGGCGCACCGCCTGAGCACCATCCGCAACGCCGACTGCATTCTGGTCATGCGCGACGGCCAGATTATCGAGCGCGGCACACACGACGAGCTGCTAGCGGCAGGCGGCTTCTACGCCGAGCTCTACCGCAGTCAGTTCGCCCAGTAAGCAAGCCCGTGGGGCAAATTAATCAATCGACAGACGGTGGTTTACATCTGTCACGTTAGTACTAAGATATTCATCTAATAAATTGCATTAGTGGCTTTAGTTTTGGGGGAAACGAGGCAACGTGACTATGACGTGCTCTTTGGTGGTTAACAGCAAGAGCGGTAATACCAGGATGGTTTCGGGTGCGATTAAGCGCGCTCTGCAGGCTGCGGGCGTTGAGTTTGTCCATGCCGCGGCGTTGAGCGACGATGCGGATGCAGATCAGGTTGCGCTCGAGGCGCAGGGCGCCTGCGCGGCCGACACGGTGCTCGTCGGTTTTTGGTGTGACAAGGGCGCGTGCACGCCTTCGGTCGCGGCGTTGCTCTCCGCCTTGCACGGTAAGCGCGTCTTCCTGTTTGGCACCTGCGGTTTTGGCGCCGACCAGAGCTACTATCAGCAGATTATCGACCGCGTAACTTCCAATTTGGCTGGGGATGCCGAGCTTGCGGGCTGGGCGATGTGCCAGGGCAAGATGGGCCCCGCGGTCAAGCAGCGCTACGAGGCCATGCTCGAGCAAGATCCCGAAAACGCCCGATTTAAGATGCTGCTCGACAACTGGGTTGCCGCGAAGGACCATCCCACCAAGGAAGACCTGGACAACATGGCTGCAGCCGCCAAGAAGGCCGTGCTGGGAGAGTAGCTTCGCCGTTCGCGGTCCTTCGTGCAAAACAATACAAATGTGAAAGCCTCGAAGTTCTCGAGGCTTTTTTTCATGACACGAGGGCGCCCCTTTATTGATGGAAGGCCTAGTAAGCTGATTGTTCTATGCCCGGATGTGTGCGGAGTGGGATGGGATTTCCGGATGGGTGGGGTTGCGGAAGCTGCGTCCCGGAATTTGCCTTTGGAATGGGATGCGGTTTCCCGGTGAAGGGCTCTGTGGAAACTACATCCCAGCATTCGGTCGAGAAATGGGATGTAGTTTCCGGTTGAGGGTCTTGGCGGAAAGTGCGACCCGGAATTTGTGATCGAAGCGGGATACGGCTTCCCAACGGGGCCACAAGCGGAAGCCGCATCCCACTCCGGACGGGAATTCTGGGACACGGTTTTCAGAGGGTTATGGGCTGCGAACTACATGAGGTTGTCATAAAAACTCTAGTAAAAGGGGTCGGAAATAAATGGCGCTTCCAGCAGTTTGTTTTAATGTGGGGGGGGGTACCATTATTTTAGTTTCGCAAAAAAATGATCCCTCTATGGGGAAGTTGCGTAGGGGGTTAGTCACAGATATTGGATAAAACAGACTAATTTGGTGATAAATGACCACTTACGCCAAAATAGGTAGCATTTAGCGACAAAACATTGAAAAATGTGTAGCACATCGCTATGTTTTTATTACGAAAAGATTCCAAATTGGCTTATTTCGGACTCACTTTTCAAGCGCCTTGCGGTTCCTGTTGAAACTTGCTGACCTTTGGATGGGTCGAATAGGTCCTCAAGGGGGATGAATTATCACTTTGGCTGCGCGTAGACTCAAACGATTTATTGCACTTTTGAGTAGCTTGGCGTTCGCGCTTGTCATAGCCCTTGCCGTTGTTTCTTTTGTGCCTCGCGCATTTGGATACATGCCCTTTGCTGTGCTTTCGGGCTCTATGGAACCCGATCTTCCCGTTGGCTCCATGGTGTTTGTCCGCCAGGTTGAGCCAACGGATATTACCGTGGGCGACAATGCAACCTTTTACCGATCGGACGGCGCCGTGGTGACGCACCAGGTGTACGAGATCGACCCTGCCGCGCAGACGATCGGCACGCAGGGAATCGCAAACAAAAATGCAGATGGAACCATCATGCACGATGCCGAGCAGACGCCTTTTTCACGCGTGATCGGCACTGTCTCTTTTTGTGTCCCTTACCTGGGCTTCGTTAACGCATATTGCACGACGATGCCCGGTTTGCTTGTTGTGGTGGCCGTTCTGGCGCTGCTGGTCGCGGCGTCGATAGTGCTCGATCGGGTGGTTCCCGACGAGCCTGCGGGCAAGCATGCCCGCGCGCATGCGAGGGAGCGGCGTTCATAGCGGCAGGGGAGAGGTGTCGGCAACGGCAAGGGCCGTTGCCGGGGAAGTCGATTTTCGAAAGGAAGAGAACGATGGAAAACAAGAAGAAAAAGCGCTACGGCATCATTGCCGCCCTGCTGCTGTTGGTGATGGCCGCCGGTGTGGGTACCTATGCATGGCTGACGGCGCAGGAGCACATTGACAACGTGTTCACGGTGGGTAGCTTTGGCCACCCGGAAAACAAGCCTGATCCGACCGATCCCGAGAAACCGGACCCCGATAATCCGAACACTGAAAAGGCCTACCTGTTCGAGACCCAGTGGGTTGCCAACTCCAAGATGGTTCCTGGCGCCACTGTGGCCAAGAACCCCAATGTCGGCATCAAGGCTGGCTCTGATGATGCATACGTATTCATTTACGTAAAGAATGCCATCGTCAAGCCTGGCACCAGCCTTGAAAAGACCCCGTACTTTACGCTCAAAAATACGAATTGGAAGCCCGTTGAGGGTCAAGTCAAGACCAACCAATCTGACAACTCTGGCAACCAGTACGTGAGCGGTCTGTTTATGTACTCCAAGAACTCTGCCGCAGAGAACCTGCCTGCAAAGCTCGAAGCCAACAAAGCAGAGCAGGACGTTTATACCGATGAGCTTTTCACTGCCGTGACGATTCCCTCTGCCATGAACAACACCGATGTTGTCGAGACTACTACTGACCCGAAACAGGCTCCCACGATGACGGTCTCTGCCTACATCTTTGGCGCGGGTCAGAATGGCACCGAGCAGGGTGAAAATGCTGACGCGCAGAATGCCCTTAAGCAGGCCAAGGAATGGGCTAAGACTCAGGCTCAGGCTTAATCCCCCCACTGAGATCCCGGCCCGCCCCCACCCCTATATTCGGGCTGGGATCTCGGTCCCCCTTTTTATCGACGATTGGCGAACGTAATGCTCAACAATCTTTCCGACAATCAGAAACGCACCTTAGCGCTTGCCGCGATTGCGCTGTTGGCCCTGGCGTGCATGTGTGGCACGCTGGCTTTTACCGTTGATATGGTTCCGGCGAACAACGTCCTATCGTTTGGCAGCGTGAAGGTACGAGTCTGCGAATACACCCTCAACGAGCGGGGCGAGGAGATTCCGTTTGAGGCCAACGAGCGCGGGGACTATCCCGACACCAAGGCCGGGGGCTCTGACATCAGCCGCATTGTACGCGTGGAGAACGCCGGCGCGCAGCCTGAGTACGTTCGCGCTCGTCTACGCATGACGTCAGTGGCACCCGACGGTTCGAGTGCGGATGCCTCGGGCAGCGTTGCGTTTCATGTGAACGCGGACGAGGGGTCCCCGTGGATCGACGGCGGCGATGGGTGGTACTACTACCGTGGATTGGCCGGGCGTGGCGGCATGCTCGACCCCGGCGCCATGACGGAAAGCCTTATGGACTCGCTGCGATTTGTGGGCGACTACCACGATGCCGCGCGCGGCGGCTCATTCAAGCTCGATATCGATGTTCAGGCCGTGCAGGCCAAAAACCAGCAGACAAGCGATACCGCCCTCGACGTACTTGACGTTGTGGGTTGGCCGGAGGCGAACTAGCCTATGAAGATCAAGAATATGAACCGGGGTATGCTTAGCAGGCTGGTTGCCGTCGCAGCGATTGCCCTTTGCTGCGTTATGGCGCTGCCAACGGTGGTGCATGCCGAGGATGTGCCCGAGGCCAGAATCGAATTCCACATCAAAAACGAGGCTGACTTTTTGTCGTGTGTGGCGCTGTCGCGCGAGCGCGATACGTCCGGCTGGCACGTTTATCTCGATAACGACATTGAGCTCGACAGCGACGACATGAAAACCATCGTTGCAGACACCGTTAAGCATCTGTCGTTTGGCAACAAGGAGCATCCGTTTAAGGGCGTGTTCGATGGTCAAAACCACGCCGTTGAGGGCCTGAACTACGATAAAGACGCTTTTGACCCCGAGCGCGATACGGGATTTTTTTCCGAGACCAACGGCGCCACCATCAAAAACTTCCTGGTCAAGGACGCCAACGTGTGGGCGGACTTCCGCGGTGGCATTATCGTGGGCAAGGCCGTCAAAACGCGTTTCGAAAACGTTATGGTCATGGAGAGCACGCTGCACGTGACCTGCGCCAACAATGCTCTCAACCTCATTACCAACGCAGGCTTTGAGGGCGGTCTCATCGCCGGCGAGCTCGACGGCTGTACCCTCTATAACTGCGAGGTACGTGGTGGCCGCGCCGTTAACAACACGACCTCGGGCGTGCAGGCGCTCGGCGGTGAGGGTCTGTATATGGCGGCGTTTGCCGGCTACGTTACAAATTCGACGATTGAGTACTGCCGCGTTACGCCTACGCGCAAAGATGATGGCTCGATTGGCATGACCGACGTCACCAATAAGTACGACGTGGCCATTGGCGCCCTGGGCGGCAACAACGTGTACGCCTCGGGTTTTGTGGGCTGCATGGCGGGCGAGGCCAAGATTATCGACTGCTTCTCGACGGCGCAGTGCTACAGCTATGCCGCGTCATATGTGGGCGTCGTCGCCGTGACGCGTGCGTGGACGGGTGGCTTGGCGGGTCGTATTCTAACCGAAAAGGGCAACGAGCTCGTTCGAAGCCATTTTGCGGGTGACTTGAGCTCGCGTCAGTACAATCCCATCGCCGTGATCCCCATCATTCAAAACGATGTGAACCTGGGCGGTATTGCCGCGCGTGCCAACAAGGATGATGCCACAGTCACCGAGTGCTACTTTAAGCCGAGCGTGAGCCTAAAAGGCAGCAGCCAGGGTACCGCGGCTAAGAAAAAGATCCCCTCTTTTGGCGGCGACGGTACCACCAAGGGCGACAGCTATGGTCCATGGGACGACGAGCGCTACACCACGCGTGAGCTGTGGGAGGAGCACGACTACGATTTTTGTGCCGGCACCATGCGCTCGACCGACAACGACGATGCCCTGGGTGGCCAGCACACCAATGAGTGGGCGATGGATTACAAGCTGAAGATTCCCGTGCATGGCCAGAGCGTTAAGGCGACGATCGATTTTCCCGGTGCGGGTACCGCGACCATCGAGGCAACCAAACTTGGTATTGATCAGGCGACCTCGGACCCGTATGCCTTTGCCGTGAGCGCCGTGCTGGCGGGAACGGCTCAGGGCTTGGCCCAGGGCGATACATCGGTGACGTTTAGGCAGGATACCTCCGCAAAGCCCAAGGGCTTGACCGATGCCAACGGCGGTTATCGCTTCATGGGCTGGTTCCGTGAGCCCGATGTGCGTGTGAATCGAATTGGACAAGACAACAGCTGGTTTGACGGCAAGACCGATGCCGATGCTGTGGCTGCCGGCAAGCAGGTCCAGAAGAGCGAGGCACACGAGCATACGTCGACCTATACCGCCGATAATGCCAAGGGGGTCGACGGTTTTAAGGGCAATGACCTGTTTATCGCTTCGTACGAGGCGCAGGTGCTGTTCTATAACGTCCAGGGCGAAACGCTCGATTGCCAGAGCGGCACTGCACACGACAAATCGGGCGATTGGTATCGCTACGGCGCGAAGCTCAACCCCGCCGCTCCTACCGATCGTGGCACGCTGTCTTCCAGCGCCACCTTTATCGGTTGGACAACGAAGCCGAGCGAAGAGGCTCAGATGAACGGTGGCTATGCAGCCATTACCTCGACCCAGCTCGCCGAGCTAAAAAATGCCGGCGCGTTCTATCCTGCCGGTACCGAGATCACTGTGCTTGGTCCTACCGATTTTTATCCGGTGTACACCGACTATGTGTCGAACATCATGACGGTGTTTGAGGGCAATGAGCAGGATGCAACCGACGATCAGACTCGGCGCGACGGTGTGGGCAAAACTGACGTTAAGGTTGAGACTGCAGAAGATGGCACAAGCGCGTATACCGTACAGGTGCTCGACGTATCCGGTAAAGCTATATCCGAGGAGGGCCAGCTGCCCGACGGCTATCGTTTCCTGGGTTGGTATGAAAACAAGGGAACCGAGGATGCCCCGCTCGAGGTGCGCGTAAGCCGCGACCCCAGCTATACGCTCCCCGCCGATGTCGATTTAACCGCGCCGCATACCTACATCGCCCGCTTTGAGTACCGAGTGGATTATTACGTTCGGGCTTATACCAACCATGAGTTTACGGACAGCAAGCTACTTTGTTCCGTTTGGAATCGCTATCAAACGCCCTTTGAGGAAAACGTCGGTAGTACCTTCGTGCGTGAAAACGTCGTCCACTGGGGCCCGGAGCATGTTGACCACGGTATAAAGGATAGTTATGAAACGTGTGGCACGCGCTTCACGAAGGAAACCCTTGTCGTGAGTCCCCTTAACGCGTACTCGCACAACGTTAAAAACGATACGGGAGCCGATACTCTAAAAAACCTCTATGCCGATACCGATTTTCCAGGCGCTGCAACGCTAAGCGATACTTGGACTTCGGCTTCGCTGAACGTAACGGTCAAACCGGTGAATGATCGCTATCGCCTGAATTTCTGGACGCTTGAGCGCGATGGTGAATATTGGACATATGTGAAAAATCCCATCGAGAGCATGGTGCGTACAGATAAGAAGTACTACGTTCGCGCGATGATTACCACGGACGTTAATTTCTACAACAAGGGCGATAATGTCGTGAGGACTGCCACGCGGCGCTATGAGAGTAACTTGCTGCAGACCAAGGTGAACGGGGCGGATCCGACGTTCACGTATTACTACCCGCATGTTAATAAGTCGGTTAAAGTGGCCGAAAAGCCAGAAGATGGTGAGAAGGGATCGTATGAGAGCCCCCTGACCCTCGAAGCTTCCCCGACCGATGCCGACATGGCCGTGCCGGGCTATAAGTTCCTGGGCTGGATTTCGACCGCCGAGGTTCAGAAGGATTCTGACGTCTGGAAGTATATCTACGACGTCGCCGGCGACTCCTATGTGACGAGTGATCCGGATAAGGCAGAGCCGTATCTGGCGACCGACGAGTCCAAGGTCACCCAGTGGCAGGATGCCTATCCCGTCTACGCAAAGTACGACGTCAGCTACACCACCAACCTGCATCGCGCAGGTTTTGAGGGTACGGACAAGGTCAATGTGCCTAGCTACAACATCGCTCCCGTTATCAACGCGGACACCAATCCTGCTACGGCAACGGTGACCCCTGACGTTACGACGCCGGTTTATAAAGCAGGCGGTGAGCTGTATAAGTTGCAGAAGGTTGAGATCGAGCTTCCGAACGGCGAGATCAAGACGCTTCCCTACGATGTGGAGCATGGTACTTGCTCTTATCCGGTGGAACCTGGCGGAGCCTATACATTCGTGGCGTACTATTCGCCGTTGGCGGTTGTGTACCACCTCAATGCCACGGATGTGGACGGCAAAGTTGCTCAGCAAGACGATATGCTCGGCAACCTTAATGGCGGCATCCCGAAGCCTACTTATGACGTCAGCACTATCGATGCGGATACAGGCAAGTTCAACGTCTTCGTGGGCTGGACGGAAGCCGAGCCGGCACCTGGCAAGGGCTATGTCGCTTGGTCAGAGGGCATCCGTATGGTGAGTGCTTCTACCGTGGTCAAGGCCCCCATGGAGCTGTACCCGGTCTACCGTCCCAGCCTGGTTACCGTTCAATCGAACATTGACTCTAAACTTGCGAATCCCGATCTTGTCCGTAGCCTCGGCCGCACTGATTCCGGCGACCAGATTTCTCTTGAGGTCAAGGCCGCCGAGGAGGTTGAGGGCACTGACGGCACCAAGTACGACTTTGTCGGCTGGTCGCGCGATTATGTCAATGACGGGCAGTACACCCTGATGACTGACGATGAGAAGTATCCCCTCGAGGGCAGCGAGCCCTTTGAGAGCGTGACCTACACTGCGGTGTACAAGAAGACGCCGCTTAAAGTGCGCTATCACGACACCGAAGGCAACGTCATCTACACCGCTACGGTAGACCCGAACGATACGAGTGTTCTGCGTGGCCAGGATGGCAATGCCGGCTTTGTTCAGACAGTTAAGGTGCCCAAGATGGACGAGAACGGCAACCCGGTCTATGACGACAAGGGTGAACCCGTCATGGAGCCAAAGGAAGTGGCCTACGATCCCGAAGCCTACTCCGCAATCGTCGCATTCCTGGGCGAGCGAGCGGATAGCAGCTTGAAGGAGTTGTTCTTGGAGTGGCAGTGGGTTAATGGCGACAAAGCTGTGGCGTGGAGCGACTTCAAGGGTAAACCGGTTACAGCCAACATGGATTTGTATCCGGTGACGTATAAGGTCGTCGCTAACGACACATCGGACGATGCGAGCCCTAAGAATGTGACCGGGCAGCTCAAGTGGTTGCTTGATCCCAATGCCGCGAACACGATAGATGACAAGAGCGATAAGGCGCCGTTCAAGGCTTGCTTTGCAAAGCCCTTCATGGGCACGCAACTGACGGTGCACGTTGACCGCGTGGGCTATGGTCTTCCTGGCCAGACTCCTGCGCCTGTCAACGGGAAGTATGTCTCGCTTTACAGTTCGGGTTCAGGCGAGGGCTCGTTTGAGCTGACGAATCGTTTGGACTACAAGCTCACGGGCGACGGCACTCAGAGCGATGGCAATGCGGTGTTCGATTTCGCCGCTACGCATACGCTCAAGATCGTCAAGCAAACCCAGGATAGCTGGGCGAAGGGCAAGACGTTCCGCTTCAAGGTTTCCCGGGCCGGCATGGACGGCAACGCCTTGGAGGAGCGCACGGTTGAGGTAACGGTGTCATCGGATGCGCAGCTGAAGGACGGTTCCGCCTGGTACTCCGGCGCTATCGAGCTTGCGGTCCCGGCGGGTATCTACACCGTCGAGGAGGACTCAGCGTGGGCATGGCGCTACAGCAACCAAATCGGCGTCCCTGGCAAGCAGCCGGGCGATAAGGCGCAGGCGACTATCTCCGCTGCATCGAGCGCGAACGATGCCACGTTCACCTGCACGAACACGCGTGTGAACGACAAATGGATCGACGGCAGCAATCGTGCCCATAACGTTTGGAGCAACGGCAACGTAGCAAAGAAGGAGGATTAGCATGTCCAAGCGCAAGCGCATCATCGCCTTGCTGGTGGGGGTTATCCTCCTGGCCGGTACGGCAGGCACGTTGGCCTGGCTTTCGGTTACGGGCGTGCTGGTCAACCAGTTCGGCATCGGGTCGGTGACGCCATCGGTTCAGGAAACGCTCAACGGCAAAGTGAAAAGCGATGTCAAGGCGAAGAACACGGGTACCGCGCCCGCCTATATTCGTGCTGCAGTGGATATCTACTGGCAGGACCAGGATGGCGCACGCCTGTGGGATGAGCCGAAGGAGGAGCCGAAGGGTGAGGCGGATTACGAGATTGCGTGGAGCGTGGCTGATGCCTCGGGCGCGAACTCGGCTTATAACTGGGTTAAGGCGAGCGACGGGTTCTATTACTGGACGTCGCCCGTCGCTCCCGGCGCGGAAACCGGCGTGCTCATTAATAGGGTTACCGAGCTCAAGGCAACCGAAGGTCGCAATCTTGTCGTGGATATCTCCACTCAGGCGGTCCAGGCGACGCCCGATGAGGCCGTGCACGACGCATGGGGTTGCTCGGTCGAGAATGACGTGCTGGTGCCGCCGCATGGAGGTGCGTAAGTATGGCGTTCCCGATTCGTAAAGGTGTTGCGCGCTCCTTGCGTTGCATGGTCGCGGCCATTTTCTGCGTGGTCGCGCTCGCTGTTCCCGCCCGTGCGTTTGCCGATACTCCCGCGATTGCCTATGACGGAAATGCGCGTCAGCTGACGGTCTCGGGGGCGACGGACTCCTCGGGGGAGCCCGATCTGTTTTTGGCCTTTAAAGATCTGATGCCTGGCGATGTGCGTGATCAGCAGATAGAGATTCGTGCCACGGGCGTAAAGTCCCAGGTGCGCGTGTTTGTGCGTGCCGTTGTCGATCACGAGACGGCACGCCTGCTGTCGCCCATTACCCTAACGGCGTCGGCGGGCGATGGCTCTGCAGGTTGGCTCCAGACAGGAACACCGGGCAGCGCGTTCGCTTATCCCACGCAAATCGCCACGTTTACGAGCGATGGCAGCACGGTGCTTAATTTGCAGCTAAACGTTCCGACATCGGTGGGCAACGAGGTTGCCGACGCAAACAAGACCATTCGCTGGGAGATTACCGCCGAGGACGATGGCGAGAAGATTCCCGTGCAGTCTGCTGACAGCAAGAAGCCCGGCTTGCTTGGTCTGGCGGCAACGGGCGACAACACGCTCACGTTGCTTTTGGTGTTGCTGACACTTGCAATCATCGCATTTATAGCCGCACTTCTTTTGTCCCGGAGGGATAAGCGCTAGGTTCATCTTCTAAACGCAACGCCCTCCCGGGCGGCGGGCACGAAGTTCCCTGCTCTACAGTCCTGCGCAAGACGAAGGCCACATTAAGTGGCCTTCTTTGCGTGCGGAACTCGCGATGAACTTCGAGCCCGCCGCTCGGGAGGGCGCCCCTTTATTGACGGAAGGCCTAATAAGCGGATATTCCATGCCCGGATGTATTCAGAGCGGGACGGGCTTTCCGGATGGGCGGTGTTTCGGAAAGTGTGTCCCAGAATCGGCGCTCAGAGTGGTCCCCACTTTCCGGTTGATGTCTTGTCCGGAAACTATGTCCCGGAATTAAGGCTTGGAATGGGATGCACTTTCCGGTTGAGAGCCTTAGCGGAAAGTGCGACCCGGAATTATCTCTTGAAGTGGGATGCGCTTTCCCAACAGGCCCTCAAGCGGAAACTGCGTCCCATTCCGAAGGCAGATTCCGGGACACACTTTCCGAATATAAAGAAGGCCACTTAATGTGGCCTTCAACTTATATATGTTGCGGATGCTTTCATGACAAGCCGCGCTTCAACACCGAGGCGTCTGCCTGGCGACGCGGAATGTAAGGTTCATCGCGAGTTCCGCACGAGCCGGAGAGCACTTAATGTGCTCTCCGTGCGAGCAGGACTGTCCGAGCAGGGAACCTTACATTCCGCGCCGCCAGGCAGACGAACCAGTTAAGACGTGTCGCTACTTGATCTTGGTCGTGCCCGGTGCCAGGTTGGGGTCGGTCTCGTTGGCCTCGGTCTGGAAGTGCTCGGTATACACGTTCTTGCCGTCGCGGAACATCTCGTAGTACTGCATCTTGGCGTAATCCTCGCGCGCCTTGGTGGCGGCTGCTGCGGCGGCGTCGTCACCGGTGACGTTGGAGGAAAGCGCCCAACGCAGGCTGGCGTCCTCGTAGCCGACCGAGTTGATGGCGGGCAGCGACTCGCGCAGCGTCATGTGCGCTTTCTGGTAGTCGGTCAGCGGGGCGCCGATCAGCTGCATCAGCTGGGTGGACAGGTAGTTGGTGGACAGGTCGTCGACCTCGCTCGTCTGGTCGCAGCCGGCGACGTCGTAGTTAGCCCAGATGATGTAGTCGGTCTGCCACAAGCGCTCCTGGTGCGTGGCGTCGTCCTCGCCGGTAAACCACTTATCGTTGAACTTGGACGGGAAGAACGGCTGGTGGTCGCCCCAGAACACCACGACCACCTTGCGGTCGAGCTTGCTCAAGGCGTTAAGGAAGTAGCGAAGCGCCTGGTCGGACTGCTCGATGCACGAGACGTACTCGTCGACATCGGACAGCGTGCCGTCCTCGACGGTCTTGGCGTCCAGATCGGTCGTGTCGATGTTGAGGTGCATCTGCTTGTCGATCGGCACCAGACCCGTGTCGTAGCCTGAGTGGTTCTGCATGGTCACGTCGAAGATAAACTGCGGATCGGCGTTCTGGTCGAGCAGCTCCAGAATCTTGTCGTAGGTAGCCTGGTCGGTCACCATGCCGCGCAGGGTATCGGCGCCCTGGAAATCGTTGATGGACAGGAACTGGTCAAAGCCAAAGTCCTTGTAGACGTTCTCGCGGTTCCAGTTGGTCGCGTGGTTGGGGTGCATGGCCGTGGTGGAATATCCGAGCGATTTGAACTGCTCTGCCAGGTTCCCGGTCGTCTCCATGTTGTAGATGGTGTAGGGGTACACGCCCGAGCCCAGGTTGGCCATGGAGTTGCCGGTCATAAACTCAAACTCGGTATTGGCGGTACCGCCGCCGTAGGCGCTCACATAGAGCTTGCCGCGGCTGAGGCAGTTGGACAGGTTCTTAAAGTACTGCGGGCCCTCGTAGCCGGCGCGCATGTTCTGGTAGATGGACAGATCCGAGAAGGTCTCGTTCATGATGGCGATGACCGTGGGCTTCTCGCTGTCGAATTGCTCCTTTGCGGCGGTGCGCTCGTCACTCTTGGCCGCGTCGGACTTGTCGTAGGCCTTGGCGTACTTTTTGAGCGTGGTCTTGGCATCGTCGACGGAGTAGTCGGCGGGTTTGGGCGGCTTGATGGACTGCGCCGCACTAATAAAGGCAGGCAGGTAGCCCTCGCGCCAGTAGCTCTCGAGCGGACGCCAGGTGTAGACGGTGATGCCGAGGGTGTTGTAGTAGTCGATAAGCGTGACATGCGCGGTCACGCCGCCCAGGCACAGCACCGCCACGAGCAGGTTGATGAGCAGCATGCGCTTGGCGTTGGCGGCACCCTTTTGACGGTGCGGTGCCACCAGGCCGGCGTACTCGCATAGCAGCATGGCGATGGCGGTAAAGCCCATGGACAGCACGCAGAACAGCGAGATGGAGAAGGTGTAGCCGTTGCCGGCGACTGCGGCGGCGGTGGAGATGGCCGAAAGGTCGCCCGGCTGGATGGGCATGGATTTAAACGTGATGACAAAGAACTCGGCAATGCCCAGGACAAAGAGGGCAAAGGCCAGGACCGCGGGAGCCGCGCCGTGGCGCTGGAACAGGAAGAACAGGCCGACCATGAGCGTGGTGATGATAGCCCACTCGAGCAGGATGCACAGGGGGTAGACCCAGGTAAAGTCGTGGTTGGACGAGACCTCCATGCCCAGCAGCGCAAAGACGCCGGCGAGCAGCAGGCACAGGACGGCGGCGACGAGCGGTTTGCCCACAAAGGCGCCGCGCAGACGGGCGAGCTTGCCGGTGGGAGCGGGGGCGTCGGGCGCGGCAAACGCAAAGACGCGCGGGGCGATACGGTCGCGGGCGATGCTGGCCCAAGCGCAGCCGGTGAGGATGGCATTGGTCAGGATGAGCATCACAAAGGCGAGCGGCTCGTTTTGGGCGACGAGGCCAATGGCGCCCCAAATGGTCAAAAAGAGCTGGAACAGGCCGAAGGCGACGCTCCACCCAAGAGCGCTTTTGGCAACGGTGCCCGACTGAGCGCGAATGGCCTTGGCCTCGCGCAAGACAAGGTAGACGGTCGCCGCAAGACCGACGAGCGAGATGGCGGCAGCGAACATGCTGAGACTCCTCACAAACTAAAACCTACGAAAGCGGGGGTTTACCCGATTGTTACCAAGATATGCGCTGCATTTGGTGACTGCGCACAACAACCAGCCATAATAACGCGCGTGCGTGGTGGTGTTGCGCAATGTAGCGGCGACCTGCGCGATAATGGACGGGAATTACACGGAAACGTAAAGGCTTCTTAAAGAAATGGCGAGGGTAGGGCGATGAGCGAGCAGGTTTGCAAGGCGGACATGGGCAGCGACGGAGCTGCGGTCGTGGATACATACGGCTATCCGGTCGAGACTACGGGCAACGCGGTACTGGACATCTTGGAGCATCGCTCGTCTACGCGTGCCTTCGCGCGTGATGACGATGACCGTCCCGTGGCGGTGACCGACGAACAGCGGGCGGCGATTCTGCATGCGGCGAGCCGTGCGCCGTCGGCAGGCGCCATGATGATGTATTCCATCGTGAGCATTCGTGAGCAGGCCACATTGGACCGCCTGGCCGACCTGTGCGATCATCAGCCCATGATCGCCAAGGCGCCCTGGGCACTCATATTTGTAGTCGACTATGCCAAGTGGATCGATCTGTTTGAGCACGTGGGTTGCTTTGAGCCCGAGTTTGTCGAGCGCACGGGCAAGTCGCCACGTCGTGCGCCGGGCCTGGGCGACTTTGCCATCGCGGCACAGGATGCCATGATCGCCGCTCAAAACGCCGTGGTTGCCGCCGAGGCCCTGGGGCTGGGGAGCTGCTATATCGGCGATGTCGTCGAGAACGCCGAGGAAGTCGCCGCGCTGCTGGACTTGCCTCCCTATACCATGCCGCTGTCGATGCTCATCATCGGCACGCCCCGCAAGGAGCGCCCGGCGATCGCGCATCCCGTGGTGAACCTGGTGCATGAGGAGCGTTATTGTCGCGCCGACGCCGCGACCTTGGATGCGCAGGTGGCCGAGATGGACGCGATGTTTCGCCCGCACGCCCGCGAGGTGGGCGAGCGCGTCGTCGATATCTACACCCGTAAGCACACGAGTCCCTTTATGGCCGAGATGAGCCGCTCTATGGAGTGGTGGTTCAAAAACTGGCTCGGAAAATGACGAATGTGACAAAGGGGGCATCCCTTTGTCACATTCCATATCGCCGCGGTGGCCTAAAGGCCGCATAAATGTTTATCTAGCTGGGAAAACGGTGCCATTAAAATATGGGCTGATTACATATAATCCCGTCGAACGTTAAAATTGGGAGGAAACCGGCTTATGGAACAAAAGGCAAAGGAAGTAGCCTCGCACGCTGCGATTCCTGTGAGCATCTCGGCGATGCTCGTCACGCTGGGCGTGGTGTATGGCGATATCGGCACCAGCCCCATGTATGTAACCAAGGCGCTCGTTGCCGGCAACGGCGGCATCGGAAGCGTCACGCAGGAGTTCGTGCTCGGCGCGCTCTCCCTTGTCGTGTGGACGGTCACGCTGCTGACGACCGTCAAGTACGTGCTGATCTCGCTGCGCGCCGACAACCACGGCGAGGGCGGCATCTTTGCCCTGTACAGCCTGGTCAAGCGCTGCGGCAAGTGGCTCATCATCCCCGCCATGCTGGGCGGCGCGGCGCTCCTCGCCGACGGCATCCTGACGCCTGCCGTTACCGTCACCACGGCCATCGAGGGCCTGCGCACCATCCCGGCGGTCCATGCCGTGCTCGGTGACGACCAGGGTCGTGTCGTCGCCATCACGCTTGCCATCATCATCGCGCTCTTCTTGGTGCAGCGCATCGGCACGGCCAAGATCGGTCACGCCTTCGGCCCCATCATGACGCTGTGGTTTTTGTTCCTGGGCGGCACGGGCCTGTTCTTTGTCTGCCAGTATCCCGCGGTGCTGCTGTGCCTCAACCCGTTGCGTGGCATCGCTTTTCTGCTGAGCCCCAACAACCATGCGGGCATCATGATTTTGGGCAGCTGCTTCCTCGCTACCACCGGTGCCGAGGCGCTCTATTCCGACATGGGCCATGTGGGCCGCGGCAACATCTATGCCACCTGGCCGTTCGTTAAGTGCTGCCTGCTGCTGTCCTACATGGGCCAGGGCGCGTGGCTTATCAACAACGCCGGCAACCCGGAGCTCATGGGTATCGCCGACCTCAACCCCTTCTACCAGATGCTCGCCCCGGGTCTGCGCCCCTTTGCCGTCGGCCTTTCCACCGTCGCGGCCATCATCGCCTCGCAGGCGCTCATCACCGGCGCATTCTCGCTGGTGTCCGAGGCCAGCCGCCTGGACCTCATGCCGCATATGCAGGTCTTCTATCCTGCCGAGACCAAGGGCCAGCTCTACATCCCCATGGTCAACAACGTCATGCTCGTGGGCTGCGTCGTCGTGGTGCTGCTGTTCCAGAACTCGGCGCACATGGAGGCCGCGTACGGCCTGGCCATTACCCTGACCATGATGTGCACGACAATGCTGCTCTTCTTCTATCTGCACGTGGAGCGCAATCTCAAGGTCGCGCCGTGGATCTTTGCCGCCTTCTTCCTTATGCTCGAGGGCTTCTTCTTTGTGAGCTCGCTCACCAAGTTCTTCCACGGCGGCTATTTCACCATCCTTATGGCCGCGCTCATCATGGGCATCATGGTGTGCTGGTACAACGGCACGGCGGTTGAGCAGCGCCAGTTTACGCTGCTGCCGCTGCGCAGCTATCTGCCGCAGCTCAAGCGCCTGCGCGACGACGATCGCTACGAGCTCGTGAGCGACAACATCGTGTACCTGACCAAGGACACCAACACCGACTATATCGACCGCGATATCGTCTACTCGATTTTGGACAAGCACCCCAAGCGCGCTCGTGCCTGGTGGTTCGTGAACGTCGAGACCATGGACGAGCCGCATACCTTTGCCTACTCGGTCGAGACGTTCGGCACCGACTACGTATTCCGCGTGCATCTGTACCTGGGCTATAAGATCAACCAGCGCGTCAATGCTTACCTGCGCCAGGTTGTTCAGGACCTGGCTGCCAGCGGCGAGCTGCCGGCGCAGACGCACGACTACTCGGTCTACAAGGATCCGGGCAACATCGGTACGTTTAAGTTCGTCATGATCCGCAAGCTGCTGGCGCCCGAAAGCGACGTGGAGCCCAGCGAGCGTACGGCCATCACGCTCAAGTACATCATCCGCCGCGCTGCCGGCACCCCCGCGCGCTGGTACGGCCTGGAGAACTCCAACGTGAGCTTTGAGTACGTGCCGCTGTTCACCAAGTTTAAGGCAGTGAGCAAGATGCAGCGCCTGGCTCCCGACGAGCGTCCGTAGTCGACGTCTGCTGTTTGTCTAGCGACCGCAGGCTGCAAAGGCTATACACTTGAAACCACCACAAGGAGGCCACCACCGCAAAGGTGCCAGTCCCCTTTGTGGTGGTTTTTGTTTTTGAGAGAGGGGCGGGGCGCTGATGGACGTCCGAGCGGACGGCGATATTGCCGAGAACTTTTGGTGGCGGCGTACAACGCTGACGCGTCGCAGCCCTCTGTATGACGCCTGCGTATCGGCGGGGCTGCTAGCCGCGGCGACGATTGTGGGCGCGCTGCTCGACCATCCGGGGCTCGCGCCGAGCATCATGATCGTCTATGTGTTCGCCGTGCAGCTGTGCGCTTTCTTTACCTGGAGCCGCCTGTACTGCCTGCTGAGCTCGGCTGCCGCCGTGGCGCTCTACAACTTCTTGTTTGTCGACCCGCGCTACGCGCTGTCGTTTATCGACCGCGTCTATCCCGGCATGTTCTTTATCATGTTTGCGGTCTCGCTCGTATCGAGCTCGATCGCGCTGGCCCTGCGCCGCGCCTTGGCGCAGGCTGCCGCCAGCGACCGTCGCACGCAGATGGTGCTCGAGACCAACCGCATGCTGCAGCGGTGTGGCGATCAGCAACAGATTGTGCACGCTATGGCAACGCAGCTGGCGCGTCTTTCGGACTGTCCGGTCGTGTGGTATAGCGCCGATGCCGATAACGATGACCTGCTGCCGCGCACGACGTACACGGCCGTGGGCGATGCCGCGCCGGTACACCAGCTGGCGCCGCAGATGCCGCCGCGGCTCTCGGCGTCCGCCTATGTGGGAACGCCGCTCGATGCCACCTATGGCGCCTCGGCGTTCTACGGCATATACCTGACCGTGCGCTCGGGCGACACCATGGTGCGCGCGGGCGATCCCGCCTCGGTGGTGGGGGTGTTCGCCATTGTCGCCGAGCCCGATGCGCTGACGCCCGAGGAGCGGACGCTTGCCGATGCCATCGTGAGCGAAGGCGAGCTGGCGCTCGATCGCGCCCGCGCCATGGAGGCCCGCGAGGAGGCGGCTGTGCTCGCTAAAAACGAGCAGCTGCGTGCCAACTTGCTGCGCTCCATCTCGCACGATCTGCGCACGCCGCTTACCAGTATTTCGGGTAACGCCGACGTACTGCTCGACCAGGGTTCGACCGGTACGGCTGTGCTCGACGACCAGACGCGCCGCGGCATGCTCCTATCCATTCGCTCGGATGCACAATGGCTCAACGCCACCGTCGAGAACCTGCTCGCCATCACCAAGCTCGAGGGCGACGGCATGCATCTGTCGACTACGCTCGAGCTCATGGACGATATCGTCGAGGAGGCGCTGCGCCACGTGAACCCGGCCGTGCGCGAGCACGACCTTAAGGTGGTGGCGTGCGATGAGCCGGCGCTCGTCAACGTCGATGCGCGCCTGATGGTGCAGCTGGTGGTCAACCTGGTGAACAACGCCATCACCTACACGCCCGCGGGCTCGCATATCGTGATCTCGATTGTCGTCCACGATGGATACGTGGAGTGCTCGGTGGCCGATGACGGCCCGGGCATCGCGCCCGAGGACCGCGAGCGTATCTTTGAGTCGTTCTACACCGCCAACCATGGCCTGGCCGATAGCCGCCGCAGCGTGGGCCTGGGATTATCCCTGTGTCGTTCCATTGCGCTGGCACATGGCGGTAGCATAGAGGTTGCCGCGGCGGATCCGCACGGCTCGGTCTTTACGATTGAGCTTCCCGCCGCCGACGTTTCGTTTGATAAGGAGTAGCGCCGTGCCGAACTCTGCTGCAAAACCACTCATCTTAGTCGTTGAGGACGATCCCGCCGTCCGCAACCTTATCGTTGCCGCGCTCGAGGCGCACGGCTTGCGCCATATGGCCGTGGAGACCGCTCACGCCGCAATCGCCGCCGCCTCGTCGCAGGCACCGAGCATTGTGCTGCTCGACCTGGGCCTGCCCGATATGGACGGCGTCAAGGTGGTGGAGTCGGTGCGCGCGTGGTCGGGCATGCCGATTATCGTGGTCTCGGCGCGCAGCGAGGATGCGGACAAGATCCGTGCGCTCGATGCCGGCGCCGACGACTATCTGACCAAGCCGTTTTCGGTCGAGGAGCTGCTCGCGCGCATCCGCACGACGCTCAGACGCCTTTCGTATGCGCAGACGGGCGGCGTTGCCTCCGAGGGCTCGTTCGATACCGGTGAGCTGCATATCGATTTTGATGCCGGTATCGCCACGATGGACGGCGAGGAGCTGCACCTGACGCCGATCGAGTACAAGCTCTTGTGCCTGCTGGCGCACAACGCCGACAAGGTGCTGACGCACCAATATATCCTGCACGAGATTTGGGGCACGGCAACTAAGAGCGACCTGGCGAGCCTGCGTGTCTTTATGGGCACGTTGCGTAAGAAGATCGAGTCCGACCCCGCGCATCCGCGCTATATCCAGACGCACGTAGGCATTGGCTACCGCTTAGTTACCCAAGGCTAGATCGCCAACCACCATCCCAATATGAGTTGCGGTGAAATACGGTCTAAATTTGCCTAATTCCAGGCAAAACAGTCCGTATTCCACCGCAACTTTGTTATTTGCCCTTGGGCTTGCTGGCGTAGAACTTCTTCTTTTTGGGCTTGCCGGCGGGGGAGGGTTTGCCGGCAAAGTTGGACTTGTCGTTGCCGGCCTGCGCGTGCGCGGGTACTGCCGCACGGGGCTTGCGGGCCTCGGGGTTGCGCAGTTCCTCAACGCGCTCGGCAATCTCCTCGGCGCTAAAGCCGACCTCGGCCATGGCGTCCTCGATGGGCAGGCGGCGCACGATGTAGCAGTGGTGCACCTTCTGGTTGCGTGCGAAGTCCTCGGGGATGGTCTGCGCCGTAATGTCCTCCAGCACCACGCCCGCGCGTGCGAGCTTGCGCGTTTCGGGGCGGAAGCCTCGCAGGTTGCAGCTAAAGATGGCATGGCCGCCCTGCGCGAGCAGGCGCGATACGCCGGCCAAAAGCTCAATATGGTCGCGCTGGACATCCCAGGTGCGGCGGCCCATCTTGGACGAGTTCGAGAACGTGGGCGGGTCGACAAAGATCAGGTCCCAGCGGTTGCGCGTCTGGCGCTGGTCACGAATCCAGGCGAGCACGTCATCGCGCAC
Organism: uncultured Collinsella sp.; assembly: GCA_900546775.1. GTDB lineage: Bacteria > Actinomycetota > Coriobacteriia > Coriobacteriales > Coriobacteriaceae > Collinsella. The sequence continues at coordinate 31,686 of UREM01000009.1, read as the reverse complement.
AAAGTGATGCTGCGGCCCCACAAAGCCGTTCTGACGCATATTGCGCTCGGCCCAGTCCAAGTAGGTGTTGGAAAGGTCGACCGTCACGGTCTCCTCGACGCCGCCATCGGCCGCGTAGCAGGTGGCGGTGCCGGTGTAGGCAAACAGGTTGAGGAAGCGGCGCGCCTGCTTGGCGTGCTCACGCACTAGGTTGCGGGTGACGCGGTGATCCAAGAAGATGCCCACATCCAGATAGTCGTCAAAGTTGACGGCAAAGGTGAGCCCGCCCTCCTCGATGAGCGGCAGGCGACGGCGCGCGATATTGGCACGCTCGCCCGAGCCGCCCTTACCGGCGCCTTGCTTGCCGTACTGCGAGCCGCCGCGCGAACGCATGCGGGCCTTGGCGTGCACATGCTCGGCTGGGACATCCAGGATGCGCGGCGCGATGGCCAGAATGTCGAGCATACGGGCCTGGGCCAGTGCGGGGTCGATGGTCTTGGGCGCGGCGTATTCGGCGATGACGAGCCAGCGGCCCGGAGTCTGCGGGCAACCCTCGTACAGGTCGATAGCGGCGGAGTAGTCGGGCAGGTCGGCATCGTAGACGCGGTAGCAGCTCACGCCCTCGCGCTTGGCCCACTTGCGGCGCAGACGGGCATTCTTGCGCAGGCGGTTGGCGAACTGCCCGGACTCGGGGATGAGCACGGGCAGCGGCTTGCCGTCGCCCAGGTCGAGCATGGCGGCGGGCTCGGGCATGGGGGAAGCGGTGGCTTCATCGTTGACTTCGTTGGCATCCGCAGCCTCGGCCTCGGCATCCGCACTGGTCGCAGCCTCAAACGCTGCGGCGGCGTGGTCGAGCGAAGGCCAGACTTCGACGGTCGCCTCTTCGTTGTTGGGCATGACGGCGATCGAGCGCTCGGGCTCGGTATGGAGCGCGCGGGCCAGCAATCCGTCGCGGGTGAGCGCGGCGACCGGTGCCGAAGCGAGCTCGGGCGCGCGGCGCAGCTCGCCGATCAGCGTCATGGCGTCGTGCATGAGCGAAAGCGGTGTCTCGGTCGTATCCGCGACCACGGCGGCGCCGGCGACAGCGCCTGCATGGTCCAACACGGTGGCGGGCTTGGCAGCGCAAAAGTCGACAAAACGCTTGTAGCCGGCGCACTTGACCATGCGCTCTGCGGTCTTGCGGGCGGCGGGGTCGATGTCTACGGCCACGATGCGCGCCTGTCGCTCGCGTGCTGCCGTCTCGCGCTCGCGCGCCTCGGCAAGCAGTTGCTTCCACAGGGCGGCGTCGTGCAGCTGCCAGCCCTCAAAGCCCCAGTGCTCGCGTGCGGTACCCGGGGCGCGGTCGGTCAGAATGTTCACGGCCTCCAACAGCAGACCGCCGCCGGCGCATGAGGCGTCGATCAGCGTGGGTAGGGCTTCGTTTTCGTAATCGTCGGCCGTCAGATCGTGCTCGCACAGTGCGGTCCAGCCGACCTGCGCCAGCACCAGGGCGGCGTAGTCGGGGCGCAGTACGTGCGCGCCCTCGCCGGCGCGGGTCGCTGCGGGCGGCAGGCGTTTGAACAGTGGGTCGCCCGAAAGGTCCAGGCTTATGCTCGCGCGGCGCTGGCGCAGTGAAAGCAACAGGTGAACGTCGGGGTCGGCGGCGTCGACATCGGCGCGACGGCCCGTGGTCTCGGCCAGACGGTCGCACAGCGCGTCCTTGGCGCGCAGGGCCGAGAAGCGCGTGTTGCGCAGCTGCTCGGTCACGCCGCGGGCGGTGATGGCGATGGTGGCGCCGGGGCGGATGATGGTCTCCCAGGCGATGTCGTAAACGCTGTCGTACAGCTCGTCGGCATCCTGCGCCTCAAAGCGCCCGAGTACCACGAACACGCGGCTCGCCAGGCGCGACCACAGACAGGCGCGGTAGCCTTCTTCGAGCTCGCCCTCAAACGTAGCGCGGCCTTTCAGGCGGCGGACATGCGAAAGCCCGAGCCGTTTAAGCTCGTCGGCGAGTGCGGACTCAAAGCCCTCGGGGCAGCTTGCGTAAAATTCCATGGGTGACCTCTCTGGTTGCGTCGCTCCATTATATGATGGATGCTTCGTTTGCCATCGCCCTCGAAAGGAACCCATATGATTGATGCGTGCCCCTTGATTCCCATTTTCATTGCAACAGCCTCAGGACTCGGGGCCTCGCACAGGCTCCCGCCGCCTTACAGAACTGAAAGCTGGGCGTAGGGCAAATCCATGGCACGTGACCTGCGATTGCTCGGCCATAGATGGCGTAATCGAGGCTAAGGGAGGGCATCATGCGCAAGGGAAACGAGAGCTGGTTCTGGCACGCGAACGACATGGTGGTGGCGGGCGACATGAACCCCGTGGTCCGCGTCCTGTGGGCCGCGCTCATCGTAGGCATCGGCGTCGCGACGATGGCCACGCTCTGGATCGTCACGAGGTAGCGCGCCACGAACGGATGACGAGGCACGCGGCGCATGCCACGCTGGCGGAACCCTAGCCTCGCTGCTGGACAATCTGTTCGATGAGCTTCGCGACGGAGTCCTCGGCTGCGTTCCCGATCAGGTGATGGGCCGCGGCCTTCGCCTCTGGCATCGCGCCCGCGACTGCGTAGGAGTTCGGCACCTTATCGAGGAGCGTCACGTCGTTTTCCGAGTCTCCGATAAAAGCGACCTCGTCCAGCGTGACCCCAAGGCTGCCGAGAAGCGCGTCGAGTCCGTTTACCTTGCTCCAGCCAGCCGGAACAACATCGAGGAAGAATGGGACGGGCGAGGGGAAATCAAGTTCTGGGCAGGCTTCCTTGCATCGACTCCGAACGACTTCCGTCGGGGCGGAGCTGACGTTGACGAAGATGCCGGCGGTTATGACGTCACGGTTCGTGGGCACGTCTCCGAGCGCCATGTCTCTTCCGGAGTCCTTAACGACTTCCAGGGCGAATTCGTCGCCAGGCTCGACGGCGCAGAGGAACTGCTCGCAGCGCTTGCCTGTCTCATCGACATCGGCGACTAGCCAGAGTGACGTCCCCGCGTAGGGGCGTACAGCGCTATCGAGCTTGACGAGGGCCTCCGTCGAGAGCGTCTTTTTGAACACGAGTTCGCCGCTGGAGAAGACCTTCTTTCCGTTGGCCATGATGCCGGTCGAGAAACAGCGCGCGTCGCCGTCAAAGGCATCGGCCAGGTCGGCGTAGTCGCGCCCGCTTGCGGGGCCGAACGCGATGCCCGCATCGAGCGCCGAAAGAATCGCGCTGTGCGTGCGCTCCGATACGACCCTTGAGCCAAACGGCAACAGGGTCCCATCCATGTCTGCGAGGATGAGCTTTATCAAGGGGTCCTCCCGTTTCGGTCTGGGCATCGGTGCGCCGGCGTGCGTCGTCCTAGCTGTATTGCTTGTCTCCCATGAGATTCTTCGAGATGATCCTGTTAAACTCTACCGGGTCATCCCAGCAAGAGGTCAGGAAGAGGAACAGCAGCTCGATGACGAAGTTGATCGAGCTGTGCGAGAAGGCGATCTCGGTTCCGGTGATGGCCTGATCTCGCGAGATGGCTCGGATGATATGCGTGGCACGCTTCGCGAGCGGCGTATCCGGGTTGTCTGTGATCATGATGATGGGGGTGTTCGAATCCTCGGCAGAGTCGAATATGTTGACGAGGCGCTTCGAGTATCCGGACGTCGAAATGACGAGCAGAACGTCATTCTCCTTGAGGCTGGTTGCGACGGAGACCATGGCTTCGGTGGTACTGGGGCAAAACGCTCTGACTCCAACCTGCGAGAGCTTGAACGCCGCGTTTACGCCCATGTTAATCGAGTTGCCGACGCCCGCGATCAGGACGAGGTTGGCGTTGTGGAGCAGATTGACGACTGCCGAAAAGTCATCGGAGTCAATGAGCGAGGCGGTTTGGGAGAGCTCCTTGACCTTGTGAGACAGGACGTACTTGATGGAGCCCTCGACGTCGTCCAGAGTAATCCTGCCGTCCGTGGCCTTTTCTTCGCCGGATGCCCTGCTGATGGATATGCCGAGCGCCAGACGCATGTCCGAATAGGTTCGGTAGTCAAGCGTCCTTGCGAATCTCGAAACAGACGCCGGTGACGTACCGGTTTCTGCGGCGAGTTCGCGGACGGTCATCGTTGCGACATCCGACGGGTGGTCGAGCACATACGTTGCGATTGCCTTCTCCGAGGGGGATAGGCTGCTCATGACCGCGCAGATGTGGCTGAGCACATCCCCTGTCTTATCCATGGTTACTCCTTGGTCCTAGCTTGCTTTGTATCTTAGGTCAAGAGAGGTGAAAAATAAGCAAAATGTTTCATCAGCGGTGAAATAGCGTTTCACCGCTGATTTCCTACCGTTCACGGTAAATCGGTACTTCCTCGGCGCAATCTCAGCTTGAGCTGCTACCTTATGAGCCGTGAAACAACGGCACGAAAACGATGAAACAACAGAACATTGTTTCAACGCCTCGCAACTCCGTTTCACGCTAGATGGTGAATCACTTCGAAGCCCAGACAGGCACCCGGCGAGCAAGAAGGGAGAAGCACGATGCACAACGCCAAGACAAACGCAAGCATGACTTCGCTGTTCTTCGCGAACGTACTCTACTGGGTCTGCGCGGGCGTGTACTCGCCGTTTCTCTCCGCTCACTACACGAGCCTCGGCCTCAGCGCGGCCCAGACCGGCATTCTCCTCGCGGCGACCCCGGTGTGTGCGCTCGCCATCCAGCCGCTCTGGTCGACGATCGCCGACAAGCTCGGGCGCCGCCGCGCGGTCATCGTGGCCCTCTGCCTTGCGGCGGCGGTACTCGCTCCGCTGTATTACCTGGCGTCGACGTTCGTCCCGGTCCTTCTCGTAACCTTTGCATTCTCGGCGTTTTTCTCGGGGCTCCTGCCCCTGAGCGACTCCCTCGTCATCGAGCTCGCGGATCGCTCTGGCCTGGACTTTTCTCGCATTCGCATGGGTGGCACTATCGGCTATGCCATCGTCGTCCTGATCGTCGGTCGGCTGCTCGACATGGCTCCTCAAATCCAGTTCACGGTGGTCTCCGCCGCGCTGGTGGTCTTCGCGGCTCACATGTGGCGCCTCCCCGAGGCGGGAATTCGCGCCAATGCCGCGGACGATCCCAAGGTCTCCCACGGAAAGGGCCTCCTCTCGCTGTTCACCAGCAATGAGATCGCCTTCGTCTTGGTCTTCGCCTTCATCAGTTCGGCCGCGATTGGCTTCATCGGGGCGTTCTTGGGCCGCTACGCGGTCGAGCTTGGCGAGGGTCAGAACCTCGTGGGCGTCCTGAGTGCGGTCTCCGCTGCGAGCGAGATCCCCATCCTGCTCGTTTCCTCCAAGCTGGTCAGGCGCTTCGGCGAGATGAACCTCCTGATCTTTTCCTGCTTCATGGCGGCGCTCAGGCTCGTGCTTGTGGGCACCGGCATCGTCCCGGTCATGGTCTGCGGCCAGCTGCTGCAGAGCGTGAGTTACATGACCGTCTACTACTCCTGCGTTACCTACATTGCCAACCACACTTACGAGGATTGTCGCGCTCGAGGTCAGAGCGCCTTCGCGATGGTCCAGAGCGGTCTGTCCGTCGTGGTTGCGAACCTGTTTGGCGGTTGGGCGTGCGATGCGCTCGGCACGCACGCGGGTTTCCTGGCCTTCGCCCTCGCTTCAACGATTGCTGCAGTCGCTGCTCTTGTGGCGTACGTGCTATGGCGTCGAAGCGCGGCGCCGCAGCCTGAGGGCCAGGCGGCCGCATAGGCTCCACCGCGCCTCGCAAGCGCCTGCCTGCCTCGCGCTTCGCTTCGTGTTCAACCAGCTGACGAGCTGAGAACTGTCCGATCCAATGATTATTCAGGTGAAAGGAAGACAAAGATGTCACTCATCAAGGTCAACGAGCTTCTTCAACATGCGACCGAGCACCACTATGGCGTGCCCGCGATTAACGTCATCAATACGGAGACCATCCGTTATGCGATCCAGGCCGCCGAGGATGAGCACATGCCCATCATCATCCAGTACTGGCCTGGCTTCGAGGACCACTGCGCCCTCGACATCATCGCCTTCGCCGCCCGCTATTACGCCGAGCGCGCGAGCGTGCCCGTCGCCGTCCACCAGGATCACTCCGCTGGTTACGAGATCGCCGTCAAGGGCGTCAAGGCCGGCTTCCCATCCGTCATGGTCGACGGCTCCTCACTTTCCTATGAGGAGAACTTCCAGCTCACGAAGGACGTCGTCCAGGTCGCCAAGATCTTCGACGTCGACATCGAGGCCGAGCTCGGCCATGTCGGCAACGGCTCTGACGCCAACGACTTCGTGAACAGCGACCACTACACCGACCCGAACCTCGCCGAGGAGTTTGTCGAGGGCACCGGTTGCGGCTCGCTCGCCATCGCCGTCGGCAATGCCCACGGCCCCTATGTCAAGGTCCCGAACCTCGACATGGAGCGCATCAAGGCCTGCAGGGAGGCCGTCAGCGTCCCCCTCGTCATGCACGGATGCTCCGACATCCCCGACGAGCAGCTCCAGGAGGCCGTGAACCTCGGCATGAGTAAGTTCAACATCGCCACGGAGTACTTCCGTTCCATGTACCGCGCCTTCGAGAAGGACATCAACTCCGGTAAGAACGACGGCAACGGCATAGGCCTCCTGATGGACGCCGCCCCCGACATGCGCGCGTTCGTCGTCAGCAAGATCCAGCTTCTGAACCCCAACCACTATTCGCTCTAGGAGAGACTCGATGAAGAAAGTTCTTGTCGCGTCGCACGGCCACCTCGCAAGCGGAATCAGGAGCTCGATCGGAATCCTGACCGGCATGGCGGACATGGTGGAGGCAGTTGACTGCTACGTGGACGACTCCGATTTCATCCCTCGCATCCAGGCCTTTATTGACTCGGTGGGCCCTGAGGACGAGGCCATCATCTTCACCGACATCTACGGTGGTTCCGTCTTCCAGAAGGTCGTCCTTATGGAGCCGGAGAAGCGCGGGATCGTCCACGTCACCGGTATGAACCTCGGCCTCGTGATCGAGACGCTCCTCGGCGCCGAGCCGGTCACGGCAGATTCGATCAAGCAGAGCGTCGAACTGGCGAGGGCGACGATGCAGGTCGTCGAGCCTCCGAGCAAGGCCGCGGACAACGAGGAGTCCGAGGGAGACTTCTTTGATTAGAGAGTACTAACAAGTAGAGAGAGGAAGCAATGATTGTTCAGGTTCGAGTCGATGACCGTCTGATTCACGGACAGGTCGCCCTGGTGTGGACCAAGGAGCTCAACACCACCAGGATCATCGTCGCCAACAAGCACGCCGTGGAGAGCGACGCCCTTCGCATGACGCTTTCCATGGGTACGCCGGCGGGCCAGAAACTCCTCGTCAAGGACGTTCCGGATGCCTGCCGCATCGCGAACGATCCGCGCGCGGACTCCATGCGCATCTTCGCGCTCACCAACTGCGTGCGTGACGTGCTTGAGCTCGTTAAGGGCGCGCCGGGCAAGATTGAGGGCGTGAACGTTGCCAACGTCGGCCGCTTCGACAAGTCCGATCCGGATAGCAAGGTCGCCCTCAACTCCACGATCATGCTCAACCCGGATGAGCTCGAGGCCGCGAAGGAGCTTTGCGAGCAGGGTATTCCGGTTTTCCATCAGCTTATCCCGTCCAATCCCAAGACTCCTCTCAAGAGTCTGATCGAGGCGGCGGGGAAATAAGGGGATTTGGCCAGGCGGCCAAATGAAATGAAAGAAAGGAAGTCAAATGGTTGGGTTGGCAATAATGGCCTGGTTGACCGTGCTGATTTGCTACGGCGGCAACTGGGTTCTCGGTCAGTGCATGATCGAGCGTCCTCTCGTGGTAGGTCTCGTTGCGGGCCTCCTGATGGGCGACGTCAAGACCGGTGCCATCATCGGTGCCTCTCTCGAGGCGATCTTCATGGGCGCGGTTAACATTGGTGGCGCTATCTCCGCCGAGCCTGTTACCGCGACCGCCCTCGCCGTCGCCTTCACCGTTGGCGCTGGTATCGACCAGGGTGCCGCCATCACACTGGCCGTTCCCGTGGGCGTCGTCACCGCATTTCTCTCGATCTTCATGAACAACGTGTTCCTCGCGTTCTTCGCAGCCACCTTTGACAAGATGGCCGCCGAGGGCAACGAGAAGGGCCTCGCGCTTCAGCACTTCGTTCTCTGGTTCGTTAAGTACGCCGCCTTTGGCCTCATCGCCTTCCTCGGCGTTTACCTTGGCGCCGAGCCCGTTGCCGCCATTGTCAACCAGATTCCGGCCAATGTCATGAGCGGCCTCAACGCCGTGGGTGCCCTCCTGCCCGCCGTTGGTATGGCGCTCCTGCTCCAGATGCTGTGGAGCACCGAGCTCAGCATCTACTTCTTCTTGGGCTTTACGCTCTACCAGTACCTCGGCCTCCCGATGATCGCCATCGCAGTTCTCGGTGTCATCATCGCGGTTGCCTCCGCCCTCCGCGACAAGGAGATCTTCGATCTCACCAAGAAGGGAGTGGCCACCCAGGCCGTTTCCGGCGACTCTGTAACCAGCGACGAGGAGGATTTCTTCGCATGAGCAACCTGACCAAGAATGTGAGCCCTGAAGACAAGAAGATGCTCAACAGCATTTTCCTGCGCTCCTTCTCCGTGTTCGCTTCCTGCGCCGGCGGTTCCGTCAAGGCTGGCGCCGACGGCTGGCTGTACTCCGTCCAGCCCGCGCTTAACCGCTACTATGCCGATGACCCCGAGGCTCGTGCCGACGCCATGAAGCGTCACACGACTTGGTACAACATTACCCAGAACGTCGGCACGTTCGCCATGGGCCTCGTCGCCTCCATGGAGAGGGAGAACTCGCAGCACGAAGACTTCGACACCGAGTCCATCGACGGTATCAAGGTCTCCCTGATGGGCCCGATGTCCGGCATCGGCGACGCAATCTTCTGGGGCGTCCTGCGTGTTATCGCCGCCGGCATCGGCATTAACCTCGCCATGAGCGGCTCGCCCCTCGGCGCGATCATGTTCCTGCTGATCTACAACATCCCGTCGATCCTCTGCCGATACTTCATGACCTACCTCGGCTTCAGCATGGGCACCAACTTCATCTCCGAGATGTACGAGGGTGGTCTCATGAAGCTCATCACCAAGGCGACCTCCACGATCGGCCTGGTGATGATCGGCGCCATGACCGCGGCGAACGTCCAATTCAACACGATCCTGTCCATTCCGGTTCAGGACTCCGACCCCGTCATGATCCAGACCTACCTCGACTCGATCTTCAAGGGCATCGTGCCTCTGGGACTTACGCTCGTCGTCCTCTGGCTCCTGCGCAAGAAGAACGTGAACGTCAACATCATCCTGGTCGGCATCATGGTTCTGGCGCTCGTCCTCGGCCTCGTGGGCATCGTGTAAGGCGGTTTCCGGATCATCCGAAGCCTGTTCAAGGCAATTCCTGGCGGCACGCGATCGAGGACATTCGACGCGTGCCGCCCCATTAGAAGGAGAGAATATGCGCTACACGCACCTCAAGAACTCCGACGTTGACGTCTCCCAGCTCGCCGTGGGCACCTGGGCGATCGGCGGCGACTCCTTTGGTGAGAACGATGACGCCGCCAGCATGTCCGCCATCCGCACCATGCTCGATCACGGCGTCAACCTCATTGACACCGCGCCGTGCTATGGCAACGGCGCGTCCGAGAAGGTCGTCGGCAACGCGCTCAGGGGCGTCGACCGAGAGAGCTACCTGCTCTCGACCAAGGTTGGCCTGATTACCAGCGCCGCCGGCTATGACCGCGACTCTTCGTTCAAGAACATCATGAGGGAGGTCGAGAGCTCGCTGCGCAATCTCCGCACCGACTACATCGACTTCTACTTCGTGCACTGGCCCGACGCCAAGACCCCGTTCTCCGAGACGATGTGCGCCCTCCAGCTCCTCAAGGAGCAAGGCAAGATTCGCCACATCGGCGTCTCCAACTTCACGACCGAGATGATCGAGGAGTGCGAGAAGGTCGCTCAGGTCGACGTCCAGCAGCCGCCCTACTCCATGGTCGACCGCTCCTCCGAGGACCTTATCAAGTGGGGCTACGAGCGTGGCATCGACTCCTTCACCTATGGCTCCCTTGGCGCGGGCATCCTGTCGGGCAAGTTCCGCGAGCTGCCGAAGTTCGAGGAGGGCGATGTTCGTGGCGGCTTCTACGACTACTTCCAGGAGCCCAAGTTCTCGCGCGTCCAGGAGCTGCTCAAGGTCATGGACGAGATCGCCGAGGCTCATGACAAGCCCGTGGCACAGGTCGCCGTGAACTGGAGCACCCAGAAGGAGTACGTGGGCACCGCGCTCGTTGGCGTGCGCACGGACGCCCACGCGATTCAGAACTGCGAGACGTTCGAGTGGGAGCTTTCCGCCGATGAGATGGCCAAGCTTGACGCCAAGCTTGACGAGCTGAAGATCGGCTAGCCATGGGCACCGAGGAGAGGAAGTACCCCACTTCCGAGCTTGAAGTGCTTGAGCGTGGATCTAGGGAGGTCGTGGAGCCCAACGGGCTGAAGCTCCTGCTGAAGCCCGTGCCGGGAGACGAGCGCGAGCGCGTGCTCGATCCGCGCGTCTACGCGCGCGCCCATGCGAAGCTCGCCGCCGGCCCGGCGCCGGCGGGGCCGGTGGACGTGATCGCGTGGCGCTCCGCTCCCAACAAGGAGACCCATGTCGTGAGGGGCTCGAACGTCGCCAAGAAGACCGTCGTCATGAACTTTGGCGACAGGGGCATTCCCCTGCACGTCTTCACGCCCGAGGGCCACGGGTGCGGCTCCGCCGCGCTCGTGTTCATCCACGGCGGCGGCTTCATGGTGGGCAACATTGGCCAGTACGAGAACTGCCTGCGCGACATCGCGGAGCGAACGGGCTGCGTCGCGATCTACCCGGAGTACCGCTTGTCTCCCGAGACGATGTTCCCCGGTGGTGTCGAGGACTGCGTGAAGACGCTCGACTGGCTTGTCGAGCATGCGGATGAGCTGGGTGTCGACGCGACGCGGGTCGCCGTGGCTGGCGACTCCGCGGGCGGAAGCCTGACCAACGCCGTCGTCCTCGACGGGTCCCATGCGGACAGGATCAAGCTCGTGGCCGAGCTGTATCCGCTCGTCGACGGCGGCCCCGTTCCGGAGGAATGGTCCTATGACCTCTATGAGATTGTGAACGACCAGAGGATCGAGGCTTTGAGCAGGGTGGATCGCATTCGCAATGCCAATGATGACCTGCCGCTGATGTACACCAACGGCAATGCGGAGGAGATGCTCGACCCGAGGGTGTCTGCCCTGTTCGCGGAGGACGTGAGCGCGTTCCCCCGCACGGTCATCATCTCTTCCGAGTATGACTACCTGCGCTATCAGGATGAGCTGTTCGCGAAGAGGCTGCAGGATGCGGGCGTTGATGTCACCGCGATTCGCTATCGCGGCTGCGACCACGGCTTCTTCGAGATGTACGGCGTGATGCCTCAGGCTGAGGACGTCTGCCGCGTCATCTCCGAGGAGCTTGCGAAGATCTAGAGGTTCGTCGCGGTGGCCTCCTGGACGAGTGACGGTCCGGCGGGATGCTAGGTGCGTCCCGCCGGACCTTTGCGTTGGCGGGCGCGTGTGGGGTTTGCCTCGGCGGTGCCGGATTGACTGGGAGACGCGTTTACCGCCGAGCTTCCAAGCGAGCCCAGCAAGCAAACCGCGAGCTGAGCCCCAAGGGCATCGACAAGGGCGTGGGCGTGGCGCGAGCGCTGGCGTATCTGGGCCGCGAGGGAAATGCGCGCACTTTTGGCTTCGGCGATTCGGGCAACGACCTGGGCATGCTCGCCGCCGTCGAGACGGCTGTTGCCATGGGCAACGCCATGCCCGAGGTCAAGGCGGTCGCCAACTACGTGACCGACGACGTCGCACACGACGGTACCGTCACCGCCATGCGCCACTTTGGGTTGATCTAGCGGGAACCGTCCAATTACCGTTCACCCGCGGCGGGCGGCTCAAATCGGCTCGCCCTGCAAAATCGTTTTGCCGCTGGAGGGTGTGCTCAAAAACGCTAAAGCGTTTATGCCGTTCGCCGAGAAGATAAAAAACCGCAGCTCACGCCTTGATAAACGTAGGTAAAGTGTTTAGCAGTTTAACGCCCATGTGCAAGCGAAAGGAATCAGGCAGATGGCAATCAAGGTGTTCGCTGACGGTGCAAACCTCGAGGGCATGCTCGACATGTACGAGAACGGCAACGTTCAGGGCTTCACAACCAACCCGTCCCTTATGAAGAAGGGCGGCGTGACGGATTACCGCGCATTTGCCAAGGAGGTCCTGGCCCACATCACCGATGTGTCCGTTTCGTTTGAGGTTTATGCCGACGACGTAGAGACCATGGAGGTCGAGGCACGCGAGATCGCTACCTGGGCCGAGAACGTCTACGTCAAGATTCCGTGCGTGACCACTAAGGGCGAGTCCACCGCCGAGCTGGTGCGCAAGCTTTCCGCCGACGGCATTAAGGTCAACGTCACCACCATCTTCACGCCCGCGCAGGTCGACGAGATGGTCGAGGCCGTTGACGCCGAGACGCCGTCCATCATCTCGCTCTTTGCCGGCCGTATCGCCGACACCGGCGTCGATCCCATTCCGTTTATGACGGAGTCGGTCAAGAAGGCCGCCGCCAAGCCAAACTGCGAGGTCCTGTGGGCGTCCACGCGCGAGCTCATCAACATTTACCAGGCCGAGGCCTGCGGTTGCCAGATCATCACGGTGCCCAACAGTATCCTGGCCAAGCGCAAGAACATCGGACGTGACCCGTACGAGGTCTCGCTCGATACCGTGCGCGGATTTGCCAAGGATATCGCCGCTCTGGGCTTCCATATCCTGCCGTAAGCAAGGGTACCCCCTGCGGCGACGTGCAAAATCGCGAATATTCAGCACGGTAAAGGCTTTTACCAGCTGGTTGAAGCACGGAACGGCCCCCGTTTTGGCTCTAATTGACGCTAAAACGGGGGCCGTTTTTGCTTTTATGGCTCTCTGAGGCACCGCGGGGCTATCGAGAGATGCTGAATATTCGCGATTTTGCACGTCGCCAAGAGGGGGAAGTCGGGCCCTACTCTGACCACTCGGACGTACTCTTACCCGAACCCGCTGCTTCATGGGACGGCATGTCATGCGTCTGAGCTGCGGTTTTCATGCAGCGGGTAGTCGGATTGCTGCTGAGTTGCTCGAACCTACTCGAACCTACTCTGTTCGAGCGGGGCCCAAATGGTAAGGGGCTATTAGGGGGCTGAAGAGCTATAGGGAGCTCGAAGAGATGACATCGGCTCCCGAGCGCATGACTTCCCCCAGCATCCTGATTCCTCGGTCAAGCTCGATCTGCTTTTCGAAATAGTCGGCGTGCTCAAGGAAGCGCTCGCGCAGGGTGCGCAGGCCTGCCGCCTTTTCCGACCTCGCGTCCGCATCGCTGACAATTCTATCGAAGCAGAGCACGAGTGCGGTGAAGTCGTGGATGACGGGGAAGCGCTTCGTAAGGGCGACGAGCTCCTGGTCGATTCCGAGCTCCTCCCGCGCGGCCGTCGCGATGGAGCCGACGGGCTTCTGTAGACGCTGCCCGATCGTGTTCAGAACGTTGCCGTTATGAGCGGCCGCGTTGCGCAGGGCCTTCACGGGGAACAGGAGCTGCTTGACGGATTCGGCCTCCTGGCTGCGTTCCCTCCTGAGGTCGTAGAAGTAGAACTTGTAAAGCGCGATGATTCCCCCGAAGGAGACGAGTTCCAGGTAGTTCCAGACGTACATGTCCTCGCGTCTGCCGTACTTATTCGCGAGGTCCCGGGTGTAGTTCGAGTCTCCGAGGTACGAGACGCTGCGCTCGAGGTGCTCCGGGTCTATCCCCAAAGTCTGATCCTCGGCGATGTGGAGCATCTCGAGGAAGAGCATCACCCGATCGCTGCCGCCCACCCCATCTAGCCGGTCGGCGATGGCCTTCATCCTCTCGACGGTGGCTTCTGACCCGCTTGGATCGAACCGCTCCTCCAGCATCCTCTCCTTACGCAGCCTTTCGTGGGCGAAAAGGAGGTCGAGGACCTCCTTCCCGTCGGCGCCGTCGTCCATCATCGTCCGGTTTAGATGGACCTTCATGTAGTGCTCGATGTCAAGCGTCATCGAGAGGATGTGCTCGCGGAGGTGGTGGTCGAGTCTGGTGAGCTCGGTGAGGTAGGCGAAGTCTAGGTTGACGTAGCGTCCGTAGCCCTCCGACGCGGGGCTACGATACGTTGAGAAGCACTTCGCAAACGCCTTGACCTTGAAGAAGAAGTTCTTGTCGCGGAGGAACGCGACTGCATCCTTGGGGCTCATTATGTCGAAGCGGACGCCCCGCTCTGCGAGGTGGGCGACCTGTTGTTCTGCCGGGATGAGCGGGCGCTCCTTCATGATCGTTCCTCCAAAACGAAAAATGCGGCTGTAGGTACAGGTACCCGCAGCCGCTAAAAGCCCGAAGGCTTTTCACACTGCGGACAGTATACCCCACTTTGCCGAAGGGGCAAAGAGCGCGGGGAACGCCCGCCCTCTTTGCGACACTTGCCGCGAAGAGGGGATATCCGCTTTGGCGGTTTACTTTCCTTGCACCATGGTGAGGGAGATCTTCTTGCGGTCGCGATCGACCTTCTCGACCCACACCTTGACCGTGTCGCCGACGCGCACCACGTCGCTCGGGTGCTTGACGAAGCGGTTGGCCAGCTTGGAGATATGTACGAGGCCGTCCTGGTGCACGCCTACGTCGACGAAGGCGCCAAAATCGACAACGTTGCGCACCGTGCCCTTGAGCTCCATGCCGGGTTCCAGGTCGTCGATGGAAAGCGCCGAGCGGCTAAAGACCACCTCGGGCGCATCGTCGCGCGGATCGCGGCCGGGTTTCTTGAGCTCGTTGACGATGTCGATGAGCGTGAGGGTGCCGCAGTCCAGGTCGCTTGCCAGCGCCGAGATGCTGCCCAGGCGGCGCTCGATATCGGGCACGCCGCCTCGGCTGAGCTCACTGGCCGCCACGCCGGCGCGTTCCAAGACGGACGTGGCCACCTCGTAGCTCTCGGGGTGGACGCTTGTCGCGTCGAGCGGGTTCTTGCCGCCGCTGATGCGCAGGAAGCCCGCGGCGTTGAGGTATGCCTTGGGTCCCAGCTTGGGGACCTTCTTGAGCTGGCGGCGATCGGTAAAGGCGCCGTTTTCCTCGCGGTATGCCACGATGTTCTTGGCCACGCTCGGCGTAATGCCCGACACGTAGCCCAGCAGGCTTGCGCTCGCGGTGTTGACGTCGACGCCCACACGGTTGACGACGTCTTCCACCACGTGGCCCAAGGTGCGCGAAAGCTCGGCCTGGTCAAGGTCGTGCTGGTACTGGCCAACGCCGATGGACTGGGGCGGAATCTTGACGAGCTCTGCCAGCGGGTCCTGCAGGCGGCGGCCCAGGCTCATGGCGCCGCGCACGGTGACATCCAGATCGGGATACTCCTGGCTCGCGAGCTCGGAGGCGGAGTACACCGACGCGCCCGCCTCGTTGACGATGGTGTAGCGAAGGCTGGGCGCCTGCTCGGCAATAAACTCCGAGACGACTTCCTCGGTCTCGCGGCTGGCGGTGCCGTTGCCGATGACGATGGTGTTGACGCCGTTCTTCTTGACGAGGCGGGCGAGCTCACGCTTGGTGCCGGCGACGTCGTGGCGCGGCTTGGTGGGGTAGACCACGCCGTGGTCGAGCAGCTTGCCGGTCTCGTCCATGACGGCGACCTTGCAGCCAGTGCGGTAGCCCGGATCGAGCGCGAGCACGCGGGCGCCGCGCACGGGGCGTGCCGAGAGCAGGCCCTCAAGATTCTTGGCAAAGACGTTGATGGCCTCGGTCTGCGCGCGGACGGTGAGCTTGGCGCGGGCTTCGCGCTCCAGCGAGGGGGCCATGAGGCGCTTGTAACCATCGGCGATGGCGGCATCGAAGATGGGAGCAAACACGCCCTGGCGTCGGGGCCAACGGCTACCGAGGCGTGCCATGGCGGCGGTGCCGTCGACGTTCACGCGTACGCGGAGCTTGCCCTCGCGCTCGCCGCGGTCGATAGCCAGCACGCGGTGGTTGGGTATGCGGCGCAGCGGCTCGTCGTAGTTGTAATACGGCTCGTAGGGGGTCTTCTCGGCGGGGTCGGTTGCCTCGACGACGATGTCGGCGGTGTTTTGCGTAAAGGCGCGTAGGTCGGCGACGTTCTCGGGGTCCTCGGCTACCGTCTCGGCCACGATGTCCGCGGCGCCGGCGAGCGCCTTCTCGGGCGTATCGAAGCCGGCCTCCTCGTTGACGTATGCCGCGGCGGCGTCGAGTGCGCTGCCCTTGGCCGAGGCCTGCATGATGATCATGTTAGCGAGCGGCTCTAGGCCTGCCTCGCGGGCCTTCTGCGCGTGGGTCATGCGCTTTTTGCGGAAGGGCTTGTAGAGGTCCTCGACACGCTGGAGCTGCGTGGCCTCGCGGATCTGCTGCTCGAGTTCGGGCGTGAGTTTGCCCTGGGCGTCGATGAGCAGAATGACGTCCTCTTTACGCTGCTCAAGATTGCGCAGGTAGGACAGGCGCTCGTCGAGTGCGCGCAGGGCGACATCGTCCATGCCGCCCGTGGCTTCCTTGCGGTAGCGCGAGATAAAGGGGATGGTGTTGCCCTCGTCGATGAGCTTGACGGCCGCCTCGACGTTGGCGGCCTTAAGGTTGAGCTCGCGGGCGAGCTGGGCGATAAGATCCATGGAACTTCCTGTCTGTGAGTACGTTACAGGTGCATGAGCCACCCAGTCTACCACCCGCCCGCGCCGCGGCTGCAAAGAAAGCCCCGCGGGCAGGAAGCTGCTCGCGGGGCAAAGAAGAGGGGCTTATTTGTGGCGGACCGAGGGGCCCGGCATGGGGTTTCTGCCGCGGCCTGTCCTAAGGTGCTACAGCTCGACGAGCTGGCCGGTCTCGGCGGCCTCCTTGATGGCGTTGAGAAGCGTGAGCGTCTTGACGTTGTCGGCGGGGGTTACGACGGGCTCGACCTCGCGGCGGACGACCTTCACAAAGTGCTTGAGCTGCATCTTGTGCGGCAGCGCCGGGTCGACGGCCGGAATCTCCATCTGCAGCGGCTTGTGCCAGTTGGAGGCGCCGTCGTAGGAGAACTGATGCAGGCGGGGCAGCGAAAGGGCACCCAAGGTTCCGCCGATAAAGTAGGCGTCGGCGTCGAAGGGGCGGTACTGCGGATCCTCGCGAGCGGTTGCCTCCCAGTTCCAGGGGCTGGCGGTGGCGTCGGAGATGGTCATGCTCGCAAGCGCGCCATCGGCAAAACGGACGTTGACCACGGCGGAGTCCTCGGTCTCAAAACCGCGGGCGGCGCTGGACTGCATGCCCTGGACGGCGACGGGCTCGCCCAGCAGGTAGCGGAGCAGGTCCACGTCGTGAACCAGGTTGACCAAGATCGGTCCGGCACCCTTCTTGCGGCGCCACTCGACATCGAAGTACTCGTCATTCTTATAGATCATGTAGTGGAAGCTCGACACGGTGAGCTTGCCCAGCTCGCCGGACTCGATGATCTCCTTGGCCTTGTTGACGAAGGGGTTGTGGCGACGGTGCTGACCCACGAGCACGGGCACGCCGGCGGTCTCGGCCTCGGCGGCGAAAGCCTGGGCATCCTCGAGGTCGTTGGAGATCGGCTTTTCGACCAGCGGCACGATGTTGCGCTTGATGGCCTCGCGGGCAACGCCCAGGTGCAGGTCGTTGGGGGTGGCGATGATGACGGCCTCGGGCTTGACCTCGTCCATCATCTGGGCGGGATCGGTAAAGAACGGCACGCCGGCAGCCTCGGCCGTGGCGCGGGCGCCCTCAAAGGCGTCGGCGATGGCGACAAGCTCGGCCTCGGGCTCCTCGGTGACAAAGCGGATGTGGTTGCGGCCCATGGCGCCGGCGCCGATGACGGCAATGCGGACGGGGTTGAGCTCAGACATTTCGACTCCTTAATGCTGGTGGCTGGTGGAATGTGACAAAGGGACAGTCCCTTTGTCACATCGGTAAAACTAGGCGGACTTCTTCTTGCTGTCGGAGACCATCATGTAGAGGGTGAGCACGACGGCGATGGCGGCGATCACGATGGCGCCGTAGAAGGACTGCTGGTAGGCGGCGCTGCCGGCCTCGGCGTGATACAGCACGGCAGTGATGGGCTGGCTGATCCAGGTAGAGGCGGCGTAGCCCAAAAACATGATGCCGTAGTTGACACCGATGTTGCTGGTGCCAAAGGCGCCACCGGTGAGCGGCGGGTAGATGACGAGCAGGGCGCCAAAGCTAAAGCCGAGCAGAGCGAGCGCCACAAAGAACATGCTCTGCGTAAAGCTCATCGACATGATGACGAGCGCGACGATGGTCACGACAAGGCTGATGAGCAGCGACTTGTAGGCACCGATCTTGTCGATGATCTGGCCAAAGGAAAGGCGACCGACCAGGTTAGCGCAGGTGTTGACGGAGACGACCACGCCGCCGAGGGCGACGGCCGCGGCACTCGTGGGGTCGGCGAAGAGCTGGACGGCGGCGATGGAGGCAACCTTGCCCACAAGCAGGGTGCCCGCGGTGGCGGCAAAGGCGAAGGTGACGATAAGGACCCAGAAGCGCGGGGTCTTGACCATCTCGCCCGGGGTGAGGTCGCCGAAGGTGCCGGCATGTGCGCCGCCCTTGGGGGCCTCAAAACCCTCGGGCAGCCAGCCGCCCTCGGGGGCCTTCAGGAACAGGGCGGAGGCGGCGATCATCACAAAGAAGATGACGCCGAGTGCCTTGAGGGCGCCAAAGATACCGAGGCTCGGGATGAGCAGCGAGGCGAGCACCGGGGACAGCACGGCGGGGCCGGCGGTCGAAGCGGCCAGGGTGATGCCGGAGGCGAGGCCCTTCTTGTCGATGAACCATTTTTGGCCCGTGGTGAGCGCGGGGTTGTAGCCCAGGCCGTTGCCGATAGCGGCGACGAGCGAGAACCACAGGTAGAACTGCCACGGCTCAGTGACGGTGCCGGACATGAACCAGCCCACGCCGTAGCACACGGCGGCGGCAATCACGACGTTGCGGGGGCCGATCTTATCGGAGATGCGGCCGGCGAAGATGCCCGTCACGGCCATGATGGTCTGAAAGACCGGGAAAGCCCAGGTAAGTGCGCTGGACCACTCGGGGTAGACGGCGAGCAGGTTCTTGGACACGACGGAGTACAGCGCGATGGAGCTGATGAAGAACATGGTGACGCACGCGGCGGAAAGCACGACGGCGCGACCCTTGTTGGAGTTGGTGGAAGCCATGGGACTCTTTCTAATCGATACGGGGGAGGAGCGGGCGTGTCCGCGGTGCCTCCCTGTCAGGTTGGTTTACTGGTCAGTCGGCTTTGCGACGCCGGACTCGTCGGACCAAAGCTCGACACCCTTGTTCTTGAGGTAGTTGTCGGCAAAGGCGCGGCGGCCGCCGGGCTTGGCGGTGAGGTCGCCCATCATATTGGAGAAGCCGCCGTCGACCTTGATGGCGTCGCCGGTGGTAAAGTCCGAGCGCTTGGACGCCAGGAACATGACAGCGTTGGCGATATCGCTGACCTCGCCGATGCGGCGCGTGGCGATAAGGCGGCTGCGGCTCTTCTCGACCTCGGGGTCGGCGTAAAAGCTCGCTGACATGGGGGTCTTAACAAAGCAGGGCTCGACGCAGTTGGAGCGCACGCCGTAGGGACCCCACTCGGCAGCCAGCATCTTGGACATCATGTTGACGCCCGCCTTGGTGGAGCTGTACACGCCCGAGAACGTTTCGGGGGAGTGACTGGCGACGGTGGAGATGTGAACCAGGCGGCCCTGGCCGGCCTTGATCATCTCGCGACCAAAGCGCTGCGAGGTGATGAAGTAGCCGGTGAGGTTGACGTTGATGACCTCGTTCCAGTCGGAGAGCGGCAGGTCCTCCATGGCTGCGAAGCGCAGGATGCCGGCGGTGTTGACGAGAACGTCGACGCGGCCGAAGTTGGCGATGGTGGCGTCGACGGCGGCCTGAACCTCGGCCTCGTCGGTGGCGTTCATCTTGTAGCCCTCGGCGTGAATGCCAAACTCGGCAGCAAGGTCGGCGGCAGCGGCCTTGACCTTCTCCTCGTCCAGGTCGAGCAGGACGACGTTAGCGCCATTGCGGGCGAACTCTCGGCAAATCTCGACGCCCATGCCGCCGAGCGCGCCAGTCACGGCGCAGACATCGCCCTCGAGCTTAAGCCAATTGCTCATAGGAACTTCCCTTCTTGTGCCTCCCGGTGGGTCGCTCCCATTAACCGACCCACGTGGTTTTCGCTGGTTATCGTATGCTTTGCATTTGCGCAGGTGAATTGCATATTTGTTAGAATGACGTTAACCATAGGTTTACACTGTGCGATGCAGTTTATTCTCAATTGAGCGCATGACCAGCGAAAACAACCTCCTGTGGCACCATGTGGCCACGGGCGCGAAAACGGGAGATTGACGTGTACGATCGACGACTTGAGGCCATATCGGCCGCTGCGGAGCTGGGAAGCTTCTCGCGTGCGGCGGCAAAATTGCGCGTGTCGACTCCGGCGCTCGTCAAGCAGGTGTCGGGGTTCGAGGCCGAGTTCGGCATCACGCTGTTCGAGCGGTCGCACTCGGGCGTTAAGGTGACGCCGGCTGGTGCTCTGCTGGTGGACGACGCGCGCTCGATCATGCGGCAGTCCGAGGATGCACTGCGCCGTGCCCGACGCGCGGCGGGCGATGGCGGTGCCGTGCGCCTGGGCGTGTCGATGATGTGCCCGGGGCGCCAAACGCTGTCGATGTGGTCGGGCATCCACGATTTGGAACCGTCGCTGCGATTTGAAATCGTGCCGGTAAGCGATCTCTACGACGAGCGCGAGACCGTCATGCGTAGCTTGGGCCGCGAGGTCGATGTGGTGCAATCGAGTTTTTCTACCCCACGCTGGGGTGATGCCTGCCAAAAGCTCCGCATTGTCAACGTGCCGTTTTATATCGATCTGCCGCGCACGAGCCCGCTGGCGCGCAAGAATCGCATTACGGTTGCCGACTTGGAGGGTATGCGTCTGCGCGTACTGCGCCACGGCAACGACGCCATGGACAGCCTGCGCATCGATCTTTTGGCCGATGGCGGCGTGGACGTGATCGACGTGGACAGTTTTGACTTTGCGCTCTTTAACGAGGCGGAGGAAAAGGGCGACGCGGTGCTCACTTGCGGGGCGTGGTCGGGCGTGCACCCGGCTTTTGTAGGCGTGCCGTTCCTATGTGGCCGCGAGGTGCCGGTCTTCTTGCACTACCCGCTCGAGCCCACCCTCCAAGTACAAAAATTCGTCAACGCCATGGCCCAACTCCTCAAGTAGCTTACACAAAACGAGGCCCTGGCCAAACGGCCAGGGCCTCACTAACTTTTATTCCGTTTTAAATGACGGACTAATCGCGTACAGGAGGGTGCCCCGGGGACGGGCGGGGTATTTCCTCCGCGCGCAGTTTCGCAGCGCAGCGAGAATGTTTGAGCACGGGATGATATATAGGGGCCTCCCGCAGGCAAGCGGAAATTAAGACGCTAGCGGATGTGCGCGGGTTTTCCGCCCCAGTAGAAGCGGCAGAAGGCTCGTTTGCGCTTTTGGGGTTTGCCTACGAGCTCCATGGTTGCGATGGCTATGTCTTCGGCTGCGTGGGGGCGGCGTAGTACTTCGCCGTTGATGAGCAGTGCCTTGAGCGACTCAGGATGATCGTGGAGATGTCGCAACGTCACGATGAGCTCTCGTGCGGTGGTGACATGCATGCTGGCGCCCATGCCGGTGAGCATGGTGGTGTTGGCCTTTTCCTGGCCATAGGACTTGCCCAACAGGATCATCGGCAGGTGGGCGCACAGGCATTCGGTGACGGTGAGTCCGCCCGATTTGAGAATTGCCAGGTCGCAGCCGAGCATAAGCGCTGCCATATCATCGACATAGTCCAGAACCGTGACGTTTTCGAGCTTCATGGCGTCGAAGAGCGTTTTGAGGCGGGTGGCATATTCGGTGTCTTTGCCCGGCAAAAAGACAAAGTGCATGTCTTCGAAGCTGCGTAGGAAGGGGAGGGTGCGGTCCATCTCCGCGCGAAAGCGAACGTACGGTTGAGGCAAGCTGGCACCGGCCATTACCAGCACGACGGTCTTGTCGGTGGGGAGGTTGAACTTAGCTAGCTCTTCCTCGCGATCGTAATCCGTGTCGAATCCGGTGCGAATAGGAATGCCGGTAATGCGAATCTTTGTCTCGAGCACCTTGCGCGGACGCAGCGTTTCGGCCATAAATTCGTTGGCAACACAGAATAAATCGGTGTCCTTGTGGGGCCACCATCCCTCGACTTCGTAGTCGGTCGGTACGCAGATGACCGGATAATCGATACCCGTAATTACGCGGGCGCCCACGGCAACATTGGCTGCTGTGATGTGCGTTGCAACCACGGCTATGGGCCTGCGGCTACGAATATATTCGTTGAAGGCGGGGAACATAATTCGCGACCATGCCGTTCCGCCACCCCAGAGAAGATGTCCCGTAAGCGTATATCGCCAGGTCAGGTCGTAAATGGGGCGCGTGGCTCCCGTAAAAGAAGCCGCGGTCTTATTGCCGTCGAATTTAATACGTCCAAAATCAAGGATATCGAGCACTTCAATCTCAATATCCTCGGGGATGCCATTGGTGCCGCGGATGAGGTCGAATGCCTGCGCTATCGCATTTGCGGCGGCCTTGTGGCCCGAGCCAACGGAGGCGTGCACGATGGTCACGAGAGGTTTTTGCTGAGCCAGGAGCGTGGTTTGCTCCGATTGGGGAGTGCTGTGCGTGAGCAGGGGAGCGTCGTCACTCGTCTGCGCCTGGTCCATCGATAACTCCCCTTCAGCTTTGTAATACGGATTTATCATTGTAGTGCATGAGTGTCACGTTCACGTAAATTTGGGTACGAGCGCAAAGAACGACAACGTTTCGACGAAAGGACGCTTCATGACTACCGATAAGCCGATCGATGTTGCGATTATCGGTGGCGGCCCCGCGGGCTATGCTGCCGCCATTTATGCTGCGCGTGCCAACCTTACGACGACCGTGATTGAGCAGGGCATGTCGGGAGGGCAGATCGCCACAACCAATGAGGTCGAGAACTATCCGGGTTTCCCGCTCCTGAGTGGCGCCGAACTCGGCGAGCGTTTTCAGCAGCATGCAGAGGGCCTGGGAGCACAGGTTACATGGAGCATGGTTACGGGTATCGATTACGATGCCGATGCAGCGTTGTTTACGGTGCATCACGATATGGGCGATACGCTGGCCTCGAGCGTTATCGCTTGCATGGGTGCCACGCCGCGTCCGGCAGGTTTCGCAGGCGAGGATACGTATCGCGGTCGTGGCGTTTCATATTGCGCAACATGTGACGGCATGTTTTTCCGCGGCAAGCAGGTTTTTGTAATCGGTGGTGGCAATTCGGCATGCGAAGAGGCGCTGTTCCTGTCCGACATTGCCAGCAGTGTGACCATCGTGCTGCGCCGCGACCAGTTCCGTGCGCCGGATGGTGTTGTTCAGAAAGTACTCGCAAAGGACAATATTACAGTTAGGTACCAAACTAGTATTGTGGAGCTATCGGGCGAAGCCATGCCAACGACGATTACCTTTAAGGACAATGCATCTGGGGAAACTCATGCCGAGTCATTTGAGCCCGGCTCGTTTGGCATCTTTGTCTTTACGGGGACGCAGCCACATACCGAGCTTGTTGAGCATCTAGTCGATCTGGCGCCTGATGGCGGCATTCTGACTGATGAATCCATGGCGACCCGCACGCCAGGTCTATTTGCCGCTGGCGATATCCGTTCCAAACGTTTACGCCAGGTTGTGACCGCTGTTTCGGACGGAGCCATAGCGGCAACGAGCGCATACGCGTTTCTCCGTAGATAAGTACGATAATATATCTTATGTAAGGTTGCTATCTTTAAACAAAGTGGTTGGACTATGCATCAATGTGTTGTCCAACCACTTTTACTTGCCGGCTATGTGGTATGCAAAACTAGATAACCTAGAATACAATATAGAAAACGAACGGAGGACCTTTATGAACCACGCTAAATACGTTATTCCGATGTCCGATTCGTCGGTCAGCATTAAGCCCGAGGATATTCAGCCCACGGTGCTGCCCGATGCATTCATTCAGTCTGATATCGTGCGTAAACTCAATACGTTGAGTCTGCCGCGCTATAACCAGTTGCCCAATGTGACGCTCTACCGCGACCAGGTCATTGAGTATGTTGCGCTGTGGATGGAGCCGCTGTCCATTTGCGTTGAGCACCCTGTCATTACGCCATCGATGATCAATAACTACGTGAAGGTCGGCCTGGTGCCTGCTCCGGTCAAAAAGCAATATGGCCGCGAGCAGATTGCCCGCCTGATCGCTATCTGCCTCTTTAAGCAGGTGTTACCTATTGCTGCGGTGCAGGCACTCTTTAACATTCAGCGTTTGAGCTACGATGCCCCGACGGCCTTCGATTATGTGGTCGATCAGCTCGAGGCATCGATTCGTTCGGCGTTTTCCGTCGAGCAGACGCCGGTTCCCGATACGGCGCATCAGGTAACGCGTGAGTCGCTGCTTGTGCGCAGTGCGGTTTCATCCTTCGTTTCGAAGGCGTACCTGATGAGCTATCTAAAGTTTAATGGGTTTAATAGCTAGCCGACGTATAAAACGGGCGGGACAAAGAGCCAGCTGTCACTTTGTCCCGCCCGTAATTTTGCTTGGTTGGACTTTATTGGCCCGAAGCCACGCCCATGCCGTAGCCGATAATGAGCCCATGCATTTCGGCATAGTATGAATCTAGCCCGTTACAGGGCATGATGATAGTCTTGGAGCCTGACCAGCGCTCCACAATGCGGCTGGCAAGTGCCTGGGCGCCTGTCTCATTCTCGACATGGTCGATAACGACCTCGCCGCCCGTAAAACCTTCGGCTTCCATGGTGTCGATGATCTTGTTTAGCATCTTCTTTTCGCCACGCGTGTGCCCGACGAGTTCGATTTTACCGGCCTCACTCGCCGTGCCCAAAATGCGAATATTAAGCTTGTTGGCAATGACGCCGGCTGCCTTAGGAATACGTCCGGCTTTGGCGAGGTTTTCGTAATTGCACAAGCTGAAGAGGATTTTGCTGTTCTGCTCAAGGCTATCGAAGTATGCGCAAGCGTCCTCGAATGAGACATCCGGGTTGCTTGCAAGATAACGATCAAACAGCAAGAAGATCAGGTCCATCTTGCCGCCTGCTGCCCGCGAATTAACCAGGTGAATCTGACGATTGGGCTCTTCGGCAAGAACCATATCGCGAGCCGTGACTGCCGCGTTGTAGCTGCCCGACACGCCCTCAGAGATCGGCATGCAGATGATCTTGTCTGCCAATTTGAAGAGCTCGGCCCACTCCCCTACGCTGGGACAAGCGCTCGAAGAAGCGTTCGTCTCCGCCTGAACAGCGCAGTTGAGCTCATGTACATCGAGCGAAAGGTCATCGACGAATTCACGCTCCCCTACTCGAATTTTGAGGGGCGCAAATGCAAAGGTGGTATGGGGCGCGGTCGGTTGCCAATCGCGGAGGTTACAGCTTGAATCTGAGATAAGTGCCCAGCTCATAGAGGGTCCTTTCTAATTGTTCCTAAACAATTATAGCCTTCTTGCAAACCGATTGGGCCGCTATCTAGTATTCAAAACTAGATAGCGGCCTGCGCTAAAGGGAAATGAATGGACCCCATGACTCAAAGCCACGAGGTCCATATCCATTTGCTTTATCTGAATACTTAGTAGCGAACGAAGATATAGTTGTTGTTCATGCCGGCGGCAACGGAGCTGATGATAACGCCCGTGTTGTAGTCGGAAGCATGAATCATCTGACCACCACCGATGTAAATGCCGGTGTGGTACGAGTTGACAACAACGTCACCGGGCTGCGGATCGGACACACGCGTCCAGCCCATAAAGGTGCCCGTGGTGCCCAGGCGACAATAGCGACCAGTGAGGCAGTAGCTAACAAAACCAGAGCAGTCGAAGCTGTTCGGGCCAATCCCGCCCCAGGAATAAGCACAACCAAGCTTGCTGTATGCACGCGAGA
Source organism: uncultured Collinsella sp. (assembly GCA_900546775.1). Lineage (GTDB taxonomy): Bacteria > Actinomycetota > Coriobacteriia > Coriobacteriales > Coriobacteriaceae > Collinsella. The sequence continues at coordinate 5,661 of UREM01000009.1, read as the reverse complement.
CAACAGAACCGCCATCGACGGACTGGCTCGGAGCAGAAGGCGTCGGAGCCGGAGCAGGCGTGGAGGGCTGCGGCGTCGGAGCTGGTGCCGGCGTAGGAGCCGGAGTGTTACCGCCCTGGTTGTTGTTATTGCTGGTCTGGCCACCGTTGTTGGTGTTCTCGGTCGTACCGGCAGTCTCGTTGCTCACCGTGGCCTTCTCGGCAGTACTGGCGTTGATGCCGGCCTGCAGCGCGGCGTTGGCCTCGGCCTCGGCGGCAAGCTCGGCCTGCAGCTGTGAATCCAGGGAGTTTACGACGTTCTGGGCTTCAGCCTGCTGAGCGTTAAGCTCGTCGACCTTTTTCTGCGTAGCGGCGACGTTCTTTTCCTGCTCGGCCTGCTTATCGGTGAGCTGCTGCTTAAGCTCCTTGACCTCTTGAATGGTCTGAGCCTGCTTATCGGAAACTTTGCCGTAGTAGAACAGACGGTTGAGCATATCGCTCAGGTCATCGACGCCCGTCAGAACCTGAAGCAGGCTCAGACCGCCGGTTTTGTACTCGCCGGCGACATAAGTCGAGAGCTTGGCCTGACCATCGGCGATCTCCTGCTGTTTTTGCGTGATCTCGCCAGCAGTCTGGTCGAGCGCCTGCGTCTGCGTAGCGAGCTCATCGTAAATCTGCTGGGTTTGGGTACCGATCTGCTCGAGCTTCGTACGAGCAGCGGCAAGGTCGGATGCGGTATCGGCGTAGGCAGGAGCCGCGAGGCCCAAGCCCAAAACACAAGCAAGGGTTGCCGTAGCAGCGCAGCGTGCCATGTTTTTGTGCGTGTTTGCTGTGCGCATGTAGCTTCCTTTCCAGTAACTAAGGGTAACGGCTAGTCCACCGTCACCAGGCTAAAGAGCTCCACATCGTCATCAGACGGCGTGAGCTTCTCGCGCGGGTTGAGAAACGCAAGCTCAAGGATACAACCGTAACCGACAAGCTTTGCGCCCATATCTCGCACCAGTTTACCTGTTGCCTCGACGGTTCCGCCCGTCGCGACCAAGTCGTCCAGAATCAACACGGTATCTTTAGAGCTGATAGCGTCGGCATGGATCTCAATTGAATCGGTGCCGTACTCGAGCTCATAGCTCTGGCTCACCGTCTTGCGGGGTAGCTTGCCCGGTTTACGTGCGGGAACAAAGCCGGCACCAAGGGCCACAGCCACCGGTACGCCAACCATAAAGCCGCGAGCCTCGGGACCCACGACCTTGGTGATCCCCATGCCGGCAAAGTGCTCGGCGAGGGCATCGGTCATGGCTTTGAGCGCCTCGTGATTGCCAAAGAGCGGCGTGATGTCTTTGAAGATGACTCCGGGCTCGGGATAGTCGGGGATGTCGACGATTTGAGATTCGAAGTCGTACATTGCATGACCTTTCAATGGGTTGCCGGATAAGCGGCAGCGGTTATTTGCCCGCCGTGGCGGTGCCGGAGTGCGAAGGGGCTACGACCTTGAGCGGCTTTACGAGAGAATCCTCGTGCGAAGCCGGCGTGGCTATCTCTTCGTTTTTTGCTTTGGTGGACTCGGAGCGAGTGATTTCCTCATCGAGTGCATCGATGTCGGCGTCCTCGACCACGGCGTTGAGCGACTCAAAAACGCGGTTCTTGAGCAGCGCAGTGTGCACACCCTCGGTCAGGTCGTGAAGCTTCTTAAACGCACGCTCGAGCTTGGCGTCGCGCTCGTCATCGGAGGTGTCCATGCCGAGCATGCTTACGAGCACTTGCTCAAACATCGAGGATTCGCGGTTGGCGGAAGACACGTACTGACGCAGGTTGCGCGGCTCGATATGGAAGCGTGACAGCTCGGAGCAGTAGCGGATGATCGGAAAATCGCGACCATCGACGAGCTCACGGTTCTGCGGACTCTTGATGATGCGAATGAGGTCGTTCTCGGCGAGCGAGCGGATAAACGAGATCTCGACGCCCAGCATATCGGGAATGGTCTCGATGGGATGCAGCTTTTGCTTAGTCTCCTTGGGCTCCGTCTTAAGCGGAACATCGGACAGCAAGCCCACCTCGTAGGCGAGCGTTGACAGGTCCGTGGCGTTTTCCAAGCGCTGCTTAATCACGTTGAGCGGCATGTAGCGGGTCTTCTGCAAGTGCAGGATGACCTCCAGGCGATCAACGTCCTCCTTAGAGTACTGACGGTATCCCTTAGGCGTACGATGAGGGGTAATGAGCCCCTCATCTTCTAGAAATCTAATTTTTGAGTTCGAAAGATCGGGGTATGCGCCTCGAAGTAGGTTGACGACTTGGCCGATACTCAGATAGTTGCGTTCGGCCATGCCCTACTCACCGGTTTCGATGCGCTCCGGCGTGCTCTCGTGGTAGATGAGCGTAAACGTACCGATCTGGACAGAAGAACCGTCGTGCAGCGGGGCTGCATTGACGATGGCACCGTCGACCCAGGTGCCATTGAGCGAGCCCAGGTCCTCGATGCGAGCGCCGAGGCCCTCGCGGATAATGCGCGCGTGGCTGCGCGAAACGGTCATGTCATTGAGGAAGATGCCGTTCGCAGGATCGCGGCCGATGGTGGTCACGTCGTCCTCGAGCTCAAAGGCGGCACCAGTCTGCGGACCCTTGACGATTGACAGAACGGGGGCGGTAATGCGCACGTTGGCCATGAGGTCGGGAACGGTGACGTCGCTTGAAGGCACGCGGAATACGCAGGTAGCGTCAGCAGTCTTATCATTCTGAGGCATATTGTTAACCATGTTGTCCATGACAACCCCTAACTTATCGCGGACGAGCCGCAAATAATGAACCGTACGTAATCATACCCCAACGAATCAGTCTTCGATTTCGGGGTTCAGAAAGTCGATGTCCTCGTCCTCGGGATGCGCGAGAGCCTGTTTAATGGCCGCTCCGCCCTTAATGGAGTAGATGACAGCCGTGAGCATGGAGAAGATTACGCCGCCGTACACAAAGAAGATGCCGAGGGGCACCGAGCTTCCGTTGAGGCCCGGGAAGGCCGTAAGGGTTGAAGTTAAAAGTTGCAGGCCGTCAACAACGGGGAACCCGAGCAGCATGAGCGAGAATCCGGTCATGAGCAGCGCGGTGGCAATCTTTCCGGGGAAGACGACATCGATGGGGCGACGATGATAATGACGCACGATAAGCGTTCCGATGCCCAGATAGATGTCGCGGCCAATAATGAGCACGCAGACCCAGATGGGCAGCTCTCCGCGGACCACCAGCCCAAGTACGCCGGTGAACAGCAGCGCACGGTCGCAGATGGGATCCATGACCTTGCCGAGCCACGAGACCGTCTTGGTCATGCGGGCGATCTGACCGTCCATCCAGTCGGTAGAGGCGGCAACGGCGTAGATAACGATGGCGATGACGCGGTTGTTATCCGTCACAAACAGGTACAGAAATACCAGGGTGAGGATCAGGCGCGTAAAGGTGATGAAATTGGAGATCGTAAAGATCTTATTCGACGGGTAATCGGAAGTGCCGATAAGCTCCTTTTTGATCTTCTTTTTGATGCCCACAGGACTCCCCCGCTGGTTAACGACAAAACTTTCGATACTATACCCGTTCCGGCGATGTCTATCCAGCGTAAGCATAGAGAGTCCAGACATATGGAGGATGCTACTGGGTTGTGCGGGATTCTGCATTTGTGTACATCAGCCTCCAAATATGACATTTTTCGGCATCTTTGATGGCTGATGTACACGTTTTGATTCGGTGATTACATCGATCGGGAAAGTTGTTGCCTTAAGCAAATTAATCATGATGTGCGGGTCGAGAAGGGTTGGCGCCAAAAGAGCCCAACGGCCGTTACGGCTTCGTTAGAAACGCGCCCCACCATGGATGGTGAACCCGAAAGGTAAGGCGCGCGGGCACGGCGACTCGGCCCGCGCGCCCGGAAGAGAAAGGATAAACCCATGGGTTACATGCTCGAGACGCGCGGGCTCACCAAGCGCTTCGGCCGCGGCGACCAGGCGCAGGACGCCGTGGCCGACGTGAGCCTTCATATCCGCGAGGGCGAGGTGTACGGGCTGCTCGGTCCCAACGGCGCCGGCAAGTCGACAACGCTCAAGATGATCTGCGGGATGCTGCGGCCGACGGCCGGGGAGATCCTCTTTGCCGGGCACGCCTGGCGCCGCGAGGACCTCTACGCAATCGGTAGCCTCATCGAGGAGGCGCCGCTCTACCCCAACCTCACCGCGCGCGAGAACCTGCGCGTGCGCACCACGCTGCTGGGCCTTCCCGAGAGCCGCATAGATGAGGTGCTCGCCGCCGTGGACCTCGCGGACACCGGGAAGAAGCGCGCCGGGCGCTTCTCGATGGGCATGCGGCAGCGCCTGGGGCTCGCGCTGGCGCTGATCGCCCGGCCACGCCTGCTCGTGCTCGACGAGCCCACCAATGGCCTCGACCCCATCGGCATCGAGGAGCTGCGCGACCAGATCCGCGGCTTCGCGGCGGCGGGTACGACGGTGATCGTCTCGAGCCACATCCTCTCCGAGGTGCAGCAGATGGCGGACACCATCGGTATCATCTGCGGGGGGCGCCTCGCCTACGAGGATGCGCTTCGTCCCGGGCAGGACCTCGAGGAACTCTTCATGAGCTTCTGCCGGGAAGGGCGACGAGCGCGCGGGGAGGTGGCGGCATGACGGGTGAGAAAGGCGGCCTGCTCGCGGCCCTGCGCGCCGAGGCCCTGAAGTCGCGCCACGCGGCACCGGTTCGCCTGGCCGTGCTCATGGCGCTGCCGATGCCGCTGCTCGGCGCGATGCCCTACCGGGGCGTGCAGATCTTCAGCGCGTGGAACTACTGGTACGCGCTCTTCCTGCCCGTGTCTCTCTCGCTCGTGGTGGCGTGCGTCGCGCGGGCGGACGCTCGCACGCGGATGCGGGGGCTTCTGGGCCTGGGCTTCCCGCTCGGGCGCGCCTGGTGGGCCAAGGCGCTCTGGTGCCTCGCGCTCTGCACGCTCTCGAACCTCGTGGTCTTCGGCATCTACCTCGCGGGATCGGCGTTCTCCTCGCAGGGCCTCACGGCCGCGGGCACGCTCACGATGCTCCTCTGCGCGCTCGTCAACACGGTGACCGCGGCGTGGATGATCCCCGCAGGGCTCTTCCTCACGGCGCGGTTCGGCTTGCTCGCGGGCATCTTCTGCCCGCTCGCCGCGCAGCTCGTGGGTGGGTTCGCCTGGTCGTTGGTGCCGCTGCCGCAGCTCTTTCCGCCGTCGGCGAGCATGGTCATCCCCACGAGCTTCATCCCCGTGCTGCCGAGCGGCGAGCCACTCGCGGCGGACATGGCGCTCGGCGGGGCGCTCGCGGCGGATGGCATGCTCACGCTGGCGGGCCTTGCGGTCTGCGCGCTCACGTTCGCCGCGCTCACGGCGGCGGGCGCGGCCTGGTTCGCGCGCTCCGAGGAGCGGTGATGGCCATGACACGACTCTCCGACCCGACGCCGCGCATGACTCTCCCGCGGGCCCTGCTCTCCGAGGCCCTGCGCCTGGTGCGCTCCCCTCTCACGGCGGTGCACCTCGCCTGCGGCCTGGCAGCCGGTCTTGCCTGCGGCGAGTACTTCTCCGTAACCCGATGGGACCCAGCGCTGGGCGCGGACGCCTACGCCCAGTTCCTCGGCGCTCTCATGCCGCTCATGTCCGCCATCGTCTGCGGGCTCGCCGTGGACGAGGAGC